>NZQO01000161.1 GCA_002693605.1 Flavobacteriaceae bacterium
GCGGCGGCCGCCATTCCGATGGCGGCGATCCTGCTGGCCCGGCTGACCCATGCGCCAGACCTTCAGATTGCGGGCGAAATGTTCGTCAATCCGAACCCGACGCAGCTGTGGCCGTCGATGCTGGATGATCGCGCTCTTGGTGCCTGCGAAGCGGCCGAGACGTTTCTGGAGCTTTTCGGTCATTCACATCGGGGGTTGGATTTCTTCTTTCACAACGGATTGCAAATTGATGCGCACGGCAACATCAACCTACACTTCACTGGTGGCACGTTTCATGATCCGAAAATGCGCGGGCCGGGGGCTGCCAATATCTCTTATGCGGGCCAGTCTAAACGTTTCTATATCTGCCCAACGGTTCACACGCGGCGCAATTTTGTTGAACGGGTGGATTTCATCACATCGCCTGGCTATTTGGATGGCCCCCAAAGCTATGCCGCAGCAGGATTGACGGGCGGGCCGCACCTATGTGTGTCGCCTTTGGCGGTGCTTGATTTCGACCCATCCACGTTGAGGATGCGGATCCGGTCCGTGCATCCGCACAGTTCCGTCGCAGAGGTCGTGGAAAACACGGGCTTCGACCTTGGGGCGGGGTCCGATACGCCGATCACGATCCCCCCGACCCAGCAGGAATTGTCCCTGTTACGGCAGAGGGTCGATCCAAAGGGTTACCTGCGCTGACACCAGCGTTTGCCACACCTTCCAACACTTCTCACAGGAGCTTGCCCATGCTGGCCAAGGGGACATTCGACCAGAAACGCATATTCATCACTGGCGCCGGGACAGGGATTGGCCGGGGCTTTGCCTTGCGCGCAGCCGAGCTTGGCGGGATCCCGATCCTTGCCGGTCGCCGCGAGGCCCTGTTGCAGGAAGTGGCGGATGAAATCGCACAGGCAGGCGGCCGCGCCGTTGTATGCCCGCTGGATATTCGCGATGCCGAAATGGTGGCCGAACAGATGGACAAGGTCATCGCCGACGAAGGCGGGATTGATGTGTTGATCAACAATGCCGCCGGCAATTTCGTCGCCAGGGCTGAGGAAATCTCTCCCAACGGATGGAACGCCATCGTGAACATCGTGCTGAACGGCACGGCCTATTGTACGCTCAAAGCGGGCAAACACATGGTCGAGCGGGGCAGCGGCAAGGTCCTGTCGATATCTGCGGCCTATGCATGGTTCGGGGGGCCAGGTTCTGCCCCGTCAGCTGCGGCCAAGGCGGGGGTAATCGCCTTGTCACAAACCCTTGCGGTGGAATGGGGTGATCGGAACGTGCAGGTGAACTGCCTTTGCCCCGGCTTCATCGACACCGAGCAATCGCGCACCGCCCTTTGGCCAACCGAAAAGGGACGGCAACGCATCCTGGACACCATTCCGTCCGGTCGGTTCGAAACGGTCGAAGAGACCGTGGAAATCGGCCTGTTCCTTTGCAGTCCCATGGCCAACTACATCAGCGGTGAGGTGCTCGTTGCCGATGGGGCGCAATGGTTGAACAAGGGGGTCTTCGATCTGCCAGCCCCCGGCAAACGCTATCAGAAAGTCTGACAGTCATACAAAGGACTCTACGAGGTTTACCACATGCTGAATGCAGTAGAAAAATACGGGCTGCGCCCCGAACAACTTCAGATCTGGGAGTCAGCGCACGATTTTTGCCGCGCAGAGATCGTTCCACGTGCCGCTCAGGTCGACGAAGACGATGAATTCCCCGAAGACATTTTCGCCGCCCTTGGCCGCGAAGGATATCTGGGCATGGGCATACCAGAAGAATACGGCGGTGCTGCACTTGACCTGACATCGATCTGTACTGTCATCGAAGAAATCGCATGGGCCAGCGGCGGTATCGCTGCATCCGTTCTGGCGCATATCGGTCTGTCGACCAATGTTTTGATTGACGGCGGCAGCAAAGCACAGAAAGAGCGCTACTTGCCCGGTTTGGCCAGTGGCGAAACAATCGGCGCATTTGGCCTAACCGAACCGTCGGGCGGTTCGGATGCCGGGGCTCCAAAAACCAAGGCCCATTGGGACGGAGAGCATTGGATTTTGAACGGCAGCAAGATGTTCAACACCAATGGGACCGTGGCAAAGACCTATGTCGCCACAGCGCGGACAGAAAACGGAGTCTCCTCCTTCATTCTGGAACGCGGCATGGAGGGTTTCACCAATGGGCAGCCGGACAGGAAAATGGGCTGCAAAGGATCACCGACATGTACGTTGTACTTTGACAATGTAAAACTGAAACCCGAGGCATTGATTGGCGAAGAAGGAAAAGGGTTCCGGTTCTTCGCCAGTACTCTAGACAAGGGCCGATTGACAGTTGCCGCGACCTGTATCGGTCTGGCGCGCGCGGCTTTTGAGGCATCTGTGACATATGCCCAGGAACGATTGCAATTTGGCAAACCGATCGGCGCTTACCAAGGAATTTCCTTTCAAATTGCCGAGATGGCCGCCGAAATCGAGGCCGCCCGTGCCATGGTCATGAACGCGGCCCGAATGTTCGATATGGGAAAATCCGTCAAGATCGAAGCCTCTATGGCCAAGTATTTCGCTGCTGAAATCGGTTTGAAATGCTGTGATCGCGCCGTCGAAATCCACGGTGGCCACGGCTACCTTCGGGACTTCCCGGTAGAGCGGTACCTGCGCGACGTCAAAATGTACCAGATCGGTGAAGGCACCAGCCAGATCCAGAGGCTTGTAATCGCGCGCGAGATTCTTGGTGGCGACATCGTGAAAATGGGAGGTTGGAATCGTGGATGACGAGAAGTTTCTTATTTCCTGCGATAATGGAATCGCCACGCTGACATTTAATTGGCCGAAAGAGGTCAATTCACTGGGTAAGGACTTCACCCGTGGATGTTTGGCAGCGTTGGACGAAATAGATGAAATGCCGGATCTTCGAGTCTTGATCCTAACGGGATCAGGCTCTGTCTTTTGCGGCGGCGGAAATTTGTTTGAAATTATGGGCCCTGATCCGCAACCCATTGAGCAGGATTTAGCATTGTTGCAAGGGTATAATAAGGTAGTCGATCGCCTATATCATTTTCGAGTCCCGGTCATTGCAGCTGTGAATGGCCCCGCAATTGGCGGGGGTGTTGGAATTGCAATGGCATGTGATTTCGCGATTGCGTCTGACACTGCGCGATATGATCTGTTTTTTGGGTTGCTTGGATTGGCCGCAAGTGATGTCGGCGTTTCTTGGTTACTCACGCAACACTTGGGACCGGCCCGCGCCAATTATTACACTTACACCGCCGCATCGATCAAAGCGGACGAGTGCGAAAGATTGGGACTATTTGCCAAAGTGGTCCCCAAAGAGAACTTAATGAGCCATGTTCGCGGGGCCGCAGAAAGGATCGTGTTGTCCTATTCACCACTTTCCGCATCTGCGACCAAAATCGCTATGCGAAACGCCGTCAATACCAGCTTGCACGGTGCACTGGCCTATGATCCGTTCATGCAGACAGTGGCTTTTCAATCGCCAGACCATAAAACGCGCATCCACGCGTATCAAAAGAAGATTAGAAATGGCACATAGTTAGCCGATGTTCACAATAAAATGGGTTGCTCTGTTCGCTATTGGCGAGCGGAGTTTTTTGCGGTTAGGGTCAGGACGGCATTGCCAAGTTGATTGGGGCATCTGCTGTGGGTAGAGATTGGGGCATGAAGATACCGTCGTCGATGCCGCGCCTGAAGGGCTTTCGTTTTCCCCGTGAGATCATCGCCTATGCAGTCTGGGCCTACCACCGCTTTGCACTCAGCACGGCGGACGTCGAGGATCTTTTGGCGGAGCGGGGCGTCATCGTCAGCCGCGAAGCGATCCGCATTTGGGTTAATCGGTTTGGTACGCATTTTGCCGCCTGCATCCGCAGGGATCGGCCGCGTCCGAACGACAAGCGGCATATGGATGAGGTCGTGGTCCCGATCAACGGCGTGAAGCACTGGCTGTGGCGGGCCGTCGATGGGAGTGGCGACACGCTGGATATCCTGGTTCAGACGCGCCGCAATGCTAAAGCCGCCAAACGCTTCCTGCCACGGTTGATCGCTCAATTTGGCCTGCCGAGGGTGGTCATCACCGACAAATTGCGCAGCTATACCAAGCCGATCGAGCGCTTGGCGCCTGGTGCTGACCATCGGGCCCACAAGGGCCTCAACAACCGGATCGAGAACAGTCACAGGCCGACCCGAAGGCGTGAGAAAATCATGGGACGGTTCAAATCCCCGAGACAGGCGCAGCGTTTCCTTGCCGCCCATGACCAGATCAACATCGTCTTCAAACCACGCCGCTATCGCCTCACCGCCCCATCCTATCGCCACGCTCGGGCAGATGCATTCGAGCCATGAAGCCATGAGCCGGAAACCCTCGGGCAGCTCAGCCTCAAACAGACAACTTGGCAATGCCCGCACGACTGAACCCGTCCAATGCAGTATGCACTATAACTGTTTACCAAACCTTGGCGGACGCCCCGGCCAATCGAGAAAAAGGCGTACCATCATAAAGGTGGCACCGACAATGGCCGCCCAAAACAATACGTCACGCTCCTCAAAATCTGGTCTCGAAACGAACAGCCAAGCGGCGCTGCCTGCCAGTGCGGCACCCACCACAAGGGTCAGCACCCATCCGAGCAGTTTAGCGATCCACCTCCCCTTGGCCAGCCGGTACCAAAGCTTCAGGTAGCAGTCATATTCGGCCCGAGCCGTCTGATCCCCTTGGCGCGCCATCGGCAACAGAGCATTAGCTTGGGATGCGGAATACTCGACAAGTTCGCGGCTCACGCGTCGACCGAGATAGACGCAGAGAAATCCCACCGTCCCGATGATTGCGGGACCGATATCCACGTCGGCCCCTGGGAAACTAATAACTAGGAAGGAAAAACTCGCGATTGTTGACGCAGCGTACATTGCGAACATTGCGAGCACGAAAACCACGCCCATCCAGAATGTAACGCGGCCATTTCTCGCCCTTCTTCGGATCAGATTGAATGTCACAAACTCAGACATGATTAGATATCATGCGCTATCCGCCCCATACAATCAACAGAATGTTCTTGCCACGATCCGAGCCACGTTGGCTTTGGAGGTAGTGTCCCGGGGAGTGGTGTAGGAACTGGCGTCCACCTGCTTCTTCATAGCTGGTGGTGCTCGTTCACTGAGCGGCGATCATGGCCGTCTCCTCTTCATGTTTGCACAGAGCGGTCAGCTTTTCCACCGGCATGTAGCGGCGGGAGACGGCCCACTCATCATTTTGCTCCAGCATGAGCGCCCCGACGAGCCGGATGACGGCCTCGCGGTTGGGGAAGATACCGACGACATTGGTGCGCCGCTTGATCTCCTTATTGACGCGTTCCAAGGGATTGGTGCTGTGCAACTTGGATCTGTCGCAAACTTTTCGGTTCCCTCCGGCTGGCTGATCTGTCAGCGTTCTCAGATGGTTGGCAGGGGGCTTTCGGCGTGATCGACTTCAAGGGCGTACACTATCCGAAATCGGTGATCCTGCATGCAGTGTTTTTCTATGTCCGCTACGCCGTCTCCTACCGCGACCTCGAGGAGATCCTCGCAGAGCGCGGCATCGGCGTTGACCACGCCACGCTGAACCGCTGGGTGGTGAAGTTCGCGCCGCTCATTGCCGATCGGGCCCAGGCGAGGAAGCGGCCGACGGCCAAATCCTGGCGAATGGATGAGACCTACATCAAGGTGAAGGGGCGCTGGACCTACCTCTACCGTGCGATTGACCGGAATGGCAAAACGCTTGATTTTCAGCTGTCTGAGCGCCGCAATCTTGCGGCTGCGCGGCGCTTCTTCAAGCGAGCGATCGCCACGAACGGCCTGCCGGATCGGGTCGTCATCGACAATAGCGGCGCGAACCTGGCTGGTCTGCAGGCGGTCAACGTGATCCAGAAATTCACCGGCGGCGGTCGCGCAGTCGAGATCCGGCAGGTCAAATATCTGAACAACGTTCTCGAACAGGATCACCGCTTCATCAAGCTGATCACGCGCCCGATGATAGGCTTCAAGGCCTTCCATTCGGCCGCTGCGACCATCGCCGGAATCGAGCCCGCTCACATGATCCGCAAGAAGCAGATCCCGACCAACGGTGCATCGGCCTCCCAGACTTTTGCTGCGCTCGCGGCATAATAGTGTTCAGAGGACGGCCTCGCTCAACCTACTTCAGACTTTGCACCAGAACCCCAGTCTGTCCAGGGCGCGGGTTGCCCGGGAGCTGAGCGCCCTGATCAGGGTATAGGGCAAGCCCGGCTGCATTGTCAGTGATAACAAGACAGAGTTCACCAGTTGGACGATCCTGAAATGGGCCGACGAGAACGAGGTCCCATGGCACTATATCGATCCAGCTGCCGCTCGATAGTGAACTTCTGAACCTCTTTCATGGTTGCCCTGCCGTCGTTGGCCGAGCAGCCCAGCTTCCCGTCAGCCAGACCGTCAAGATCATTCTCGATCATGAATTCCTTGCGATAACCGTCCCCAATCGCGACAACGGCTGCCAGTAATCCGCCAGTGCATTTCCGCCTCCAAAGCAGTGATCCTTGGAAGCCGAGATTACCTCACCTTCTTGATTTCAACCCGCGGTTTCGAAAGGTCCCCGATCAAAGGACCGTACCGGGAAGCCATGTCACGATTACCGGGAATGCCATCAATAGGCAAACGGCGAGAAGCTGTAGCAGAACAAATGGGATAATACCGCGATAGATCGCTCCCGTCGTAACTCCAGCTGGCGCAACGCCGCGTAGATAGAATAGCGCAAAACCGAATGGTGGAGTTAAAAACGATGTTTGTAACGTCACTCCGACCATGACACCGAACCAGATAGGGTCCACGTCCATTTGAAAGATAACCGGCCCGACGATGGGGATCGTGATCAGGACGATTTCGGCGTATTCCAGAAAGAATCCCATTACGAACATCAAGATCAGCACAAATGCGATGGCACCAATGCGGCCCCCTGGCAATGAGGTCAAGATACGCTCGACCAGCTCGTCCCCGCCAAAGCCGCGGAACACCAGAGAAAATATAGAGGCGCCGATAAAGATCATGAAAATCATGCTCGTGACGATCAGAGCAGAGCGCGTGATTTGTGTCAAAACCGGAAGAGACAGCCGACCCTTGAAAGCCGCAATCACTAGGGCTCCGGCAGCGCCCACACCAGCCGCCTCGGTGGGGGTAGCAATACCCGAGAGGATCGATCCAAGAACGATGAGGATCAGACACAAGGCCGGCAGCATGACTATCGCAAGCCGCCAGATCGACGTGCGCGAGCCTACTGTTTGCATCGGCGGGCAGGTACGCGGACAAAAGATAGCAAGTAATAGCAGGTAGGCCGCATATATTCCCACCAGCATCAATCCTGGCAGCAACGCGCCCGCAAAGAGGTCAATAATGCTTAGGGGATCAAAGCCGAAATTGCCCGCTTCCTGCATCGCCTTTAGATATGCGCTTGATAGCTGATCACCAAGGATGATCAACAGGATCGAGGGCGGTATAATTTGCCCGAGTGTGCCACTGGCACAGATTATGCCGGTCGCCAGTGGTACGCTATACCCATTCCGGATCATCGTGGGCAGAGACAGTAGCCCCATGGTGACTACTGTTGCGCCGACGATACCAGTAGAGGCTGCCAACAGCATTCCAACAATCAACACACCAAAACCGAGGCCGCCGTTAACTTGCCTGAATGCCAAACCGATGGCTTCCAACATTTCTTCAGCTATGCGAGATTTTTCCAGCACCACGCCCATAAACACGAACAACAAGATTGCCACCAGCACCTCATTCGTCATCACGCCGTAGACGCGCGACGGAAGGAACCCGAGGATTGAGGTATCAAATACGCCCGCCATCGCCCCGATCATGGCAAAACCGAATGCACCGCCCGCCAGCGCGAAAGCGACGGGGTACCCCAAGAGTACGATGGTGATGACCCCGATAAACATCGTGATACTAAGAATATCGTTGAGGAACAGCTCAGGCATCAGGTGTCTCCGGCGAAGTATCGTCACCGCCGGTTGCCGCGCGATAGGCAAGGCAAATGCCTTGAAGAATTAGCAACGCGCAGGTCACCGGTATCACTGTTTTGAGCAGGAAAACACCTGGCAAGCCTCCGCTTTGATGCGAACCTTCGAGACGCGACCAAGAATCTGCGACAAAAGGCAAAGAAGTATAAAATATCCAGCCCATAATTGGGATCAGCAGCAGGTAGCTGCCCAGCACATCGACCCCACGTCGGTAGCGCGGACCGACATGGCCATAAATGACATCGACGCGTACGTGGCCGTGGTGTTTGAGTGTGTAAGCGGCGCCCAGCATGAAAGCGCAGGCATGACAATAAACGTAAAGTTCCTGCAAAGACGCCCAGCCAAGTCCAAAAACGTAGCGCAGCACCACGACGGCGCAAACGAGTAGCACCACAGCCAATGTAAGCCACGCCACGATTCTGCCCGACCATTCGACCAGCCATTCGATACCTGTGATGAGGCGCTCAATCATCAATTATGCCTGACGTTTTAGGCCGTTATAGAGCGTGGGTCTGCGCTGTTCGTTCAATGGCCACCAGCTGCGCACCTGCCGGACATTATCCAGATTGATCACCGTCGTGATACAGCATTCACGATCGGGCGCCTGTGCAAGTGTAACGCCCCACGGATCAACTACCATGGAGCGGCCTACAAACCCGATTGGTGCAGTGTCTAATGTGCCGAACATGCCCGATCCGATGACAAAATATTGGTTGTCTGTCGCACGTGCACGCAGCAGAAACTCCCAGTGGTCGGCGCGAGGGGCGAGGAATGCTGTGGGAACCACGACGATCTCAGCCCCTTTTAGCGCGTAATTCAAGAATATCTCGGGAAACCGCAGGTCCGAGCATATAGCGACGCCGATCTTGCATTGTTTCGTCTCAGCCATCACCAACTCGCTACCCGCAGTCACTTTTTCGGACTCGTGAACGTGGGGAATGTCCGGCCGACTGAGTGGATCGAACAAATGCGATTTTCGGTACTTGATCTGGATCTTACCCGAGGGGTCAATGACGGGGGCGGTGTTATGTATCGCCCCATCCTGACCCCGCTCATATAATGAGCCGACAATCGTCATGCCGTACTCGGCAGCCTTTGCAGCTATGCGGTCCGTAGTAGGCCCAGGGATCTCTTCTGCGATCACCTTATAGGTTTCATTGTCACCCAGCCCGGTACCGGTAAATGTTTCCGGCAACACGACCAGATCCGACCCGCGTCGGCCCGCAACATCGAGAAAATCCAGAATCTTCTGAATGTTCCCCTCCTTGTCGCGGTCGCTCGCGTTGATCTGAATGACAGAAACGATCATCTCTCTTTCGGTGGATTGGGCCATCTCATTCATTCGAAGTCACCGTAATCGAGCGCTCGGGCTTCTTGATAGGCCAACTCAGACAGCTTAGACCATTGCAACGCATCCTTGCGGAATGCGATGATCGAATCCAACACCTTTCGGCTTAGCGGATCTTGATCTGCGATGGCGGTAATCGTTTCCACCGACAGCTTGCCAAGACCGACGAGTACCTCGTCGTTAAACCTGCGTAATTCAACACCATGTTTTTCCACCAGCGTTGCCAGTGCTTGATTGTTGCGCGCGACATAGCCGCTAAGCAGCCGCTCGTTCAGCGCAGCTGAACATTGCTGAAGGATCGTTTTCAAATCGTCGTCCAAACTCTCCCACGCCGACAGGTTCACGAAATTATCCAATACAGTCGTCGGCTCGTGCCAGCCAGGATAGTAGTAATAGCTGGCCGCCTTATAAAGCCCCCCAGCAAGGTCGTTGTAAGGGCCGACCCAATCCGCCGCATCGATATTACCTGTACTGAGAGCTGTCAGCGCCTCAGATCCCGGTACTAACATGACGTTCGCCCCAGCGGCCTTCATCACTTCGCCACCCAAACCAGGAATGCGGATTTTAAGGCCCTCGAAATCAGCGAGAGAGTTGATTTCTTTGTTGTACCAGCCCCCCATTTGCACGCCAGTATTGCCGCCAAGCATGAACTTGCAGTTCATTTCGCTGTAAACCTCATCAGCCAGCGCCTGACCGTCGCCATATCGATACCAAGCGTTCATTTCCTGCGTCGTCATGCCAAAGGGCATACCGGCTAGAAACTGTGCAGCTGGGACTTTACCCTTCCAGTAATAAGGTGCGCCGTGCCCCATTTCGGCCGAGCCGCCGCTTACGGCATCCATTATCTCCAGCGATGGAACCAATTCCCCGGCTCCATAAATTTTTAGAGACAAACGTCCATTAGTTGCCGCGGCAACCTGCTTTGTAAAGTCCTCGATTTCACCCCACACGCCGGGCAAACCTTTTGGCCAGAAGCTGAGAAATTTCCATTCCTTACGACCTTGCGAAATAGCCGGCGTTGACAACGCGCCGCCGCCAATTGTAGCCGCTCCGGCCAGAAACAGTCTGCGCTTCATGGTGTTCTCCTCCAAATCGGGACACGCCCCATCAATCTTTCCACTACGATTGCAAAGAGATCGAACGCCGTCCAATATCGTTTTTCAATGCATTGATCGCAAAGTGCGATCAATCGAAAGCGCAAATTGGGATTTATCATGCAGTCTCTTCGGTTGGAGCGGTTCTTGAAAGTAGCTGACAAGCTAAATTTTCGCGCGGCCGCGCAGGAACTGAATCTGGCGCAGCCCGCTCTTAGTCGTTCGATCGCGGAACTTGAAAATGATCTCGGCACGCTGTTGTTCGTCCGAGAAGGGCGCCGCGTATTTCTCACACCGGCAGGAGAGGTTCTACAACGCGAAGGCACGAAAGCACTCCATCAACTGAACCGCGCCGAAGAACTGACACGCATCGCCGCCGCGGGTGGCGCAGGAAAATTGCGGATCGGTTACGGGGTTTTTGCTTCGTTTGGGCCAATATCCGAGATCATTCTTGAGTACAACCGGCTCTATCCGATGTCGTCGGTGCGACTATTTAATCTCTCTACGACCGACCAGTTGACTCAGATCACCGCTGGGCAAATAGATCTCGGGTTTGCCTTCTCATTAGCCTGCATACCCCCATGGCAATCGCGTCGCGTATCACATGAGGACTACGTGCTGCTAGCATCTCGCCAACACCCCTTGGCCCTACGCAAGTCGGTTGCTCTCGCAGAACTGGCCAGCGAGCGGTTCGTTCTCGGGAACAGAGATCGCTGGGGGCCTTACCGCAACATGATTGATGGACTATGCTCGCACAAAGGCTTCTTGCCCAATGTGGTGGACGAAGCCGACGACCTACCTATTCTCATGGCTTTGTTATCATCGGGCATCGGTATCGCCTTGCACGGCGCGGCAATCCGTCAATCGCTACCACCAGGGATTGTCGCAATCCCCATTGATGACGTGAATGAGACCATCGATATTAGCCTTGTTTGGAACGAAGACGCCGATGAGGCAAACCCGTTGATCCGCAATTTCATTGCTGTCGCCGACACTGTGCTCGCAAATGCGTCCCGCGCATTTGATCAATAAATGCCAGCGATCTACTTCTCCTACTCGGCTTTGTTGTTGCTCAACGAAGCGATTCTGGCGACGGTCGTCGCGCAGGGGGATGGTCGCGAACTGCGCCAGATCCGTCTGTTCGAAGAGACCCGGAAGGCGAGCGGGCGGTATATCGATCAGTAGATCGGAGATCTTACATACCTGTTTCACAACGATCGCCACCTCGGCGTCCACGAGGCTCTATTCACTACGCATCACCCACGCCCGCATCCGCCAATTGCTCGCGATCCGGCAGATCGGCCAGTGTCTCGAGATCGAAGGCCACGAGGAACTGTTCGGTCGTCACGAACGTATAGGGCGCGCCGCGGCGGGGGGATCGTGGTCCGGTGCCGATGAGCTCTCGCGCGTGCAGCCGGCCGATCAGTTCGCGGTTGATCTCCTTGCCAAAGATGTCCTTGAGCCCGTCGCGGGTGATTGGCTGGTGATAGGCGATGGCGGCCAGCACGGCGATGTCGAATTCATTCAGATCGACGCGCTGATCGCCCAGATCCGCCGCCGCGCGGATCGCCGGCGCATAGGCCGGTCGCGTCCGCAACATCCAGGCGTCAGCGACGCAGGCAATTTCATAAGGACGATCGGTCAATACCTCCGCCAGATCCCCGATGAGCAGGTCGACCGACACCCCCTGCCCCACCACCCGCGCCAGATCCTCGCGCGGCACCGGCGTGGCGGAGGCAAAGAGCACCGCTTCGATCCGCCGCAGCCATTCCCGCCAGCGTAGCTCTGACGGCAGATTGGGTAACTCGCGGTCTAGCTCGGGTTCGGGCCTGTCCTTCGCCATCTTTATATCCCGTACAGCCGAAAGCTCTCGCGACCCGTCAGCTCGCGCACCCCGCCGAGATCGACCAACCGATCGCAGAGCCGCCGCGCGGCGCGATCCGGCAGCGGCAAGGCCCCGGGCGTCACGGCATCACGGGTCAGGAAAATCTCGACCGCCGCCCCGGCCCCCTTGGCCCGAAGCTTGGGCGCCACCGCCTTCAGCTGCGCCGCCCGACGCGCAAGATCAGTGGCAAGGCGCAGGGCCTCACTGGCCGAGAGGAGTGCCGCGCGGTGACAGGCCAGATGCAGAGCCTCGCCGCTCCGGCGCAGATCGGCGCGTTTGAGGCCCGCGGCCAAGAGCGGCAGGCAGTGATCCCAACCAAGCGATTGGGCCAGCGCCGCATCGGCGAAGATCAGGCCCGAGGCCTCCGCCCGTGGCGCGGCGCGCAGGGCCGTCTCCAGCACCATCGCGGCTCGGGCCACCGGCCCCTGCCCCGCGCTGCCTGCGTCGAGCCACGCCGCGATCCTCTCGGGCGCGAGCCTGGGCAACGCCCGGTGCAGCGCCCTGATCGACAGAGGCCGCTCCGCCGCCCGCTGCCAGGCCAGATAGGTCTCGCCCGCCGGGCCGGGCAGATCGCCGGGCCGCAAGAGGTGGAGCGCGTCACGCAGCTCCCCTGCCCTCTCGGACCGGCCGGAGAATGTGACACAGGCCTCCGCCGCCCGCAGCGCCAACCGGTCCCGCCACAAGGCCTGCGGCACGGCCTCTTGCCCAAAGGCCAGATGCAGCTGGCCCAGCGCCGCGCCCGACAAAAACGCCACATCTGCAAGGGTTTCCGCCCGCGCGGAGGTGACCCAATCGGGCATCCGGGGTAGGCTTGGCAGGTCGCTGATTGGATCGTGTCGGGCAAATGTCATGCCACAAGACTATCCCACGGCGGCGCTTTACGCCACAATATACTGTAGAAACCGCCCCAGCCTGTTGGGCGCCTTCATGTCCAATACATTTGCATTATCGGACGTTACGGACTAGGCTCCGCCCCATGTCAGACACAGATGAAAAATCAGGCCCAGACGCCCCGGAAATGACCTCAGCCCAGCCAGAAGAGGCCAGCGGCACCGCCTCTGGCGAGGCTCTGACACCTCCCTCCTTTGTGGCAGGGTCCGGGGCGCTCGACCGGCTGGTCGACACCGCCCGGGACTATGCCAAGGCCTCGACCGCCGAGAACACCAACCGGGCCTATGCCGCCGATTGGAAGCATTTCTCGCGCTGGTGCCGGATGAAGGGCATCGAACCACTACCACCCTCGCCCGAGATGATCGGGCTCTATCTCGCGGATCTGGCCTCGACCCCCCCTGCCCTCTCGGTCAGCACCATCGAGCGGCGTCTCTCGGGCCTTGCCTGGAATTATGCGCAGCGGGGGATCACGCTCGATCGCAAGGAGCGGCACATCGCCTCTGTGCTGGCCGGGATCAAGCGTCGGCATGGGCGGCCCCCGGTGCAGAAAGAGGCCATCCTGCCCGAGGACATTCTCGCGATGGTGGCCACCCTGCCCCATGATCTGCGCGGGCTCCGGGATCGGGCGATGCTGCTTTTGGGCTATGCCGGGGGTCTGCGGCGCTCGGAGATCGTGAGCCTCGATTGCGGCAAGGATGACACGCCGGATTCGGGCGGCTGGATCGAGATCATGGAGAAGGGCGCGTTGCTCACGCTCAATGCCAAGACCGGCTGGCGCGAGGTCGAAATCGGCCGCGGGTCGAGCGAACAGACCTGCCCTGTACACGCCCTCACGCAATGGCTGCATTTTGCCAAGATCGACTTTGGCCCGGTCTTCGTCAGCACCTCTCGGGATGGCAAACGCGCCCGCGACCGGCGGCTCAGCGACAAGCATGTGGCGCGGCTGATCAAACGGACGGTGCGCGCGGCGGGTCTGCGGTCTGAGCTGCCCGAGAAAGAGCGGCTGGCGCTCTTTTCCGGGCACTCCCTGCGTGCCGGTCTTGCCAGTTCGGCAGAGGTGGATGAGCGCTATGTGCAGAAACAGCTGGGCCATGCCTCNGCCGAAATGACCCGCCGCTATCAGCGCCGTCGCGACCGGTTCCGGGTGAACCTGACCAAGGCCGCNGGGCTCTAGNGNNTCGGCCTATAGGGTGTCGGACCGAAGCGCCNTNAGCGCGGCGACATGGCGGGGAAGATCGCTCTGGGNATGCAGGATGTCGACGATGATCACCTGCTCTGGCTGATCCAGATAGACGAGAAAATGCTCGCCTGCCCGCGCATAGCGNAGGTCTTCGGCATCATCGACGAGGATCGAACAGCTCCGGCTATGCGCCTGCCCGTTGAGGATCGCCAGACAACGATCAAGAAGCTCTGCCTCGTAAAGATCGGCCTGCCGCGCGCCGAATGTGGCGATGGTCCATTCGGCAATCTCGACGAGCCTCGCCTCGGCGCGGCGGGTCAGCCGAAAGCTTCGGCTCATGCGCGGCTGCGTGCGTTTCGAAAGGCCCGNCGGATCGCGTCNTCGCCGCTGCCCNCGGCAAGATCGCCCGCCTTGGCCTGGGCCAGCCCGTCGAGCAGGCCTTGGCGGAGGTCGGCGATCTGGCTTTCTTCNTGCTCAAGCAACCGCAGCCCGGCCCGCATGGCTTCGCTCACGTTCTGATAGCGTCCNGANGCCACCAGAGCCTGAACCAGCTGGTCCTGACTTTCCGTCAAAACGACATTGCGTGTCACCATGGCATCGGCCTCCTNGCTGGCAATATATGCCAATGGCGGATGTCGGGCAATGGTGTCGGGGATTGGGGANAGGAAGGNTTCGCCGCGCCCCNAGGGGGTTTCGCGGCGAAACCTGTCAGGCTTTTTCGAGGAGCGCGCGGATTTCCTGCATCAGCGAATCCATNAGNTCGCTGTCGAGCCCCCTGCCCTCGAAGCGCAGCAGNATGCCCTTGTCATCCTGCATCCGGCGGATGGTGATCCCGGCCGAGGTGTGGAGCGTGTCGGCCCCGTGCCAGCCCGAGGCNGCCGNGCTGCTGCGNGGNCGNCCACCGCGGCGGCTGTCGCGTGCGGGCGCGTCGAGCGCGCCGAGGACGGCGTCGATCTGGGCCCATTCGGCCTCGGCATCGGCGGGCGGGTGCAGGTCCAAAGCGGCGCGCAGCCGCGCCTCGGCCCCGGCGCGCAGGCCNTGGGCGAGGCTCAGCCCGCGCTTTTCGGTCAGGGCCTCGGGGAAGGCCAGCATATCGCCCAGCTCTTCGAAGATCATCGCGAAGGAGCGGACCTTGGAGCGTTTGGCCTTGGACGCGGTGGCATAGAGCCGATTGACCGCCTCNTCGACATTGACGAAAGCGCCCTGCTGCGCGGCGATCACCGCGATGCGGCCGCGTTCGAAATGGCTCANCTCGGAGCGGACTTCGTTTTCCTCGACCATCGAGACAAAGGCCGCGTCGGCCTCGGTCCGGGGGCGGATGATGGCGCGGATCTTGGCGTATTTCGCGGCCTCGGTGAGATCGCGCAGCGCNTGCACCGCCATGTANCGGCGATAGCCCGAGACCAGNCCATAGCGCACGCCATCGTCNCGGGGGNTCGCCAGTTCAAAGACCTCGATNGGCAGGCGCAGGCCGCTGGCGGCGATGNATTGGCGCAGCTCCATCATCTCGTCTTCGGCTAGGTCGATCCGGTCGCGGATCATCGCATGNGGGTCGATCTGNTTNAGCGGCAGNTCGGCCATCAGAAGACCCTCGGCGCGNGCCTCTTGCAGGCGCTGCGCCTCGGCGGCGTTATGGGCGTGNTGGGCGCGGATCTCGGGGCTGCCGGTNTCGACCTGGGCGGCNCTGTCGGCGGCGACCTGGGCGATGGGTGCNACGGCGCCGCCGGGGCTCAGCCCGGGGCGGGCGGAGGTTTCGCGGCGAAACTCCTCTTCGATCCGGGTCAGATCCTCGGCGCTNGGGGTTTCAAGTTTTCTGCGCTTAGCCATCGTTCGATACCTCCTCACCGGCGCCCTGTTGGGCCGCCTCTGCCGATTGTTGATCGCGATACCAGGTGCCAAGGATCAGCTCCTTGACCTCGGCCCAGGTGCGGTCGAATGTTTCCCGGCCNCGCACATANGTGTCGCGGTTGAANTCGCGGTAATCGGCCTCGTAGATGCCGTTCACCTGCTCGCCGGCNTGGCCGACCATCGCGGTCAGNTCCTGCCGNTAGGTGGTCATGAAATCGCCGAAATAGGCCTGAATGACATTGGCGAGATCGGTCTGTTGCCCGGCATCGAACCGGGTGATCAGNGCGCGGACNGCATCCCATTCGAACTTGACCTCGGGCAGCCCATCGCGGCGGCGCACGGCGTTTTCGCCGTCTTCCACGCTGGCAAANGTCGAATAGAGCATGTCGAAGAACCGCCCCGTTGAATCGAATTCCAGAAAGGACGCGCCGAGCGGGACCAGAAGGATGTCGGCGGCGGCCAGCGCGTTGATCGTCAGGTAGCCAAGCGCCGGGGGAGTGTCGAGAAAGATGATGTCGTAATCGTCAACGATGCGTTCGTCGGTCAAGGCATTGGTCAAGGCATCCCAGAGCGACCAGCTGCGCAGGCCCATGCGCCAGACCGGGATCTGAAACTCGGCCCAGTAGAGATTGAGCTGGGCGCCGAGCAGGTCGATATTGGGCCAATGGGTNGGCTGGATGATGTCGCGCGCCGAAACCGTCAGCGCCTCGGTCAGGGTCTCGTCGAAGGGCAGGGGGGGCTGNCCGGCGGCGGCGCGGACGGTGTTTTCGGCCTGCACCGTCTGGGCGTAATCCTTGGCCAGCAGCGGGAAGGCNGTGGACCATTCATCGGGCACGTCGCCGCCCATGATCGAGGTGAGCGAGCCCTGGCTGTCGAGNTCGATCACCAGCACCTTGTAGCCGTCGAGCGCGGCGGACATCGCCAGATGGGCGGTGGTCGTGGTCTTGGAAGTGCCGCCCTTGAAGTTCGANACGGCGATGATCTTGGCCGGCAGNCCCTTGGGNCGCCACGGCAGATATTCGCGATCGGCGGCCCCTTCGGCGGCGAAATGCTGNCGCAGGCGCAGCACGTCCTCGAGGGTGAACCATTTCGAATTGCCCTCNCCNGTGCCCTGCGGCAGNTCGGGATGTTTCTTGAGCACCCGGCGGAAATGGGCGGGGGCCACGGGGATCAGGTATTTGCAGATCTCCCAGGTGGAAAAGCGGCGCAGGCGTTTCTTGCCATCGGGGGCATAGCCGCGCTTGGCCAGATCTTCGCGGCCACGGGCGGCGAANGCCGCGGCTTTTGCGAATCGGGCCGTCGAGATAGGCTCGGAGAGCTTNGCGGCGGCGGCGGCCGGGTCGATGTTGAAATAGGGCGGGGTGGGGTCTTTGCCTGCTGTCATCCTGNTTCTTTCCAGATGTGCGCTACATTGCGAGACTTTTCGCTATCTATCGCACATGAANNNCNGCGAGTGAATCGGGAAGCTCNAAATTCGCCCTGATTTCATCAATCTGATGAAAAAAAGCAGCGGCAAAGTTGTAGAGTCTTTTAGGATTTTAGAATCTTTGCGNTGAAAAAATCGTTTTTATTCAATGCCTTATATNNNGTCAGGCACCCGGATACNGGACCAATGGGCCCCATATGCAGGATGAGCGGTGCCCGGATACAGGCGCAGCGGGCCCGATTCGCAGGATTACAGGCACCAAGCCACGGTTAGACCCTAATAAACGCGGATTGCCCCGAATCGGGACAGCATAGCGGCAGGGGGCGTCCTGTAAACGGGTGCTCTTNGGCNNNGTAAATCCGGCGGTCGATCNCATAGGNACCCGTTTACGGGACCCTGTCAGACAGGGTTCAAGCACCCGATCAGTGATTGTCAGCGGGTGCCTGAACAGGCATACTACAACAAAAAAAGAGAGGGCAGGGCGATGGAGGATATTCCACGCGATAAATTGAGCGGATCGCTGCGGCGGGCGGCGGTGAAGAAACANGTGGCGGCGATCCATGTGTCGGGAAAANTGACCCTATTACAGCGTAAACTGTCCAATGTGCTCTTGCTCAATGCCTATGACACGCTGACCAGCCAGACCAGTCACCAGATCGANGCGCGCACGCTTTGCATGATGATCGGCTACAATTCNAACGATTTCGAGACGCTCAANCAATCGCTGCGCGGGCTGGCCGAGACGGTGGCGGAATGGGACATGCTCGATGCCGATGGCAAGCAGGAATGGGGCGTGTCGAGCCTCTTGAGCTATGCCAAGCTCAAGGGCGGCGTCTGCGAATATGCCTATTCCTCGGCGCTGGCNGAGAAGCTGCACGATCCCAAGGTCTTTGCGCTGATCAACCTCAACATCCAGCGGCGGTTCACCAGCGGGCACGCGCTGGCGCTTTATGAGAATTGTTACCGGTTTGTGCGGACNGGGTCGTCGGGCTGGTGGTCGCTCGATCTTTTTCGGCGGCTGATGGGGCTCGATGGGTCNGCCTATTATGAGAGCTACAAGCATCTGAACGCGAAGGTGATCAAACCGGCGGTGGCCGAGGTCAACAAGACNAGCAATATCGTGATCGTNCCCGAGACCCGCAAACGGGGCAGGGTGGTGACNGAGATCCGGTTCAAGATCAGCGAGAACCCGCAGCTCGCCATTCTCGATCTCGANGANGGGGCCGGGNCGCGGCACGGGCCGGTCTATGCGCGGCTGCGCGACATGGGGGTGAGCGACCGGCTGGCGCGGCAATGGCTGTCGACCCATGGCGAAGAGCAGGTGGCGGCGAAGNTNGAATATGTCGGCAATCGCAAGAATGTCGAAAGCATGGTNGGCTATCTCAGCGCNGCGCTGGCCGGGGATTTCGGCGGGGCAGNGGAGGCNNCNGCGNCCGAGCCAAAGAGCCCGCGGGCGCGGCGGCTGCAGCGNNTGCGNGAGGCGATTGCCGCGCGCACGCCGACGCAGCGCGACGCGGACAAGCGGCTTTTCCTCAATCAGCTCAGCGATCCGGTCAAACGCGCGGATTTCGAGCGCTTTGGCTGGATGTCGCCGCTCAATGCCGATGACATCGCGGCGTTNTGGGAAGAGGTCAGCCCCGGCATCCTGGAAGACAGCGGGGCNNAGTAGGGGNCCTGATCGGCGGNGGCATCTCGCAGCCTCAGGGCGAATGCGGTCTGGATGCCCTCAATGGCGAAGTGGCTCAACCNATGAANCCCTGAACTTGAAGCCGATAGGTCATGAGGTCTGTCNTAGACCCGAATGCCGCTTTTCAGGTCGCNGTAAGCAATTGGCAGATACAGAAGAAGGGGNTTTCANACGCCGGTCATAANTATATCGAGCGCGCCGGTGATCTCGGTGTCGTGCTGCGCNAGGCTCGCAACGGGCGTTCTCAGGATGGATACCGGAACCGCTGACAGGAACTGNGTGACCATCACATGCTGTTCCGAATGGATGTCAAACACTGGATTGAGCCGTTTGGCCGGAGCCGGNGCGGTGTCTNCGAGCATCAGAGGCACGACAACGCGCGTNTTCAGGCCGCTCAGAAGATCGGCCTGAATATCGAGCAGATAGCCCGCTCCGACCGGATTGGGATAGATATCAAAACGCGCCATCAGAAGGGCCGGTAGACGTCCAGCGGCAGGCCGTTTTCCTCAACCCAACGGTTGGAGGCCTCAAGCGCCTTGGCATTCTCACGCTTCCACGCCTCGGCCTTGGCGTCCTTCACAGCCNGGCGTAACCCGGCCTCTGCGGCTTGCGAGAGATTCACACCAAAGGACCGCGCCTCGGACAAAAGTCCCTGATCCAGGGACAGATTGGTGGGTTTCTTNGGANCGGANTGTGTGCGCATNGAATNACCNCTTTCATGCNCATNATATATGCGCATGGCCTCTTGGATCAATCCCCGCTTTCCAGAAGGGGTCTGTTCTGGCTGGGGGCAGAATGACGCCGTAAGCGCGCCNGTNTAGGANGGCGGGGNATGTGGNATCGATCGCGTCTTNGAGGCGGTNATCCCCCGAAATTTNGCGATGATATAGCGGTCNTTCCGCAAGGATTGCGAAGAGAATAAGGGGAGTTACGATTTGGGAGACTTATCCCATCTNTCGTCAAGGAGGCGTTGGCGGCTGCCGTCGGCGTCGTCATATTGGGCGCTGCGCAGGGTCCAGATGAAACCGGCGAGCCCCAGAAGNCCGAGACCGACAGAGACGGGGATGAGGATNGCGAGCACGTTCATCGGAGGTTTCNCAGCGCGTTGAGNGAGACGGTGAGCGANGAGAGCGACATGGCCAGCGCGGCGAGGAAGGGCGTGGCGAGACCGGCCAGCGCCACNGGCACGGCGATGANATTGTAGCCGAGCGACAGCAGGATGTTCTGGCGCATCCGGGCGGTGGCGCNGCGGGCGCTGGCGAGNAGGGCGGGGATTTCNGTCAGCCGNCCCGAGAGNAGCACCACATCGGCGGCGCTNTGCGGCGCGTCGAGGCCCGAGCCNAGCGCCAGNGAGCCATGCGCCACCGAGAGCGCGCCGGTGTCGTTGAGCCCGTCNCCCACCATCAGCACGCGATGCCCGGCCTGGGTTTGCGCGGTGATCCAGGCGGCNTTGGCCTCGGGGGTCATGGCGCTCTGGACCTGCGCGATGCCGAGGGCACGGGCGACATGCTGGCAGGGGGCGTCGGTGTCGCCGGAGAGAAGCGCCACCGAGAGACCGGCGCGCTGCAGGGCCGNGATGGCCTCGGCGGCGTCGGGNCGCANGGTTTCCTGAAAGCGAAAGAGCACCGGTGCGCCTTGGCCNGGGTCGAGCGCCACGCCGTCGCCCTCCACCCCGATCCAGCTGGGGCGGCCGAGGCGCAGGAGNTGCCCGTCGTGCATGNCCTCGATCCCGAGGCCGGGGCGTTCGCGCAGATCGGTGAGCGGCAGGAGGGNGAGNTTGCGNGTCTCTGCGGCGGCGACGAGCGCGCGGGAATAGGGGTGGGACGAGGCGGCGGCCANAGAGGCGGCNAGGNNGAGCGCCGCATCNGTCGGGGNGCTGGCGAGGCTTGGCACGCCGCTGGTCAGCGTGCCGGTCTTGTCGAAGGCGACGAGGTCGATCTCGGNCAGCCGTTCGAGCGCGCTGCGGGATTTGACCAAGAGCCCTTTGCGAAAGAGCCGCCCNGTNGCCACGACCGAGACCGCAGGCACCGCGAGGCCNAGGGCACAGGGGCAGGTGATGACGAGCACCGCGATGGCGACATCCACCGCNCGCCAGNCATCGCCGGTCATCTGCCACCAGCCCAGAAACGCCGCCAGCCCGAGCAGATGCACCAGCGGCGCATAGGCNCGCGCGGCGCGGTCGGCGAGCCCGGCATAGCGCGAGCGCTGCATCTCGGCGGTGGCGACGAGCTCCTGCAGCTGGCTCAGCATCGTGTTCTGACCGGCGCGGGTCACNCGGACCCGGAGCGGGCCGGAGAGATTGACCTCGCCCGCCGCGACATNTGCGCCGGGGGCGACAGGGTGGGGGAGGGATTCGCCGGTGAGNGCGGCGCGGTCGAGATCGCTCTGGCCCGCCTCGACCACGCCATCGGCGGGCAGGCGGTCGCCGGGGCGCAGTTCGATGATGTCGCCTGCAACAAGGCTGTCGGCGCGNACCACGGTNGGGCCGTCGGGGCCGAGNCGCAGCGCNTGNGGNNCGCGCAGCGCGGCAAGCTCGGCCGCGGCNGAACGGGCGGCGCTGCGCCCGGCGTGATCGAGCGTGCGCCCGATCAGCAGAAAGAAGGTGAGGGCCAGCGCGGCGTCGAACCAGCTGTGCCGGTCGGCGCCCTGCAGCGCACCGATGAGCGAGACNAGGGCNGCGAGCAGGATGGCGAGGGAAATCGGCACATCCATGTTNAGCCGCCCGGCGCGCAGCGCGGTCGCCGCCGAGGCAAAGAAGGGGCGCGCGGCAAAGCCCACGGCGGGCAGNGCGATGGCGGCNGANATCAGGTGGAACATCTGCTCNGTCGTCTCGGCGGCCCCGGACCAGACNGCGACCGAGAGCAGCATCACATTCATCATCGCAAAGCCCGCGACGCCNGTGCGCAGCAGGAGNTTGCGCATCTCGTCGCNCTGACCGGCCANAAGCCCGTCNTGNAGNTCNTGGGCGCGGTGNCCGGCGCGGGCCAGCGCNTCGATCAGCGNCTCNGGGTCGAGCCTCGGGCCGCTGATCCGGACCTGTTTGCGCGACAGGTTCACCCGGGCGTCGCGCACCCCGGGCAGGGNNNNGAGCGTGGTTTCCACCGAGGCGATACAGGCGGCGCAGGTGATGTCGGGCAGGTGCANAAGCAGNTCGGCGCTGCTCGGGGCGGGGGCGCTATCTTGGGCGAGGCCCGCGGTGGCGGCACAGCCCGGGCAGGCGGCGGTCATGGCGCGACCTCGAGATGCAGCGCGCGGGTGAAGGGGGGNTCTCCGGGGGNGCTCTGCAGGTCNATGCGCCATCTGCCGGGGGCGAGNTCGATGGCGGCGCGGCCCGTGGCATCAAAGGCGAGCGGGTGATCGGCGGCGCGGGTGGTGCTGCGCCCGATGGTGGCGGCATAGCGGGNGGGCGCGATGGNCGTGCCGTCGCGGTCNGTGACGCGCAGGAGCAGCTGGCCNNCNTCNTAGNGTNCCGTGACCTGCCAGCCGAGCGCGTCCTGGGCCGCGCGGCGGGCGTCAAAGCTCTGNCTGGCGACATAGGAATTGGCGACCTCGAGACCGGGGAAGGTCTGCACCGCCTTGACGGCGAGGGTCAGGTTGACGGNGATGATCGTGCCAAAGCCGAGGGTGAAGATGGCGAGCACGTGGCGGCCGGTGAGCCTGCGGTCGGTCATTTCGGGTCTCCATTGAAACTGGATGCGACTTCGGCGGTTTCGCCGGTTGCGAGATCCTCGACGGTGAANCTGATGGCGCTGCGGTCGCGGCTGGCGGCGTGNGCCTCGGGGGCGGCGGTGACATAGGCGCGGATCTGGCGCTGGCTGTCGGCGGCGACGGGGATCATCGCGCCCTCTGCGCCCTCGATGGCGAGCNCGAGCCCCTCGGGGCCGGTGAGGCGGAGCGTCACCTCCTGCGTCTGGCCCTCGCGGTTGCGCAGGCGCAGATCATAGGCGTTGCGGATGCTGCCGTCGGAGAGGGTGACATAGGTCGGGTTGCGCACTGGCGAGACGGTNANNTCGAGCNTGGGGCGCAGGTAGAGGGCGATCAGCAGCGCCAGACCGATGGCGGCCCAGAGCGNGAAATAGANNACGTTGCGGGGNCGCAGCACATGGTGCCAGAGCCGNCGCGGCGNGGCCCCNGCCATTTCGCGGGGCGCGTCCGAGAGNGCGATATAGTCGATGAGCCCGCGCGGGCGGCCNAGCTTGCCCATCACCTCGTCGCAGGCGTCGATGCAGAGCGCGCAGGTGATGCAGGCCATCTGCTGGCCNTCGCGGATGTCGATGCCCATCGGGCAGACATTGACGCAGGCGTTGCAGTCGATGCAATCGCCGGGCTCGGNCGTCGGGGCGGCGGCTGGCTTTGGCTGCAGCACGGCGGCGCTGTCGCGGCGNTGCATCGGNAGGGCGGGCGAGCGGCCGCCGATCTGGGGGCCTGCGGCGCGGGAAATCTCGGCCTCGGGGGCGNTGCTCTGGGCGTGACGTTTGAGCCCTTTGCCGCGCGGTTCGCCNCGCCANGTGCGATAGGCCACGGTGAGCGTGCCNTCATCCATCATNGCNCCCTGGATGCGGGGCCAGGGGCACATGTAGATGCAGACCTGTTCGCGCATGAANCCGCCAAAGACAAAGGTGGTGCAGGTCAGGATGGCGATGGANATCCACGCCACNGNGGGCGCNTCGCCTGTCAGGAGGTCGCGCAAGAGCGTGGGCGCATCGGCGAAATAGAAGACCCAAGCGCCGCCGGTGGCCAGCGCGATCATCAGCCAGAGCGCCCATTTGGTCAGCCGCAGCCGGGACTTGCGCCANGACCAGNGCGATTTGTGCAGCCGCAGCCGCGCGTTGCGATCGCCCTCGACCCAGCGTTCGANCAAGAGAAAGAGATCGGTCCAGACGGTCTGGGGGCAGGTATAGCCGCACCAGACCCGGCCCAGCACGGCNGTNAAGAGNAAAAGCCCNAGCCCGGCCATGATCAGCAGGCCNGCGACGAAGTANAACTCATGCGGCCAGATTTCGATCCAGAGNAAGTAGAACCGGCGATGGGCNAGATCGACGAGAACCGCCTGATCGGGCAGGGCGGGGCCGCGATCCCACCGCAGCCACGGCGTCACGTANTANATGCCGAGGGTCAGCGCCATGATCTGCCATTTGAGCCGCCGAAAGACGCCCTGCACGCGGCGGGGAAAGATCGGCTCGCGGGCGGCGTAGAGGGAGGGGGGGCTGTCGCTCATNTCANTCATGGGGATGGTCCTATCGCTCNGCCNCTTNTGCCCGATGCGGCGCGGCGGCGCGTTGATCTGGATCAAGCGGGNGNNAAGAGGGGCGGGGCGGGCGCCNCGCCCCTCCGGTGACGNGGGTGGCGGTCTGGGGTCAGTCCTGCACTCCGNNCTGCACTCCGTCCTNTGGGGCCGCGTCTTCGCCGCCGCCNAGCTGNTGCAGATAGGCGGTGAGCGCCCGCACCCCATGTTCGCCGAGCCGGTCGCCCCAGGCGGGCATNACGCCAAAGGGGCCTTGCGAGATGAGGCGATGCAGGCTCGCGTCATCCGAGCTGTTGAGCCAGATCGCATCGGTCAGGTTCGGCGCGCCCTGCGCCCGGTCNCCGCGCCCGTCNGTGCCATGGCANGANGCGCAATGCTGGGCAAAGAGCGGGCCGCCGGGGCCGGTCGTGGGATCGAGACCGCCGGGCAGGGCCTGCACATGGGTGACGAGGGTGGTGATCTCCTCGGGCGANAGNAANTCGCCAAAGCCCGGCATCTGGCTGAACCGCGCGTCGGGNTCCTCTTCGTTGCGNATGCCGTGGCGGATCGTATAGGCGATCTCNTCNTTGCTGCCGCCCCAGAGCCAGTCATCGTCGAGCAGGTTGGGATAGCCATCGGCCCCCGCCGCGCCCGAGCCATGGCATTGCGCGCAATTGGTGCGGTANAGCGCGGCCCCGGCCTGTACCGCNTAGTGATGGAGCGCNGCNTCCTTGGGCAGGGCTTCGAGATCGGTGGCGATGAGGGCGGCGCGCAGATCGGCATGGCTCGCCTCCATCTGGGCGATGTCGGCGGCGACCACGGCGCGTTGCGACCAGCCGAGCACGCCGCTCGTGGCGCGGTCGACCAGGGGCCAGGCGGGNTAGAGGATGGTGTAGACCANCCCCCAGAGGATCGTGGCGTAGAAGGTCCAGAGCCACCAGCGGGGCAGCGGGTTGTTNTATTCCTCGATCCCGTCCCAGNTATGCCCGGTGGTCTCGATCTCTGGCTTTTTCGCGTGTTTCTCGGACATTATCGGTGATCTCCTGTGGCGCAGCTNGGGGGGAGGCGGCGGATGGTGGGCGTGGGCGCGGGTTCGGGCGAGGCCGGGTCGTCAAAGATCGACCGGGCCGCATCGTCATGNAGCGCCCGGCTGCCGGGACGCCAGACCCAGGCGAAGGCCCCGACAAAGAAGAGAAAGAGCACCAGCAGCGCCCAGCTGTCGGCGAATTCGCGCAGGAGNGAATAGACATCGGTCATGGCCGGGCTCCTCAGCGGCTGGCATCGGCGATGAAGGTCGAGAAATCGACCGTCGTGCCGAGCATTTGCAGATAGGCGATCAGCGCATCCATTTCGGTGAGCGCGGGCTGGCCGTCGAAATTGCGCACCTGCGCGCCGGGATAGCGTTCGAGCAGCCCGTCACTGTCGCCATAGGGATCGACCTGCACCCGGAAATCGGCGGCGGCGGCGGCGATCATNTCCTCGCTATAGGGCACGCCGACAAAGGCATGGGTGCGCAGCAGATCCTCGATATGGGTGGGTCTGATCTCGGCCCGCAGGAGATAGTCGTATTTGGGCATGATGCTCTCGGGCACNACGGATTGCGGGTTGGCGAAATGGTCGACATGCCATTCGTCGGAATAGCGCCCGCCGACCCGCGCCAGATCCGGCCCGGTCCGTTTCGAGCCCCATTGGAACGGGTGGTCATACATCGATTCAGCNGCCAGCGAGTAATGGCCATAGCGCTCCACCTCGTCGCGCATCGGGCGGATCATCTGGCTGTGGCAGGTGTAGCAGCCTTCGCGGATGTAGATGTCGCGCCCGGTGAGTTCGAGCGGGCTATAGGGGCGGACGCCCTCGACCTCTTCGATGGTGTTCTCGAGCCAAAAGAGCGGNGCGATCTCGACGATGCCGCCGATGGTCACCACGAGGAAGGAAAAGACCAGCAGGAGCGAGGCGTTTTTCTCCAGCACGGCGTGCCGGTCGAGCAGGGGCCGNCGCTTGGGCCGGGGCTGTGGCCGGGGCTTTGCTGGCCCGGCNTCNGTGGCGTGGTNGGGTNNGTGTGGGGGTCGTNTTCATCGGCTTACTCCGCTGGAACCGGGGTCGTGACGGCGTGCGATNTCGGAGAGCGGATGGTCATCCACATGTTCCAGATCATCAGCANGCCGCCGAGGAGGTAGAAGAGGCCGCCGGTGGCGCGCACCNCATACATCGGGAANTTGGCGGCGACCGNGTCGGCGAAGGAGTTGACGAGAAAGCCCTGGGCGTCGACCTCGCGCCACATCAGCCCTTCCATGATGCCGGTGACCCACATCGAGGCGGCGTAGAGCACGATGCCGATGGTCGCGAGCCAGAAGTGCCAGTTGATCGCGGCGACCGAATACATCTGNGCNCGTCCCCAGAGGCGCGGCGTCAGGAAATAGAGGCAGCCAAAGGTGATCAGCCCGTTCCAGCCGAGCGCGCCGGAATGCACATGGCCGATGGTCCAGTCGGTATAATGGCTCAGGCTGTTGACNGCGCGGATCGACATCATCGGGCCTTCAAAGGTGCTCATCCCGTAGAAGGCGAGCGAGGCCACGAACATGCGGATGATCGGGTCTGTGCGGATCTTGTCCCANGCCCCTTCGAGCGTCATCANCCCGTTGATCATGCCGCCCCAGGAGGGCATCCAGAGGATGATCGAAAACACCATGCCGAGCGTNGCCGCCCAATCCGGCAGCGCGGTGTAATGGAGATGGTGGGGACCGGCCCAGATATAGAGNAAGATCAGCGCCCAGAAGTGGATGATGCTGAGCTTGTAGCTGTAGATCGGGCGNCCNGCCTGTTTCGGGACNAAGTAATACATCATCCCCAGAAACCCGGCGGTGAGNAAGAAGCCCACGGCGTTATGGCCGTACCACCATTGCGTCATCGCATCCTGCACCCCGGCAAAGACCTGCACCGATTTGGAGCCGAGGATCGACACCGGGATCGACAGGTTGTTGACCACATGCAGCAGNGCNACGGTCACGATGAAGGCGAGGTAGAACCAGTTGGCCACATAGATATGCGGCTCGCGGCGCTTGATCAGCGTGCCGAGGAAGATGGCGAGATAGGCGAGCCAGACGATNGTCAGCCAGATGTCGGTGTACCATTCGGGTTCGGCATATTCCTTGGATTGGGTCGAGCCGAGCAGATAGCCGGTGGCGGCCATCACGATGAAGAGCTGATAGCCCCAGAACACGAACCACGCGAGATTGCCGCCCCAGAGCCGGGCGGCGCAGGTGCGCTGGACCACNTAGAANGAGGTGGCGATCAGGGCGTTGCCGCCAAAGGCGAAGATCACCGCCGAGGTGTGCAGNGGCCGNANCCNGCCGAAATTGGCGAGCCCNTCGGACCAGTCGAAATTGAGCTCGGGGAAGGCGAGCTGAAACGCGATGAAGGTGCCNACGAGAAAGCCCGCGAGCCCCCAGAAGGCGGTGGCNATGACGCCGGCGCGGATCGGGCCATCCATATAGCCNGAGCGGTCGACCACCGGCGCGGGTTCGTCATAGCGGCGCAGTTCCCAGATGAAGAGACCNGCCGCAATCGCCATGATCAGCAGCGCATGAAAGGAATAGGCCAGGTCGCGCCCCCANTCCGCCGCGATGGCGGCGAGAAGGGTNACAACGGCCAGAAGGGACATTCGAAAGACAGCCATGGAGCCCTCTTGGTTGAAACATGTCGACCCAACGGACATGCCTTTTGGNCGCTATGTCGCATGGCGCGGCGCGGCCCGCTTTGACTTGGATCAATCGGGGGAAAATCACTGACNGGGGNGTGAGCGCGCGGATNNGCGGCCCGCGGGGGGCGGGNGCAGNTCAGGTGCGGCGTTCAATCTGTTNGGGGNTCAGGCGTGGCCCGGATCAGGCGATGGTGCCGCCGTCGTCATCCATGGTTTCGAGCATCAGGCGCGCGAGGTCGGGCACGANGATCTGGCGCGCCGAGNNGCTNTCNATNAGACCNTCNCGGCGCAGGGCGGTGAACTGGCGGCTGGTGGTCTCGATCGTCAGGCCGAGGTAATCCGCGATCATNTCGCGCGAGAGCGGCAGNTGCAGGGTGATCGCGCCCGAGACCAGATCGGCGCCGCTGTCGCTCGCTTCGCGGCGCACCAGGCTCAGCAGGAAATGCGCCACCCGTTCGCGGGCGCTCAGCCGGCCCAAGAGCACNTGCCAGTCGCGGGCGACGTCGAGCTCGTCCAGNGTCATGGTGAGNAGGCGGCGCGCGACATTGGGCGAGGNGCGGACGATGCCCTCNAACGCCTTGCGCTCGAACCGGCAGAGCGTCACGTCGCTCACCGCTTCGACGTCGAAAGNCTGGNTNGCGCGGCCGGGGCGNCCGATGAAATCCGAGGGCAGCAAGAGGCCGACCAATTGCCGCCGCCCGTCTTCGAGNGTCTTGGANATGGTGGCGCAGCCGGTCACGACCGAGGAGAGATAATGCAGCGGCTCGCCTGCGANGGCGATGCTGCCGCCGCTCGGGATGGTCACNTAGCTCTTGATGCCTTCAAGGATCGANAGCTCGTCCGTATCGCATTCGGCACAGACCGCCCGATGCCGGATNGGACAGTCGCTACAGGCCGTTTTGGAGAGTCGCATGTTCATGNCACNGTCCTATGGCCTTTGTTGATCTGCATCAATGCGACAAGGNNACGCGGCGGGCAGGGTGGGGGCATGACACAGTTTGCTCTTGCCTCCGCCCTTCGCCATGCGCGCGTGCCGCGTTACACAAGCTATCCCCCGGCCAANCGGTTCACCNCGGCGGTGGATGGCGCCCTGGCCCATCAGTGGATCTCCGAGATCCCTGCGGGNGCGGCGCTGTCGCTTTATATCCATGTGCCNTTCTGCCGCCGCCTGTGCTGGTTCTGNGCCTGNCGGACNCAAGGCACCAAGGGCGATGCGCCGATTGACCGGTATCTGGANCATCTGGGCCTCGAGATTNCGCAGCTGCGCGGGCGGCTCGGAGAGGGCCAAAAGGTCGAGCGGTTGCACCTTGGCGGCGGCACGCCGACGATCCTGTCNCCGGACCGGATCGGGCGGCTGTCGGANCAGCTGCACAAGGCGTTTGCGATCNCGGNGGNGGCNGAGATTTCGGTCGAGATCGACCCCTGNGATTGCGACGATGCGCGGGTNGAGGCGNTGCGGGATCTGGGGATGAACCGNGTGTCGATCGGGGTGCAGGATTTCGACCCCAGGGTGCAGNCGGCGATTGGGCGNGAGCAGAGCATTGCCGCGACCANGGCGCTGGTCGAGAGCGTGCGCAAGCGCGGTGTGCGCAGCGTCAATTTCGATCTGGTCTATGGGCTGCCCNATCAGAGCGAGGCCACATTGCTCGCCACGNTGGAGACGGTGATCGGGCTCGGCCCGGACCGTCTGGCGCTCTATGGNTATGCGCATGTGCCGCAGATGGCGCGGCGTCAGCGGATCATTCCCGAGGCGGCGCTGCCGGGGCCGGAGGNGCGGCTGGCGNTGGCNGCNCGNGCGCGGGAGGTGCTGATCGANGCGGGCTATGTGCCGGTCGGGATCGACCATTTNGCGCGGCCTCAGGATGCGCTGGCGCGGGCCGCGAAAACCGGNCANNTGCGGCGCAANTTTCAGGGCTATACCACGGATAANACGGAATATTTGATCGGTCTTGGNCCCTCNGCCATCTCGTCGCTGCCGCAAGGGATTGCNCAGAATATCGCGGCCACCGGGCTNTGGCAGGCACGGGTGGCGGCGGGTGGGCCGGCGACGTCGCGGGGGCATTGCTATTCGGCGACTGACCGGCTCGTGGCCTGCGTGATCGAGCGGCTCATGTGTCAGGGGGAGGTGGACCTTGCCGAGGTGTCGGCGCGGCATGACACATCGCTCGACAGCCTGCTGCGGCGGGCGCGGAAAATCCTGCGGGATATGCCGGGGATTGGGCGGCTTGAGGGGGCGACGCTCTGTGCCTCGGACAGTGCGACGGTGCGGATCATCTGTGCCTGTTTCGACCCCGGGTTCGAGTTCGGGACCGACGCCTATAGTCTGGCGAGCTAGGGCCGAAAGGGCCGAAAATGGCCTGTCGGTGGCGCGTCGGTAATACGTCGGTATTACGACAGTGTGCAAATCGGGGGGCGGGCGTCGAAGAATGGGACGTTCGACGCCCGCCCGCAGGGGGCGGTCCTTAGGCCTGACGCTCCCAGAAGCGGAGCTGGCCGCAGGCTTCGACAAATCCGGCGCAGTCTTCTTTCTTGGCAAGCTCGAACACGCCATCGTCAAATTCGCTGACGCCCGCCGCGGTGAAGAGGGATTTCGCCTCGCCGCCGAGCGCGATGAATTTCGCATGGGCGAAGGCGTCGGCCGCGAAGCATTTGGCCGGGTGCATCCCCTTGAGCTTTTCGACCCCCTCGGGCGAGGCGAGCACGGCCACCGCATCGTAAAGAACCGACGGCCCGCCGTCGATTTTCTGATCGGCGGCGACCTCTGCGCCTTTGGCGGTGGTGATGCCGCCGACGGTGGGGGCGATGATTTCGACCATGCCGCCGACATCCTCGACCGCGTCGCGCAGGGCGGTCAGCATCCCGCCGTCGATGCCATCGGTGACGAGAATGCCCAGCTTGCGCCCCTTGAAGGAGCCGGGGCCGTTCTTGAGGATCGACAGCGCGTCGGAGGGGGCCAAGTCTTCGATCACCTTGCGGCGCGGGTCATGCGCCTTGGGCACCGAGGCCAGCCCCAGACCATCCGCCACCTTCTGCGCCAGATCGGCGTCGATATTGGGCAGATGCGCCACGAGCCGCTCGCGAATGGCCGGGACCTCGCATTTCGACAACTCAAACACCAGTGCGTCGGCGATATGATCCTGCTCGACCTTGGTCTGGCTGCGATAGAATTGCCGGGCCTGGCTGTAATGATCGGCAAAGAGATCGGCGCGGATCTTGCGTTTTTCGCCCTCTATGGCCTCGGGATAGGAGGTGAACCCAGCCTCTGGTTCGGCCCGGGGGCCGCCCTCGGTCCAGCTGTTGGGCTCGTAATTGGCGCGGCCGGTGGGGTTGTGCATCGCCATATGGCCATCTTGTTGGAAATGGGCAAAAGGACATTTNGGCGCGTTCACCGGGATATGGGTGAAATTCGGGCCGCCGAGACGTTTGATCTGGGTGTCGAGATAGGAAAAGTTGCGGCCCTGCANGAGCGGGTCATTGGTGAAGTCGATGCCGGGCACGATGTTCTGGGTGCAGAAGGCCACCTGTTCGGTTTCGGCAAAGAAATTGTCGACCACGCTGTCGAGGACAAGGCGGCCGATGATGCGCACCGGCACNTCCTCTTCNGGGATGAGCTTGGTCGGGTCGAGAATGTCGAAATCGAACCTGTCGGCGAAAGCGTCATCAAAGACCTGCACGCCCAATTCCCATTCCGGGTAATCGCCGCTTTGGATCGCGTGCCAGAGATCGCGCCGGTGAAAGTCGGGGTCGGCGCCGTTGATCTTGACCGCCTCGTCCCAGACCACCGATTGCAGGCCTTGNTTNGGCTTCCAGTGGAATTTGACGAATNTGCTNTCGCCNTNGGCNTTCACAAAGCGGAAGGTNTGGACNCCGAACCCTTCCATGAAGCGGAANGANCGCGGGATCGCCCGNTCCGACATGGTCCACATGATCATATGCATCGCCTCGGGCATCAGCGAGATGAAATCCCAGAAATTGTCATGCGCCGATTGCGCCTGCGGGAAGGCGCGATCCGGGGCTTGCTTGACCGAATGGACCAGGTCGGGGAATTTCATCGCGTCCTGGATGAAGAAGACCGGGATGTTGTTGCCGACGATGTCCCAATTGCCCTCTTCGGTGTAGAGCTTGACCGCAAAGCCGCGCACGTCGCGGGCGAGATCTATCGAGCCCTTGTTGCCCGCAACGGTGGAAAAGCGGACGAAGGCCGGGACCTTGCGGCCCTTTTCCTGCAGCAGATGCGCCGAGGTCAGATCAGGGATGGGATCGGTGGTTTCAAAATAGCCCCGGGCGCCGTAGCCGCGCGCATGGACCACCCGTTCGGGGATGCGTTCATGGTCGAAGTGAAAGAGCTTTTCGCGAAAATGGAAATCTTCCATCAGCGTCGGGCCGCGCGCCCCGGCCTTGAGCGAGTTTTGGTTGTCGGCGACCGGCACGCCCTGGGCGGTGGTCAGACGCTGGCCGTCCCCGGCACGCTGATGCGTCTCGCCGCCCTGTCCGACATCGGTCTTGCGATCCGTGGTCTCGTTGGTCTTTTGCGTTTCGATCGAGGGGTGAAAATCTGACGGTTTGCTTGGCATGATGAAAATCCTAGGGCGAGGCAAAAGTTCACAGGATGCGGGGGTCAACGCGCGTCCGATTGCAGATGTTCCGCCGTCGCGTTGCCTCGCAAAAGGTGGCGTCCCGGTAGGGTGTCCCTGGGCGTGGATGATGTCGGGTCTGCCAGGCGGCCCGTCGCACGCGCCGCCTGGCAGGTCATCGGGTCACGCGGCCTTGGCCGATTTTGCGGCTTCGTTCACCGTTTTTTCGGCCAGATCCGTCAAATCTTCGTCGGTCTGGGATTCTTCATCCAGTGTTTTTTCGAGAAGTTTTGCGGCGTCATCCATGCCGAGTTCCTTGGCCCAGCGGCGGAGCGTGCCATAGCGGGTTATTTCATAATGCTCGACGGCCTGAGCCGAGGAGATCAGGCCAGCGTCAAGCGCGGCCGTATCCGCAAACTCGCTGATGATTTCCTCGCCTTCATCAATGATACCTTTGATCGCGTCGCAGGTTTTGCCGCGCGCAGGTTTGCCGAGAATTTCGAAAACCTCTTCGAGGCGGGACACATGTTCCTCGGTCTGCTCCTTGTGTTTGTCAAAGGCCTTCTGGAGTTTTGAATTGCTCGCAGCCCGGCGCATCTTGGGCAGTGCCTTGAGTATCTGTTTTTCCGCAAAGTAGATGTCGCGGAGGGTGTCGTGAAACAGGTCTTTCAGCGTTTTTTCCTTGGCCATTTTGAACTCTCCTTTGGGGGGTGGGGATTGCAGCAAGGCCAACCCGATCGACGCATTTGGGTTCCCGGGGCGCGGGCCGGTTTGGCGGTAATCCTCTCATCCGGCGCGGCGGCGGAGGGGAACCGGCAAAGCCCCGGCTGCGTTCGGAAAGCAAAGGTGATCTGGGCGTTTGGATCACGGAAGGATCAACGGAAGGCTGGGACATGGCCCCGCGTGCACTCTGGAAAGGGCAGCTTCGACTGTCGCTCGTTTCTATTCCGGTCGAGATTTTCTCGGCCACGAAATCCGCGTCGCGCGTGTCGTTTCGCCAGATCCACAAACCGTCGGGCAAGCGCATCCGCTATGAGAAATCCGTGCCCGGCATTGGCCCGGTCAAGACCGAGGACATCGTCAAGGGCTATGAGGTGGAGGAGGATGAGTACATTCTGCTCGACCCTGACGAGATCGACGCGATCAAGCTTGAGACGAAGAAGACCTTTGAGCTGGTGCAATTCGTGGATGCCTGTGAGATTTCGCCGCTCTATTTTGACAAACCCTATTACATCACCACCTCTGACGATCTGGCGCAGGATGCCTATCGCGTGGTGCGCGATGCCTTGCGGGAGGCCAACAAGGTGGGGCTTGGGCAGGTCACGATGCGCGGCAAGGAATATCTCGCGGCGGTGAAGCCCTGTGGCGATGGTCTCTTGATGGAGACGCTGCATTACGAGGACGAGCTGCGCGAAGCCGAGGAGATCTTTACCGATATCAAGGATGAGAAGGTCGACAAGGAATTGCTCGAAGTGGCCCGGTCGCTGATCGATCGCAAGAGCGCGCCCTTTGATGCGGCCGCCTATCGCGACCAATATGCCGAGGCGATGCAGGATCTTCTCGACGCCAAGATCAAGAACAAGAAAAGCCCGCGGGTGCGGGCGTCCGATGACGATGGCGGCGGCGGCGACAATGTGGTCGATCTCATGAGTGCGCTGAAAAAGAGCCTCAAGGAGGCTGGCGGCAAGAAACCGAAGAAACCATCCACCAAGAAGGCGTCTTAGGTGTCCAAACCCCTCGATCCCTTGGCCAGCTATAACGCCAAGCGGGATTTCTCTCGCACGGGGGAGCCGCGGGGGCAGCGGGGGGATGGGCGGTCTCAGCGGCGGTTTGTCGTGCAGAAACATGCGGCGCGGCGTCTTCATTATGATTTCAGGCTGGAATGGAACGGTGTGCTGCTGAGCTGGGCGGTCACCAAGGGGCCGTCGCCCGATCCGGGCGAGAAGCGCCTCGCTGTGCGGACCGAGGATCATCCGCTGGACTACGCCGGGTTCGAGGGCACGATCCCCAAGGGCCAATATGGCGGTGGCACGGTGATGCTCTGGGATAGCGGGAGCTGGGTGCCGCAGGGGGATGTCGAGACGGGGCTGTCGGAGGGCAAGCTCAAATTCACCTTGCAAGGCGGGCGGATGAAAGGCGGCTGGGCGCTGGTGCGGATGCGCGGCAGGTCGGGCGAGAGGCGCGAAAACTGGCTGTTGATCAAGGAGCGCGACGATCATGCCAGCGACGCGCCGGACGGGTTGACCAAGGGCGAGGCGGTGTCGATCCAGACCGGGCGCAGCATGGCGCAGATCGCCGAGGGCGCGCCGGCCAAAGCGCCGCCCGATCTGGGGCCGGAGCGCAAGCGCAAACGCCCGGAGTTTGTGAAGCCGCAGCTCGCCACATTGGTCGATGCCGCGCCGGAGGGCGATGACTGGCTGCATGAGACCAAGTTTGACGGGTATCGCTGTCTTGCGGCGCTCGGCAAGGGGGGGACGCGGCTCTATACGCGGTCGGGGCAAGATTGGACCGAGAGGTTTCACGCGCTGGACGGGGCCTTTGACGATCTGCCCTGCGAGGCCGCGCTGATCGATGGCGAGATCATGGCCGCGCAGATAATGGGGTCGGCGTTCTCGTCGTTGCAGAAGGCGTTGAAAGAGGGCGGTCCGCTGGTTTTCTTTGCCTTTGACCTGCTGCGTGTTGATGGCGAAGACCTGCGCACATTGCCGCAGATCGCGCGGCGCGAGCGGTTGGAGCGTCTGTTGTCGGGGGTGGTGGCTGACGGTCCTCTGCGGCTCAGCGAGCATATCATTGGCGGCGGGCCGGAGGTCTTTGCCGAGGCCTGCAGGGCCGGGGCCGAGGGGATCATCAGCAAACGCATCGATGCCCCCTATCGCAGCCGCCGCAGCAAGGCGTGGCGCAAGGTGAAATGCACGCGCCGACAGGAGTTTGTCATCGTCGGCTATGCGCCCTCGGACAAGCCGGGGCGGGCCTTTGCCTCGCTCTTGCTGGCCAGTCACGAGGGCGAGCGGCTGCGCTATAAGGGCCGGGTTGGCACCGGGTTTTCAGAAGCGGTGATGCGGGAGGTCAATTCGGCGATGACGCCGCGCAAAACACCGCCCTGCGCCGAGGTGCCGCCAGAGGTGGCGCGGGGTGCGAGATGGGTGCGGGCCGATCTCGTGGCGGAGGTCGCATTCGCCGAGTTCACCGCGGATGGCTATCTCCGCCATGCCAGTTTTCTCGGGCTGCGGGGTGACAAAGAAGCGGCAGAGGTTCGTGTGGAGGCGCCGATGGAGGACCCGAACGATACAGAGAGCGGCACAGAGATCACATTGCGCGGCATCCGGATCAGCAGCGCCGACCGCCCCGTGTTTCCCAAGGCGGGTTGCAGCAAGGGCGATGTGGCGCGGCATTATGACCGTGTGGGCGAGCGGCTGATCGCGCTGGCGGGGCGGAGGCCCCTGTCGCTCTATCGTTGCCCGTCTGGCATCACCGATCCCTGCTTTTTCCAGAAACATGATGGCGGCGGCATGCCCCGCGAGCTGTCGCGCATCCGCATCAAGGAAAGCGATGGCGACAAGGCGGAGTATCTCTATGCCACCCGTCCCGAAAGCCTGATCGCGGCGGCGCAGATGGGCAGCATCGAGTTCCACATCTGGGGGGCGCGCACCGACCGTCTCGAGCGGCCTGACAGGCTGGTCTTTGATCTCGATCCCGATGAGGGGCTCGGCTGGGAGGCGGTTCGCAGGGCGGCGTTTGACATGCGCGACGCCCTCGCCACGCTCGGGCTGCACAGCGGGGTCCTCGTCACCGGGGGCAAGGGGGTGCATGTCTGGCTGGCGCTGCGCCGCAGTCACAGCTGGGAGACGGTCAAGCTCTTTGCCAAGACCTTTGCCCATGTGATGGCGGCGCGGGAGCCCGACCGCTTTACCGCCGTGATGTCGAAATCGAAACGCCGGGGGCGCGTCTTTATCGACTGGTTGCGCAACCAACGGGGCGCGACCGCCATCGCCCCCTATTCCCTGCGCGCCAGAGACGGCGCCCCGGTGGCGGTGCCGGTGACCTGGGACGAGTTGAAAAAGATCGAGAGCGGCGCGCGCTTTTCCATGGGGGACATGGCGGCGCGGTTGCAGAAAGACTGTCCTGCGGCCCGGGTTCAGAGCGAATTGCAGAGCCTGAACGCGGATGTGATCGCGGCCTTGCAAGACTGGTCGGAACAGGTGGATGAGGGCGAGGGGACCGAGCCGAAATAGGGGCTATCCCGCGCAAACACCGTAATTATTCTCAGTCTTTATGCTGATCTGCCGCTTTAGTCTCGCCTGCGGCGTTTGAAACTCGACAATTGCATGAGATAATGCGTCATTGCACGCTATGTGATGGAATCTACGGCGCGGGTCACACTGGCGCACTAAATTCACCAAGGGACTTTGGGCATGTTGACGCGGAACAAGGTGGTTGTTTCCGGTTTGGCCAATGGTAAGGCGCTTATTTTCATTCATGGCTTTGGCTGTGATCAGTCGATGTGGCGGCAGGTTGCGCCTGACCTTGCCGAAGAGTTTCAGATCGTGACCTATGACCTGACCGGCATGGGGCAATCGGACCTCTCTGCCTATGATCCGCACCGCTATGCCAATCCGCGCGGGCATGCCGAAGACCTGCTGGCGATCATCGAAGAGCTCGGCCTCGACGAGGTGGTGCTGATTGGGCATTCGATCGGGGCCACGATCGCGCTGCTCGCCGCCAATCTGGCGCCGGATAAGGTGTCGCGGCTGGTTCTCGTCTCTCCGAACCCGTGTTTTGTGAACGCCCCCGCAGAGGGGTATCGTGGCGGTTTCTCTCATGAAGAGCTCGAAGAGCTGATCGCGTTTCTGGATGAAAACCATCTGGGTTGGGCGGCGCAGATGGCCCCGACCATCGCCGGGCAGCCGGCGGGCGCGCCTGCGGCGGACGAGCTCACCCAAGGGTTTTGCCGCACCGATCCGACCATTGCCCAGCATTTCGGGCGGGTGACCTTTTTCTCGGATGAACGCCAGGCGTTTGCACAGGTGTCGCGCCCGGCCCTGATCCTGCATTGCAACGATGATGCGCTCGTGCCGATGGAGGTTGCCGAGTGGATGCAGGACTGGATGCCGGGGGCGACGCTGCAGGTGCTGCAGGCCACCGGCCATTGTCCTCATATGACTGTGCCCGCCGATGTGATCGCCGCGATCCGCAGCTATCTCGAGGATGGGTGAGGGCGATGGAGAGCAAAGAAGAGCTTCGATCCAGTTTCACGGAACTTTTGGAGGATGCGCCCTGCGGGATCGTGGTGACGGACCCGGATGGGCGGCTGCAATATGTCAATGAGACGCTGAAGCGTTGGTTGAAGCTGCCCCCGGCTGCCGAGCGGCCGCAACGCTTGCCCGACCTCTTGACCGGCCCCGGCAAGCTCTTTTACGAGACGCATTTGGCGCCGATGTTGCGGCTGCAGGGATTTGCCCGCGAGATTTCCTGTTCGCTGAAGGTGACGGATGGCGCGCCGCTTCCGGTGCTGCTCAGCGGTGTGGCGCGACGTGATGCCGAAGGGCGCCCGACCCGGTTCGATTATACCGTTTTCGACGCCCGCGAGCGCCGCCTGTACGAGGACAATCTTCGGACGGCGCGGCGCAAGGCGGATGAGCTTGCCGCCATTGTCCGCACCTCTCCGAACGCGATCCTGCGCGTCGATGCGGAGGGTGTCATCCTCAACTGGAACGCCGGGGCCGAGCGGCTCTTGGGGCGGAGTTTTGACGCGGTTCAAGGGCTTTGCGTGCAGGATCTGATCCGGTTTGCGGATCAGCCGGACTGGTTCCCGCGTGCTGTCGCCAGTTGCACAAGCGCGCGGGAAGCGGTGTTTGAGACGATGGACAACAAGGGCCAGCATTTTGAGATCACCGTGGTGCCGATCGCAGAGCCGGAAATCGGGTATAAGCGGAATTTCTCGATCATTCTGCGCGACATAACGGACCGCAAGAAGGCCGAGTTCCGGCTCAAGGTCGCGATGAATGAAATGAAACATCGCATCAAGAACACCCTCACCGTGGTGGGCGGGATCGCCAAGCAAACCCTGCCGGCGGAGCACCGTCCGCTCTTCATCGGTCGTCTGCAGGCCATGTCGAAAGCGCATGACATCCTCGCCAGCGAGGACCAGAAGACCGCCGATCTCATGGACCTGCTCAGGCTGACCGCCGAAGAGGCCGGGGGCGGCGCGCGCTTTCGCATTTCGGGGGTCTCCGCGATCTTGTCCTCGAAACAGGCGACGAGCCTGTCGATGGCGCTGCACGAGCTGTCGACCAATGCGCTCAAATATGGTGCGCTGTCGGAGCCGGATGGCTATGTCGAGGTCACCTGTGAGCCGCTGGACCAGGGGGAGGGTATGCTCCGGCTGATGTGGCAGGAGCGCGATGGCCCGCCGGTGGTGACCCCCACGCACAAGGGCTTTGGCAGCAAGATGATCCACACCGTCCTGAGGTCCGATCTGGGCGGCGAAGTGGAGGTCGACTACCGTCCCGAGGGGCTGTGCTGTATGGTCACCTTCCGGCCCGAGGAAGAGGGGGGATAGGGCAGCGTGATAAACTGTTGGGCCGCGCAAGGGGCGGCCCGAAGTCTGTTGGTGTGCTTACTGAGGTTCGCGGCCGACTTCGTCACCCCTTTCCTATGGTTCGCGGCGGATCAGCACCGTCGGGACCCCGTTGGCCGAGCGGCTATATTTCGATGAGGGCCGCCGTGGCGACAGGCGATCAGAGCGCGTCTAGGAAGATGTCATTCTCTTGCGCAGAGCCCATCGTGACCCGAGCCCAGGTTTCATAACGGGCCTCTTGCCAGCCTTTGATCAACACACCCTTGGCGCGCAAGGCTTCGGTCAGAACCTTGGCCGGCGCGCCGGTGTTGAAAAACACGAAATTCGCCTGTGTCGGCGCGCAATCATAGCCTTTGGCGGCCAGAGCGGCGGCCACGCGGTCGCGTTCGTGGGTTGCCTGTTGAACCACTTGGGCGAGATGCGCCTGATCGTCGATGGCCTCGGAGGCGGCACAGGCGGCCAGGGCGTTGACGCCGAAAGGGTTGCGGGTTTTCATCAAAGCTTTGATCAGCGGCGCATCGCTGGCCACGCCGTAGCCCACACGTACGCCTGCGAGGCCGTAGGCCTTGGAAAAGGTGCGCAGGGTCAGCGCGGGTTTGCCGAGCTCTGCCATGATCGCCATGGCGTCGAACCGATGTTCAGGCGCGATGAACTCGACATAGGCTTCGTCGAAACAGATCAGCGTGGCGGGATCGGCGGCGGCGACGACCGTGCGGAATTCGTCCTCGGTGATCACCGGGCCGGCCGGGTTGCTCGGAGAGGAGAATATCAGCAGGCGCGGTTTGCTGGCCAGAGCGTCGCAGAGGCCTTCGACGGGGAAGGACCAGTCAGTATTGAAGGGCACCTTGGTCACGGTCGCGCCAAAGGCCAAGGCGCCGAATTCGTGCAGGCCGAAGCTCGGGCAGATGGTGACGACATGGTCCTTGGGGCGGATGATCGTGCGGAACAGGGCGCCGATCAGGTCCTCGGAGCCATTGCCAAAGATCACATGCTCGGGCGTTGTCTCGAACTGTGCCGCGATCTTTTCGCGCAGCGCCGTATTGGCAGCATCGGGGTAGCGCCAGACACCGGCAGAGGCGGATTGCATGGCGGAGACGGCACGGGGCGAGGGGCCGAGCGGGCTCTCATTGCTGTCGAGTTTGGCGCGGCATTCGATGCCGTAGATCGCCTTGAAGCGGTCCTGAGCGAGGCCCGCGTTATAGTCGGGCAGCTCCGCAATTTCTTTGCGGACGAGGTCACTTGGAAAGGTCTCAGTCATCAGGGTTCCTGTGGTTATAGGTCAAAAATCTTGCCGGGGTTCATGATGTTGTCTGGATCAAGAGCGCGTTTGATGCGGCGCATGACATTGAGAGCGGGGCCATGTTCTGCCGGGAGATAGGCCTTTTTTCCCAGACCCACACCATGTTCGCCGGTGCAGGTGCCGCCCATCTCGATGGCCATGGTGACAAGGCTGGAATTGATGTGCTGGGCCTCGCGCAGCTCGTCTTGGTCCGAGGGGTCATAGAGCAGCACGAGATGAAAGTTGCCATCGCCCACATGGCCGATCAGCGGCGCTTGGATCGAGGTGGTGGCGATCACCTCCTGAATGCGCGCGATGCAGCTTGGCAATTGCGAAATCGGGACACAGACATCGGTGGAGATGCCCTTGATGCCGGGGCGCAGCGCCCGCGAGGCAAAAAGCGCATCATGTCTGATTTTCCAGATCCGGGAAGCGTCTTCGTTGGATTGGGCGCGGTCGATCTTGAGGGCGGTTTCGGCGAGCCCCGCGAACGTGTCCATGTCGTTTTCAACCGTGGCAGTCGCCCCGGCCATTTCCACCCAAAGGGTCGGGCATTCCGGCAGGTCGGTTTTGGAATAGCGGTTGATCGCCTGCATTGGCAGCGTGTCTGCCAGCTCTATCCGGTTGAGAGACAGGCCGCATTGCAAGGCCATCACGACGGTTTCGGTGGCCTCTTGGATGCTGGCAAAGCTGCACATCGCGGTTTGCGTCGCCTCGGGGATGCCAACCAGCCGCACGGTGAGCTCGGTCATAATGCCAAGCGTGCCTTCTGAGCCGACAAGCAGATGGGTCAGATCGTAGCCTGCCGAGGATTTTCGCGCCCGGCCGCCGGTCTTGATGATGTCTCCGTCGGGCAAGACCACGGTCAGCCCGAGCACGAGATCGCGCATGGAGCCGTAGCGCACGGTGGTGGTGCCAGAGGCGCGTGTGGCCGCCATCCCGCCGAGCGTGGCATGGGCGCCGAGATCAATCGGAAAGAAAAGGCCAGTGGCGCGTAGATGTTCGTTGAGGTCCTGCCGGGTCACACCGCATTCCACGGTGCAATCCATATCGGCGTCGCGCACCGCGAGGATCCGGTTCATGGCGGAGAGGTCGAGGCTAATGCCGCCATGGGGGGCGTGAATTTGCCCCTCTAGGGACGATCCTGCGCCAAAGGGAATGACCGGCACGCCATGTTTGGTACAGGCTTGCAAAACATCCGACACCTCTTGGGTGGTCTTCGCCATGATGACCGCGTCAGGCAGCGCTGGCGCAAGGTGGCTTTCACCTTTGCCATGATGTTCGCGCGCGGCCTGAGAGGTCAGAAGACGATCCCCGAATTGGGGGCGCAGCGCCGCAAGGAGGGCAGGGGAGTTTTGGTGCATATGCCTGAGTATTCGATTTGAGGACAGGAAAACGGGCCGGATCGAGATACGGCCCGTTTCAGGGGTGACTTAGGGATTAGGCGTTGAACCACCAGCGTTCGGCACAGCGGTTGCCATCGAGATCCCAATCGCCAGAGATTTCCTCGCCCGTCGAAACCTTGCTCGATTTCGCATCGAGGAAGTCGGCCCAAACCGGAGCGATGAGACCGCCATCTTCGTGGATCAGCATCTGGCATTCGGCATAGAGCGCGCGGCGCTTGGCGTCGTCTTTTTCCGACCGAGCGGCGACCAGGGCGGCATTGAAGGCGTCGTTGTCCCAAGAGGTCTGTTATAGCCGCCGGCGATTGCTTCGTGCGAGTAGGCGAGCGACAGCATGAGGTCCTCGTTTGCGCGGCCCGACCAGCGTGTGGCAAAGAAGGGTCTCTTGGCCCAGATGTTGGACCAGTAGCCATCTTCTGGCTCTCGCGACACGGTGATTTTGATGCCGGCCGCGCTGGCGTGTTCGCTAAACAATTGCGCGGCATCGACCGCGCCCGTGAACGGCGTGTCCGAGGCGTGCAAGGTTGTGGCCAACCCTTCGGCACCGGCCGCTTTCAGGAGGGATTGCGCCTGCTCGGGATCATATTCATGTTGCGGGATATCGCCGTCATGATAGGCGTAAGCATTTGAAATCGGTTGGTCATTCGCGATTGAGCCAAAGCCGTTCAGAACCTTGTCGACCATATCTTGACGGTTGATCGCGAGTTTCATCGCCTTGCGCACACGAACATCTGAGAACAGCGGATCGGTGGTGTTCATGCTGAAGCAATAATGCACCTTGCCCTGCGTCTGCATCAGGTCGATGCCCGGCATCACCCCCAGCAAATTGGCGGTGCTGGGGTCCACTGCGTTGATCGCGTCGAGCTGACCCGTTTGCAGCGCTGTTGTCCGAGCGTTCACATCACGGATCGCCAGCATTTCCACGGAATCGAAATGGGCGCGGCCTTCCTTCCAGTAGTTCGGGTTTTTGCGCACCACGGATTTTACACCGGGCTCATAGCTTTCGAGGATATAGGGCCCGGTGCCGATCCCGGCGTCGAAATTCATGTCATCCGCAGGCACGATATACATACAGGTCAAGGACAGCACGGCCGGGAAGCCAGCATTGCCCGCGCCGAGCGTGATGGTCACCTCGTTCGGCGCGGTGGCCTGAACATCGCTGATGACCGCAGCGAGCGCTTTGACCTGCGATGTGGACGAATCCCCGCGATGCAGGTTGATCGAGAAAACGACGTCATCCGCATCCATGGTCTTGCCATTGTGGAACTCGACGCCCTCGCGCAGCTTGAAGGTCCAAACGGTCAGGTCTTCGTTGGAGTCCCAGCTGGTGGCGAGTTCCGGAACGAGGACGCCGCCAGCGCCCACTTCGATCAGGTTATTGCGCAATTGCCATTGCAGGTTCTGCATGAACTTGGTTTCTGTCGCTTGCGGATCAAGCGTTTCGCCGGAATCGAAACTGCCGATCCCCAGGCGCAATGTGCCGCCTTGTGACGGTGTTGCGGCGCGAAGCGGCTGGCCAGAAACGCCAAGCAGGGCCGCCGCCCCGAAGGCGCCTGCGCCCAGCAACACGCTGCGTCGGTCTGTCGAGATTGTCATCAGTGTTCTCCTGTTGGATTTGTGTCCTGTCGGCGCAGGTATTTTTGTCGGTCGTTAATATGTCTGCATTTAAGACGGTATGGAGCAAAATTGCGTGTGACAAATCAGTTTTGGACGCCTATCGTTCAGTATTTCTAACGCAACGTGGAAGGCCCGGGGGCTGCTTAAAAAATGAACTCTAAATTGCCCCCTTTGCGTGCTTTGCAAGCGTTCGAGAGTTTTGGCCGTCATTCATCTGTGCGGGCCGCCGCACAAGAACTCGGAGTGACGCCAGGGGCCATCAGTCAACAGCTTAAGCTGCTCGAAGAGCATCTACAAACCCCTCTCACCGTAAAAGACGGGCGTCGCGCGGCGCTGTCGCCAAAGGCCAAGTCTTTTCACGCGGTCGTGTCGATCGGGTTTGAGAAGTTGAGGAAAGCGCAGGCGCTTTTGGCGCAGCAGAATTCGGAGCTCGATATCAATGTGTCGGGCCTGCCGACGCTATTGATGAAGTGGCTCCATCCCAAATTGCACAGTTTTGAGGCCAGCAACGAAGGTGTTTCGATCCGCCTTGAGGCCACCCATGATGAGCCTGAGCCCGAGTTTTTGGACCATATGTTTCGCCTGACATACGGTGCGGCGTCGGAGCGTTTTCCACATGCGCGCGCTTTGTTTCATGACGTGTGTTTTCCAGTGTGCTCGCCCGAGTTCCTCCGGAAGAACCCGGAGGCGCTCGAGCCCTCCAACCTGTCGGATATGCCTTGGATCGATATCGATTGGGGGCCGTCCTTTTCCAGCGTGCCAAAGTTGGGAACATGGCTTGAGGCGCAGGGGTTTCCGCCGCCGAAACGCAAGCCGGTGTCGATCCATTCGCTCTCAAGCTCGGCCTTGGAAGCCGCGGCCAGTGGCAAGGGGGTTGTCTTGGCGCAGCTGTCGTTTGCTTCGGTCGATCTTGAGCTGGGGCGGTTGATACGCATCTCTCAATATTCGGTTGAGATGCCCGAGCCCTATTACATTTGTTGGGGGTCTTTGATCCTCGAACATGACAAGCCGCGGAGCTTTTTGAACTGGATTTTGGCAGAGGCAAAGAATTAGAAAAGCTAAACAATATCGCTATCGGGTTCGTTTTTCTTCCCTCCGACGCTGACGTATCGTTCTTGAGATCAAGCAACACTTGTTAGCTAGGAAATCTCATGTTTCTCAAAAATGCATGGTATGTCGCCGCGTGGAGCGAAGAAATTGTTAATGATTTGCAGCAGGTTAAAGTGCTGGGCGAAAAGATTTGTATGTTTCGCAACAGCGACGGCGAAGTCATCGCCATGGAGGACGCCTGTCCGCATCGCAAGCTGCCGCTGTCAAAGGGCCGGATCAAGGGCGACACCGTCGAATGTGGCTATCATGGGCTGACGTTTGACTGCGCCGGGCAATGCGTCTGGGCCCCCGGCGGCGGGCGGGTTCCATCGGCGGCGCGGGTGCGCCCCTATCCGGTGCATGAAAAATACGGTCTCGTATGGATCTGGATGGGCAACGCGGCGATTGCTGACGTCGCCGACATTATCGACATCCCGAATTTTGACAGCCCGGAGTGGGGGATCAACCGGGGCGCGGCGATGGAGCTGAGCTGTAATTACCTGTTGATGTGCGACAACCTGCTCGACCCGACGCATGTCGCCTGGGTGCATGAATCTTCCTTCGCGGCCCCGGCGACCAAGGACACGCCATTGCGGGTGACCAAGACCGATACGGGTGTGATCGTTCACCGTTGGATGATGGATCACGAGCCTGCACCGTTTTACAAGAAGGTGGTGGAGTTCGACGGCAATTGCGACCGTCTCCAGCATTATGAGGTGCGCTACCCGAGCCATGCGCTGATCCGGGCGGTGTTCACACCGGCGGGGACGGGCGGCGTCGATGGTCCGCTGCATGAAAACACCTTTGTCATGGACAGCTATAATTTCATGACGCCAACCACCGAAACCGAGACGCGCTATTACTGGTTCCAGCTGCGCAATGTGCGTCCCGACGATGACGACCTGTCGAAGATGATGAGCGAAGACGTGCGCCATGCCTTTGAAGAGGACCGCGCCGTTCTGGAACAAGTCCAGATCGGGATGAGAGACAAAACCTCGCCGCATATCGATCTCGGGATTGATGCGGGGCAGCTTCGCTTTCGTCGTCAGCTCGAGGCCATGATCGCCGAAGAGGCGATGGTCGATGCGAAGATGAGCCAGTAAGATGACGACCGGATTTCGCGATTTTCGCGTGGCGCAAAAGGTCACTGAGAGCGACATCATCACGTCGTTCTATCTCGAGCCCGTCGATGGCGCGCCTGTCTGGGAGGCGAGGCCGGGGCAGTATCTGACAGTGCGAGTGCCCACCGCGGATGGGCATCTTCTCAAATCCTACTCGGTGTCGGGGGATGCGGCGCAGACCAGCGGTTATCGCATCACCGTCAAACGCGAGACGGGGCTCGACGGTGCGCCGGACGGGGTCGGGTCGTGCTGGCTTCATGATGTTGTGCAAGTGGGCGATGAGATCGCAGTCGCGGCACCTCGCGGGACGTTCTATCTCGACGAAGAGAGCACGCGGCCCGTTATCCTTTTGTCGGGCGGTGTTGGTTTGACACCGATGGTGTCGATGCTGCACCGACTGCGCGAGACCGATCGCGACGTGTATTTCCTCCATGCCTGCGAAGGCGGCAGCGTGCATGCGCTGCGCGATGAGGTCTTGGGCCTTGCCACGGCGCGCACCAAGACGCTTTTTGTCTATCGCAGTCCGAGTGCAGAGGACGAGGCGGCACAGGCCTTCGATGCCAAGGGGTTTATCGACAAAGCATTCTTGCAACGACATCTGCCCCTCGATGATTACGAGGTCTATCTCTGTGGCCCGACGCTCTTCATGGTCGCGATGTATCACTTGCTCCAGAAACTCGGCATCCCCAAGTCGCGCATCGCCTATGAGTTCTTTGGCAAGGGCGGCTCCTTGGATAAGGTGGAGGAACCGACACGGTCGAAAACTGCCGCGTCGCGTGCGGCCCCGGCGATCCAGGCGCTTACCTTTGTGACGGACCCAGACGCCTGGGCCTCCGCAGACGAGACGCCACGGCCGGTCAAAGCAACGTTCGACGCGGTGCCTGATACACCAGAGATCACAGCCAAGGGCGATGTGGTGTTCCGCAAGTCGGACGCCTCGGCCACATGGGGTGACGGCGTCAGCAGCTTGCTGGAGCTGGCGGAGAACGCGGGCATAGATCCGGAATTCAGCTGCCGCACAGGGATTTGTGGCGCTTGCGAATGCCGGCTGATCTCTGGAGAGGTTGAATATACCCAAGCCCCGCTCGAAGAGCCGGAAGACGGGCATGTTCTGATTTGCTGCACCCGGCCCAAGGGGCCGGTGGTGCTCGATATCTGAGGCCTTAGATCGCGCTATCCGCGATCTTTTCCTCCACCGCATCACGCGAAAGCTCTGGGCAGACCACACAAAGATGGTCGCCCGGAGCCACGATCGGCGTGGTGCGGATGATGGAGATGATGCCGGCCTGAGTGCTCGTGAGCTGTTCGGCCTCTGTGTCGAGCCTATAGAGGTCGCGCAGCTGCATCAGCGGCTGGCCCGCCTTCACCGCGTCGCCAAGACGCACCAACGGTTCGGCGAGGCCATGCGCCTGGGCGGTGACAAAGGCAGCGCTCCCTCCGAGATCGACAAAGCGTGTGGCTGGTGGCGGCAAGACGCCGAGACGGTGTGCGGCCTCACGACGCAAGACGCCTTGATGCACCAAGAGTCGCAACACCCCCTGCCATCCGGCCTCGAGCGAGGAGAGGGACACCTTGGCCTCGCCGCCCAGCTCGCAGGAAATCATCGCACAGCCAGCCGCATGCGCGGCGCTATCGAAATCGCCATGTGTGTCGCTGGCCGGGACAACCATGGTGTAGGGTAGCCCCATGACCGAGGCCAACGCCATGGTCTGGCGGTTCTGATCGGCATCGGTGGACAGGCAGAAATAGGCTGTGTCGAGATAGTTCGAGATTTTGCCACCCGAATGGATGTCAATCGCCAGATCGGCCTCGGCGATCAGATGGGTGGCGATAAACCCGGCGATATCTTGGGTCGGGCCGGCAAAGGCGGTGCCTGTGAAGGAGCGGTTGAGGTTGCCGCCATCGAGCGGAGAATTGCGGCTGACCGCCTGCACGGCGGGCATGTTCAACGCCGAGGCCAAAAGAAGACGCCCGGTCAGGTCTTCCGGGACGAGCATTTCATAGAGCCGCCGCACGATGATCTGGCCTTCGTATTCATCGCCATGATTGCCACCACAGACGAGAACCGTGGGGCCCGCACCGCTGGCGATCACGCCAATGGGCGATTGGATTGTCGAAAACCCATAGCGGTTGTCGGAATGGGTGAAGCCAAAGAAACCTGTCCGCTTGCCTGCGGAGGAGAGGTCGAGTGTCGAGCTGACGGTCCCGAACTGATGGGTCATTGGAGCGGTTTTTCCCTACGGTTTTTGAGAATATTTGTGAGCCAATCGGGGTCCATTTCCGGCACGGAGGACAGCAAGAGCTCTGTGTATGGGGCGTGTGGCGGTGAGAAAATATCGTCCTTCGGGCCCTGTTCGACGATGACGCCGTTTTGCATGACGACAACATCGTCGGCGATTGAGCGGACGGTCGCGAGGTCATGTGTGATGAACAGATAGGTCAGGTCCAATTCACGTTGCAGCCGGTCGAGGAGCCTTAGAATGCCCTCGGCCACCAGTTGATCCAAAGCGGATGTCACCTCGTCACAGATGATGAAGCTCGGCTCGGCGGCCAAGGCGCGGGCGATACAGACACGCTGTTTTTGGCCGCCCGACAGTTCGGATGGCAAGCGGTGCATGAATTCGTCTGGATCGAGCTCGATCAGCGTCAGAAGCTCGCGAATGCGGGCCTCTTTTGCGGCGCCTTTGAGACCCAGGAAAAATTCGAGCGGGCGGCCGATGACATCCTTGATCCGTTGTTTGGGGTTGAGCGCGGTATCCGCCATCTGATGGATCATCTGCAGGTGGCGCTGCAAGCCTCGCGACCGTTTGGTCCCAAGCTTGGGAAGAGGCGTGCCATCGTGCAGAATTTCGCCCTCGGTCGGCGGCAACAGCCCCATGATGACCCGGGCGAGCGTGGATTTTCCCGAGCCGCTTTCGCCGACCACGGCGACGGTGCTGCCACGTCTGATTTTCAATGAAACGTCGTCCAGCACCTTCTGGGCGCCATAGCTCGCCGAGACGTTGGTAATGTCGAGCAACGTTTCCTCGCCGCCTTCGCGCGCAACGGGCGGTGCCCGGCGAAATTCGCGCACAGCCCAGAGCGATTTGGTGTAATCCTCCTGCGGGTTGGCGAGCATCTCGCGGGCCGGGGCCTGTTCGACCTCTTCGCCGCGCAACAGTACCTTGATATGGTCCGCCATCTGCGCGACCACGGCCAGATCATGCGTGATGTAAATAGCCGCAGTGTTGTATTCGCGAACGATGTCACGAACGGCCGCCAGCACCTCGATCTGGGTGGTCACGTCCAACGCTGTGGTTGGTTCATCAAAAATGATCAGATCCGGACGACAGGCCATGGCCATTGCCGTCATGGCGCGCTGCAATTGGCCACCCGACACTTGGTGCGGATAGCGAAAGCCGATGGTGTCGGGGTTAGGGAGGCGAATTTTGCGGTAGAGCTCGACCGCGTCTTTCTGGGCATCGGTCTTGGACATCACGCCATGCTGCACCGGGGCTTCGCAATATTGGTCGATGAGTTTGAAGGCCGGGTTGAACGCTGCGGCGGCGGATTGCGCCACATAGGCGATGCGTTTGCCGCGCAACTGACGCAAGGCCTCGTTGGAGGCGCGGGTCAGATCCTGCCCGTCGAAATTGATGCTGCCGCCGCTGATCCGGCAGCCGCCTTTGGTGTAGCCCATCGCGGCCAGGCCCAATGTGGACTTGCCGGCGCCGCTTTCCCCGATCAACCCGAGGATTTCACCGCGCTTCAACGTGAGATCGACGCCCTTGATGATCGGCTTCCACCGGCGATCGGACCAGCCTTCGATCGCGACATTCTTCATATCCAGCAAAACATCTGACATGCTTTATTCCTTCAAACCAGATGACATGTGCAGGACCCAATCCACGATAAGGTTGACGCCGATGGTCATCAGGGCGATCGCCCCGGCGGGCAACAAGGGGGCCAGCCCGAAGGTGGCGGTCTGCCATGTGCTGAAATTGGCAAATGAGATGAGCTTTGCGCTTTCGCGGACCATGCCGCCCCAATCCGCTGTGGGGGGCTGAATGCCGAGGCCGAGGAAGGACAGGGCAGAGATGAACAGGAACACAAAGCAGAAGCGCAGGCCAAATTCCGCGATCAGGGGGGCTGCGGCATTCGGCAGGACTTCCTTGCGGATCAGCCAGAACATGCCTTCACCGCGCATCCGGGCCACTTCGATATAGTCCATCGTCAAGATCCCCTGCGCCACTGCGCGGGACAGGCGGAAGACGCGGGTGCTGTCCAACACGGCGATGACAAGGATCAGGGCGGCTACCGATGTGCCCGTGATCGTCAAAATGAGTAGCGCGAAGATCAGCGGCGGGATCGCCATCAAGACATCGACCATGCGCGACGCGATGGTGTCGAACCACCCGCCGAGCGTGGCGGCCAAGAGACCGAAGGTCGCGCCCAGTGTAAAGGCAAGCGCCGTGGTGAGCAGTGCGATGCCGACGGTGTTGCGCGCGCCATAGATGAGACGCGAGAGCACGTCGCGTCCCAACGCATCCGTGCCGAGAAAATGCGGGGCGGTCCACGGTTGGTACTGGGCGCCAATGGACACGTTTTCCGCATAGGGTGCCAAGAGCGGCGCGAAGAGGGCGATGATCGCGTAAAAGGCGACGATGATCATGCCAATCCACGCCGAAACGGGGGCATCACGAAGGTGATGGATCAGATTTTGCATGTGTTATCTCGGATGCAGGAGGCGTGGGTTGGCGATGATCGACAGAATATCCGCCAAGAGATTGAGCAGGATATACGTCGCCGCGAAGATGAGGCAGGCCGCCTGAACGACAGTTACGTCCCGGTTTGACACGGCATCCACGAGCACCTGACCAAGGCCGGGGTAGACAAACACCACTTCCACCAGAACGACGCCAACAATGAGATATGCAAGGTTAAGCGCGATGACATTGATGATGGGAGCCAGCGCGTTGGGCAAGGCATGCACGGCGATGACTCGCCAGCGCTTGATGCCCTTGAGATGCGCCATTTCGATATAGGGCAGCGCCAGCAGATTCAGGATCGCGGCCCGCGTCATGCGCATCATATAGGCCAGAACGATCAGTGTGAGCGTCATCGCGGGGAGGAAGGTCTTGTAGAGCCGCTCTCCGAGTCCGGCATCGACATCGACATTGGCGAGGCTTGGGAACCAACCAAAGGAGACCGAGAACACCAAGATCAGGATGTAGGCGATGAAGAACTCGGGGAAGGAGATCGCGGCGAGGGTTGAGCTCGACAGCATGCGGTCAAACACGGATCCGTTGTAAAGCGCGCCCATCATGCCGGCGACCACGGCGATAGGCACCGAAATGGCGGCTGCATAAGCGGCGAGGAAAAACGTGTTGGCGGTCCGTTGGCCGACAAATTCGGAAATGGGCCGCTGGTTGGCCAGTGAGACGCCAAAATCCCCTGTTGCGGCACCTGCCAGCCAAGAGACATACCGCTCGAAGACGGTCCCGTTGAGGTTGAACCGTTCCCGAAACGCAGCGACGGTTTCTTCGTTGGCGGCCTGGCCCAGCATCTCGGTCGCGATGTCACCCGGCAGCAATTCAACTGCGGCGAAGATAATGACGGTGACAATCCAAAGCGTTAGCAGCCCTATGAGCAATCGTTTCGTAACAATAGTTAGGATTGGGTTCATCGGGCGTCACTTATGTCTGGGGATATCGCATTAAGCCTAGAGTAATGGGAGGGTGCTCTGAACATGCACCAACCGTCAAGCTAGGCCTGCTATCTGACCATTTAGTTTCTCTAAAGTGGCGAGGCTCAGACTCGCAGGGTTCGCAGGCGCGGGAAGGAGTGGTTTCCGAAAGCTGTCGTTGCATATGCCGAAAAAATCAGCACGAAGATCAGGAAGCGGGCAGCTATGTCCGCTTTTCGTATCGCGTCGGATACCGGCTGGCGACACGTTGCAAAGCGTGCCGCGAAACGCTGGTGCAGTAGGAGTGGTCTGGCGCTTACCGATCGGCGATGCAAAGGGCGATGGGAACTCGATCAAGATACGAGAGGCGGATCTCTAGAAGCGCATCACCTTCTGCGAGTTCCAGCGCTGCGTGCGTCTTTGTGATGAATGCGGTGTCGGCAGGTTTGAGGGATGTGCCGTTGATCTTTGGCGTGCCGGCTAGACCATGAAAGGCCAACAAACCTTGTACCGGCTGTAGGCACTGGCTCACGAGGGGTCCTTGGCGTGTCATCACATGCCCGTCGCAGCGGGTCGGGTCAAACATCAGGTTGAAATCGGTGATGGGCCCATCCGTCAGGCGTGAGGTCACAGCAAGACCGCCGTCAAAGCGCACGGGCTTCCAAAGTTCTGCTGTGAGCGCGGCGTCGGTTGTGTTCAGGATCATGGTCCCGCCAGACACCACAGTCAGCACGCGCATCATGCCCGAGAAATCCGAAAACGGGCCGTCATCGGCGACGTCTGCCCGGCTCAGCGTCCAGGCCGGGCGATCCCCGGTGAGGCCCTTCGCGATATTGCGCGTGATGCCGCCTCCGTTCTTCCATGGAACGTCAATCAGCGCCTCGGCTTTGAGAATCTGCATCACCCCATTCTCCATTCTGTCGGCGGGTCACTTGACCCATTTTATGTCAGACCCTAAAGATATGCTAAACAATATTAAGTATGAACATAAAACACAGGGAAGCCAAAAAATGATGAGAACCCGTGCCGCTGTGGCTGTCGCCGCAGGTAAACCGCTGGAAATCATGGAGGTCAATCTTGAGGGACCTAAACGGGGCGAAGTTCTGATTGAGGTCAAGGCCACGGGCCTGTGCCACACAGATGAATTCACCCGGTCAGGGGCCGACCCCGAAGGGATTTTCCCCTCTATTCTCGGCCATGAGGGCGCAGGTGTCGTGTTGGAGGTGGGCGAAGGCGTGACGACTTTGGAAGTCGGTGACCATGTAATTCCGCTCTATACGCCGGAATGCCGCAACTGCGACTATTGCCTGTCCGGCAAGACCAACCTCTGTCAGGCGATCCGCGTCACCCAAGGCCAGGGCCTGATGCCCGACGGCACAACACGGTTCTCGATGCTGGATGGTACGCCGATCTATCACTACATGGGCTGCTCGACCTTTGCGAACCACACGGTCGTGCCGGAAATCGCACTGGCCAAAGTGCGCAAGGATGCGCCGTTCGACAAGATCTGCTACATCGGCTGCGGTGTGACCACGGGCATCGGTGCGGTGATTAACACGGCCAAAGTGGAAATCGGCGCGCGCTGCGTTGTGTTTGGTTTGGGCGGCATCGGTCTCAACGTGATCCAAGGGCTGCGCATGGCTGGGGCGGATCAGATCGTCGGCGTTGATCTCAACGACGACAAGGCCGAGATGAGCCGCTATTTCGGCATGACCGATTTCGTGAACCCGACCAAGGTCGAGGGTGATCTTGTGGCCCATCTGGTTGAGCTGACCGGCGGCGGCGCGGATTACACGTTCGATGCCACTGGCAACACGACCGTCATGCGCCAAGCGCTCGAGGCGGCGCACAAGGGCTGGGGCGAGAGCATCGTGATCGGCGTTGCGGCTGCGGGGGCGGAAATCTCGACACGGCCTTTCCAGCTGGTGACTGGGCGCGTTTGGCGCGGCACGGCCTTTGGCGGGGCCAAGGGGCGGACCGATGTGCCAAAGATCGTGGATTGGTACATGGATGGTAAGGTCGAGATTGATCCGATGATCACCCACAAGCTGACGTTGGATGAAATTAACCACGGGTTTGACCTGATGCATGAGGGGAAATCCATCCGAGCCGTGGTGGAGTTCTAATCCTTTAACCTTTTTCGGGGCCCAAAATGTTGGCGGCGTGCAGGGTGTTTGCCCCGCACGCCGCTAAGTTTTCTGAGGGAGCGACTGCTGCGCTTTATTTCCAAACGGATCGCCGTGCGCCCGCCAAGGCAGGCGCGCGGGCCTAAGATCATTCGGCTGCGAGGGCCGCAGATTTCGCGCCCAATCTGCTTTCCATATACTTGAGGAAATCCCAAATCGTACCTTCCAGATCGTCCGGTGCCAGCGGGCCGCCTGCAAAGAAACGCGTCTTCTGGGCCTGTTGCAGGGTTTCCAGCTTTTCTTTGTCCTCGGCGTTGAACGCTTTGCACAGATCGACATAGGCCACGACCTCGGGATCATTGGGATCGGATTTGAGGCCGCAGACCCCCCATCTGATCGACACCTGATCCGCGCCATGGGGCCGCAGGCACAAAAACAGCGTGTAATTCGCGGCCACGGCTACAACGAAGCTTGGGAAGAGATTGAACAGGACGCTGTTGCGCTGCTCATCTTCGGTCATGTCTTCGTGAAACGGGCCGCGCGGCGGGTATTCGGGATCGTAATAGGACCGATAGGCCGTCCAGCGATCCTCACCGGGGACCTTGCGACAGAGCTGGGTCGGGGTCATCGGCTGCAGGGTCTTCGGGTGGGTCGCAAACAGGTGATACCCCTCCATGAAATTCTCGGTCAGGTTTTTCCAGTTCGTGCCCCAGACGGTATCTTCCATGAACAGAAGATTGCGCAGCTCGTGGTGGTAATTGTGGAGGATGCCGTCGAGCGACGCCATTTGCGGTGCGAGCGGTTGCGCGGTGCCGTCGAGATTGACGAAGATGAAGTTATTCCAAATCTCGGTGTTGAACCGGGGCAAGCCGCATTTTGCCGGATCAAACGCCTTTGCCTTTTTCATCAAAGGGGCGGTTTTAAGCGCGCCGTCGCGTTTGTAGGTCCAGGCGTGGTAAGGGCAGATGAAGCTGCGGCGGTTCCCGCTCGCTTCGTTTTCGACCAAGTTGCCACGATGGCGGCACACGTTGGACAGAACGTTGATATCGCCTGTGTCGTCACGCGCCACCAAGAGCTGTTCGTCAATCAATTCGGTCGTGAAGAAATCGCCCGGTTCGGGGATTTCACCGATGTGGCCGATACACACCCATTCCTTGCGGAAAATATGTTCCTTCTCGAGCTCTAGGAACGCGTCGGACGTATAGAAATGCGACGGCATGCTATAGGCCTCATCCTTTGCTCTGGAGGTGAGCTCGGTGAGGTGCTGGCGCAGGCTCTGCGCATTTTGGGTCATGTTGGCTGGCATAGCTTGCTCCGATAGTGGCGAATCTGTGATCACAGATATACGAAGCCAGAGCAACCATGGCAAAAGAAATTGTCGCATCGATTGGGAAAAATTTAGGCCACCCGGACTAGTGCGAGCAGACGAGCGTATGCTGCAGGTCAACGCGAGGAGAGGGCGCAGGTCTGCGCCCCCGCTGGCATAGCGCCCGCGTCAGCCCATGCGGCGGTAAAGCTCAACGCTCCAAAATGCGTCTTCTTCCATCAGCTTGCGGGCTGTTTTGGCATCGGAATTGCGCAAGGCTTCGATGATCAGTTCATGTTCGCCCAGCCAATTTTCTGCGTTCACGAGGTTTTCGATCCCATGGGCGAGCCACGGCCCCGTCTGGACGTAGAGCCGGTCGATGCTGAGGGCGAGGGCGCTATTGTCGCTCGATTGATAGATGGCGCTGTGAAACTCGTAATTGGCCAGCAAGACACCAGGCGCGTCGCGCTTTTCGAGACAAGCGTGAGTTTTGCCGACAGCGGTTTCCAGCTTGGCGAGAATGCGCTTTGTCATGCGCGGCGCGGCAAGCTCGGCCGCGGCCCCTTCAAGAACGCCCCGCACAAAAAACAGATCTGAGGCTTGCTTTGCGGTGAGGTCCGGCACGCGGTAGGCCTTGCGTGCGGCAGAGTTCAGCGCGCCCTCAGAAGCCAGCTGTCGCAACGCTTCGCGGACCGGCATTGTTGAGACGCCATAAAGCTCGGCAAGTTTGCGAACCGAAACAGCCTCGGATGGTTTCAACTGCCCGGTGATCAATTTAACCCGCAGATCGGCATAGACCGTCGCGTTCAGCGTCTCTGGGTCCATCGGGGGCGTCAGCATCGCAGCATCTTTTCAAAGTCCTCGCAGGTCGCGGCAAGTCTAGATCAGACCTGACCGCACTACCAGCTTGCGCGGATCAACTCCGCCGTGGATTTGAAGCGCCTTGTCGGCGATGTCGGTGGCTGTCAGCGACGTGATCAGCCGAGCTCTCGTGACCGTTTGGCGGCGGCATCGAGGGTGGTGCGCGCGATTTGGCTCAGGGTCCCATCCGCCGTCAAAGCGGTGAGCCCTGCCGCCGTGGTGCCGTTCGGGCTTGTCACCATGTCCCGCAGTTTTGTGGGGTCGGGATCTTGGGCGAGCAGCTGCCCTGCGGCGGTGACAGTTCCGATCGCCAGCACCCGCGCCACTTCGGGCGGCAATCCGCTGTCTTGCGCCGCAGAAATCATGGCTTCGCAGAAGGCAAAGTAATAGGCCGGGCCGCTGCCCGAAATGGCGGTTGCGAGATGAAGGTCATCTTCGTTGTCGAACCAGGTCAGTCGGCCGATGGCTTCGAACAATTGGCTGACCTGCGCCTTCTGGGGCTCTGACGTGTCGGCGCAGGGGTAGGCGGCGCTGACACAATGGCCGACGAGCGCACCGATGTTGGGCATGACCCGGACCACCGATGTTCCAAGGGGCGCGGCCGCTTTGAGGGTGGCGCAATGGACACCGGCGGCGACCGAGATCAGCATTGTCTCTGGCCCGATATGCCCTTGCAGCGTCTTGACCACGTCTTCCACCAATTGCGGTTTGGTGGCGAGAACGATGACATCGGGCGTAAAGTCCCGGGGCAGGGTCAAGCTGTCCTGCACATAGGCGACCCGGCTGTCCGGCGCGCCGCCGAACTCGGAGAGGCCCGGGGGTTCATGGGGGTCGAGAACAACGAAACGGGTCGATTGGTCGAGAGTGGAAAGCCAGCCGCGCAGCATCGCGCCGCCCATTTTTCCGGCGCCGACAAGAAGAATGGATTGCATCAGAGCACACCCTTGTTCGCGGCCTGCAGGGCGGCCATGAGGTCGGCGTCCTCATACCGTGCCAGTGAGAAACAGGGCGCATAATCTGGCAGCTCATCGCCGGAGATCGTGGCGGCGCAGAGCTCGCCTGCGGCGCAGGCCGCCATGGTGCCAAAACCCGACAGGGCACAGTTCATGAAGGCGCCTTCGGGTCCCATGGTCCCGATCAAGGGCCAGTTCTCTTCGGTCATCGTGTACCAGCCGCCATAGTGATGCATATTGCGCGGCAACTGCCCGTAATAGGCTTTGAGGGCGGGTTGGAGACGGGAGGCGCCGCGCAGAACGATATCGGGGAAATTCTCGTCCAGCTGTTGATCCCAGGTCGCGGCGGCGGGGGTGTCGTTATAGGCCCAGCCGAGCTTGATCCATTTGCCGTTGTCGCCGCCGTCCGGACGGCAGTGTATGGCCCCCGGCATGTCCTGTGCGAGCCAGGCGAAATCGGGATCCTCCAGCAGCATGTCCCGCTCTTCGGGGGACCAGTCGATTTTCTGACCATCGAGATCGATGGAAAACGGCAAGGCGCGGGGGATGGCCCCGGCCCGGTCCTCAAACGCGACCTTCTGCTGGAAGGTGTGATAGACGGGCAGGGCGACGCCGAGCATCTCGGCGATCTTGTCCGCAAAGGGCCCGGCCGCGTTGACGATCTGATCGGCCTCTAGGACTTCTGTTCCGGATGCGGTGGCCAGCGCGATCCGAAAGCCGTCGCCAGTGTCGATGGATTTGACCTCGCCGACGACACGCTTGGCCCCGGCCTCTTTCAGGTAATCCAGCATATGCATGCCCAGCTGTTGGCCGCTGATGTCGCCGGCCCTGCGGATGTGGATGATGCTCTGGATTTCGGGGTCGTAGCTTGGAAAACGCTCACGGATCAGGGACTGATTTTGCAAGATGTCGACGCCGTCGGGCACGCCCTCCCAATCGGGTTTGTCAAAGGGGGCATAGCTGTTTGCAGTGGCGCCAGTGTGATAGCGCAGCAAGCTGTCCGCGCTGCTGCCCAACCCGTCATGCAGTTGCGAGACCAACGCGTCGATGGTGCTGTCCCGGGTTGCGAGCGCATAGCCGCGACGGTTCATGTTGATCCGGTTGCGACTTTGCCGGGCGATTTCTTCCAATAGGTCGATGCTGCGGTTGGTGAAGGCAACCATTGCCGGGTGCGGCCACCAGTTGCGATAGTTTTCGCCGGATTGGGCAGAGGTGAAGGCCATGGGCTGATCCCGGTCGATCAGGGTGATCTTGGACTGCCCAAAGGATTTCGCCAGATAGTAGGCGGTAGAGATCCCGATGATCCCGGTGCCGATGATCGCGATGTGGGGGGTGGGGGAGGTCACTTGGTCGTTTCCTATTTGATGCCGACTTCGGGCAGGGGGGTGTTGGTGTGAACCCGGGCGATTTCCAGTCGGGACAGGTCAATCGTCTGATAGGTGCCGGTGAGGGCCAGTTCCGACAGGGCGCGGCCGACGGCGGGCGCGTGCATGATGCCGTGGCCGGAAAAGCCGCAGGCGGTGATGATGTTGTCATGCGCGGCCGAGTATTTGCCGATGATCATATTGCCATCGAGCGTGTTCTGGGCGTAGTGCCCGGCCCAGCTGCGTTGCAGTTTCAGGTCTTCGAATTTCGGAACCAATGCGGCCATCATCGGCCAGATGGTGTCTTCGAAATAATTGGCGAAGAAGCCTGAGTAGATGTCGTCCACAAAACCGGGCGCGATATCAAAGGTCGGGCGTCCGCCTGCAAAGCCGTCGCCTTCGGGGCGAAAGAACATGCCGCTTTCGTCCTTGACCAAGGGCATCGGTTCGAGGTCATGGGCGCATTTCCAGAAATGTTGCACCCGGCACATGGGCACGACGGGAAGCTCTGCCCCGGTCATCTTGGCCAGGGGGGCGACCCATGGGCCGGCGGTGTTGATGAAGAACGTCGCCTCGACCGTTTCGCCGCTGTCCAAAACCAGCGAGTGCACCTTGGTGCTGTCCGAGTGTATGTCCGTCACCCGGCCCTTCACATAGTGCACGCCCAGATGTTCCGCGGCGCGGCGAAAGCCCCACAGCCCGGCATTCGGATCGATCCAGCCGTCATCCGGCGTGTGGCAGCCCAGAACGATGTCGTCGCGTTCGATGGAGGGGAAGCGCCTGCGAACTTCGTCATAGTCGATCAGGTCCGCCTTGACGCCGAGCGAGGCCTGCAGGGATTGGTTGCGCCGGAGCGTCTCTTCGCCGTCTTTGGTGACCAGAAACAGATAGCCCTGCTCGGTGAAGTTGATGTCCGGCAGGTCCGGGATATCGGCCAGTTGATCGTTGAAGGATTTGTAGAACTCGAGGCTGAACCGCGACATCTGGATGTTTTCGGCGACGCTGAACTGTTGCCGGACACCGCCGGCGCCTTGGGGCGTCGTGGCGAATTGATACGAAGAATCGGGTTCGATGACGCAGATTGTCCCGGCCTGACCGGAGCGGGCGAGGAAATAGGCAGCGGCGGAGCCCATGATTCCCCCGCCGATGATTGCGATGTCTGTTTTGATGTGCTTTGGCATTGATTTCATTCCGTTTCTTCGCAGCGGAACTGGAACTTTCCGCAAGCTTCGTATTACAAGTTGACAAAATGGTATACGATTTGCAAGAATCTAATTCGAAAAGAATGGTCACCCACAGGAGCACCCATGCCGTCCAGCGCCGCCGATCCGATCTATGACGATATCCGTGCCGCTATCCTGTCAGGCGACATCGCCCCGGGCGCGCCGCTGCGTCAGGATGAAATCGCCAAACGGTTCGGGGTCAGCAAGATCCCGGTTCGCGAAGCTCTGCGGCGGTTGGAGGTCGACAACCTTGTGGTCTTTGAGCGCAACAAGGGGGCCACGGTTCGCCATTATTCTGAAACGGAGGTGCTCCAGCTTCTGGATATTCGGATCGCGCTTGAGTGTCGGGCGCTCGAACTGGCGGTGCCTCACATGATCGCGACCGATTTCAGCGACATGCGTCAGCTGCTGCGCGAATATGCGAACCGCACGGATCCGGCAGAGTGGGGGGCGATGAATGCGAAGTTCCACCACATGCTCTATGAGCCTTGCGGCAATCCGCAGCTGATGAAGATGATCGACGATTTGCAAGGGAAGCTGGGGCAGTTCCTGCGGCTGCTGGTGTCGACGGCCAGCGGGTTAGAGCGCCCCATGCGCGAGCATGACGAAATCCTCGAAGCCTGTGAGCGTGGCGATACGCAAACCGCCGTGCGCACCCTGCGCCACCATATCGAAGCGACGCAAAAGGAAGTCGCCGCGTTTCTCCGAAGAGGAGGTTAACCTCCCAATCCCAACCCCAACCTGAATCCAACAGTCTAAAGGATGACTTTCATGAAAACCTTCACCAGCCTCATGGTGGCGGCCAGTCTAGCTGTGGCCGCAGCATCCGGTGCTTCAGCAGCGGAACGCAAATACGTCAACATCGGCACGGCCGGCATTGGCGGCGGCTATTATCCGACCGGCGGCTTTATCTGCAACGTGCTGAACAAAAGCCGCGATACGCAGGACCACAACATTCGCTGCACCGTGGAATCGACCGGTGGGTCGGTGGCAAACCTGCGGTCGATCCAAGCCGGTGAAATGGATGTCGCCATTGTTCAATCGGATTGGCAGTATCATTCCTATCGCGGCTCTTCGAAATTCGAAGAGGATGGCGCCAACGAAGACCTGCGGTTCCTATTCTCGCTGCATCTGGACACGGCCCATCTCGTGGCCCGGGCCGATAGCGGCATGACCGATTTCGCCGATCTGGCGGGCAAGACCGTCAATATCGGCAACGCCGGTTCGGGGACCGAGGCGACCATGACCTTTGCGCTGTCCCGCTATGGCAAGGCGCCCGAAGATGTGTTTGGGCAGGCCACCCGCCTGACCTCGCGGGAACAGGCGCAAGCGCTCTGTGACGGCAAGATCGATGCCTTCTTCTACACCACCGGGATCACCGCCTCGTCGATCACCGAAGCGACCAACACGTGCGACGCTTCTGTCCTGAACTGGAATGATGAAACCATCGACGCGATGATCGCTGAATTCCCCTATTACGCCAAATCCGTCATCCCGGCGGGGTCGTATAAAGGTCAGGAAAGCGACGTGACCACCTGGGGTCTGGGGGCGACGCTGGTTGCTTCGGCCGAAACCGACGACGATGTGGTCTACAACATGGTCAAAGCCGTCTTCGACAATTTCGAAGACTTCAAGGCCCAGTCGAGCCTCTATGTTGGTTTGACGCGAGAAGGGTCGGTGGACAATGGCCGTTCGATCCCCTTC
>NZQO01000001.1 GCA_002693605.1 Flavobacteriaceae bacterium
GTAATGATGACCTTAGATGTAGGCTTGGGGTAATCTTGCCAAAAAAATTCACCACTAGTATGAAAAAATCACTTTTCTTATTATTCACCCTTTTTACATTTTCGGTAGGTGCACAAACCACCAAGCTGGAGGTGCCAAGAATCGCTGTTAAAGTTCCGTTAGGCGAAACGGTAAATTTTGAAGAGGTGGCTATTACCTTTAATGAAGTGCTGGAAGACTCTCGTTGCCCTAAATATGTTGACTGTATTTGGGCGGGAAGGGTGCGCGTGGTGGTGGAGATTTCAGAAGAAAACGGTAAAACGGAACAGAAAGAATTGCTTTTGGGAGCGGTTAAGCAGGGGGAGACCGTACAAAGCGAAGTTTTCTCGAAAATGGGATATAGGGTCGAGCTAATGCGGGTAACGCCGTATCCGGGAAGTGAGGAGGCTGATAGCGGTCAGCCGTATGCCTTGCTCCTAGCCGAAACGAATAAGCAGGATTAATGACAGCCGCAATCCTTTTTCCCACATTTGGTCTTTTCGCCATCCAACGTACCCGAAGCGGAGTTGCGGCTCTCGGTAATGGGGGTCCAAATAAATTTCTTCAATAAATATCCGGTTGCCAGGCAAAATGTTATGATTACGAGAATTGTCTGCATCGCTTTTTAGTTAATTAAAATTTCCACCTCAAGGTTTTCTGGGCTCTCCAGTTTGGGGGCCAAAAGGTGATAGGTGAGGTTGGGCGCTTCCGAGGTGTTGTTTTGATTGAACGTAACGGTCAACAAAATATCGTCTGAATCGCACACGTCCACCAACTCGTACTCGATAGAATCGTTTCCGCTACTCAAAAACTGCTTTCCTATAATTAAATCGTATGTGCCAAAATCTATCTGCGGGGTGCACGTGCCCGTTACAAGGGCGTTAAAAGCCTCTTGGCTCGATATGATAACGAACGTATCGTTCAGGTTAATATCCATTTCGCGTTTCGTATTCGTACAGCCGTATTGCTTTTCAAGATCGGTAAAGGCAATGGGCGTATTGGTACAGGCTGGGCCGTCCGAGTCATCATCATTGCTGCACGCAAATAGTGACCAGGTTACTGCCACTAGCAAAAGTATTGCCGGCCAGTTTTTTGTTCTATTTTTATTCAATGCCATAGTGTGATAACTTCAATTTCGAAATTTTATTTTAGGAGCTGATAGGCTGCCAACGCCACAACATACGCGATGGCACTCATCACCGTTAACTGCCACATAGGCCATTTCCAGCTATTGGTTTCTTTCTTTACAATGGCGAGCGTACTCATACACTGCATGGCAAACGCGTAAAACAATAATAGGGAAACGCCACTGGCAAAATTGAATAGGGGCCCGCCAAGCACGGGGTTCGTTTCGGCCGCCATGCGGTTCATAATCGTTTCCTCTTCTTCACTACCCACGCTATAAATCGTGGCCAAGGTACCTACGAATACCTCGCGGGCGGCGAAACTGCTCACGATGGCAATTCCAATTTTCCAATCGTAGCCCAAGGGACGCACCGCGGGCTCAATTCCGTGGCCAATAATACCTATATAGGAATGCTCCAATTTATAGGAAGCGATTTCCGTCTCCAGCTCCTCTCCGCTCAACGTGGGGTTTTCGGCGGTTACGATCGATTCGGCCCGGTTAAAATTTCCGGGGCCATAAGAGGCCAATACCCAAAGAATAATAGAAATTGCCAAGATAATTTTTCCAGCCCCAACGACAAACGACTTCGTTTTCTCAACCACCGTTATACCCACATTCTTCAGCATCGGCACCTTGTAATGCGGCATCTCTACCACGAAAAAAGTCTTGCTCTTTATTTTCATGAACTTATCTAAAAGATACGCCGAAATAATGGCAGCACCAAATCCTAGCAGGTACATAAACATTAGCGTGAGCCCGCGAAGGCTGAAAATTCCCAGTACATCGCGATCGGGGATGACGAGCGAAATTATGATCAAGTACACTGGCAACCGCGCTGAGCAGGTGGTAAACGGGGTTACTAGAATGGTAATGAGCCGTTCCTTCCAGCTTTCAATATTGCGGGTGGCCATAATTGCCGGAATGGCACAGGCCGTGCCGGCCACCAGCGGCACGACACTCTTGCCGCTAAGCCCAAAGCGTCTCATAATCCGGTCCATCAGGAAAACCACGCGGCTCATGTAACCGCTCTCTTCCAAAATGGAAATGAATAGAAACAGGAAGGCTATTTGCGGAATGAATATCACGATGCCGCCCAGCCCAGGTATAATTCCCTCGGCAATAAGATTGGTGAAGTCGCCAGGTGGCATAATATTCTTGATCCACTCGCTCAAGGAGGCAAACGTACTATCAATAAAGTCCATTGGGTAGCTGCTCCAGTCGAATATTGCCTGGAATATAAGTAACAGAATTCCGAAGAAAATTACATAGCCCCATATCTTATGCATCAAGATTCGGTCTAACCTACTCTGGAAGTCCTTGGCATTGGCGGAGTCGATGGTCAACGTTTTCTTGAGGATGTTGTTTATAAACTGGTACCGTGCAATGGTTTCCTTTTGCTGAAGCCGTTTCAGGGTGCTTTTGCTTTCCGTTTGAAAACTGCCCACCCCCTGTAACTCCTGACGATCCAACTTTCCGAAATTCACGTCCTGCGTTATTACTAGCCAAAGTTTGTAAAGATCTTGGTTGGGAAAAGCCTTTCGCAACCGGTCGAAATATTCGGGAGCAATCGAGGAGGCATTTACGCACGGTTTGTTGGAAAGAAGATTGTAATTGGTAATGAGTTCCTTCAGCTCGTTGAATCCCTGGTTTTTTCGGGAGCTAAGTAGCGCAATCTTGGTTTCCAAGGAATTTTCCAAGGCCTGCACATCAAGTGAGATAGCTTTCCGCTTCATCCTGTCGGCCATATTGATGGCGAGAATGGTTGGGATGCCAAGGTCCTTTATTTGAGTGAAGAGGAGTAGGTTGCGCTTCAGGTTTTCTACATCGGCAACGACTACGGCCACATCGGGAAAGTCCTTGTCATTTTTATTCAGAAGCAGCTCGATGACTACGTTTTCGTCTAAGGAAGAGGCATTTAGGCTATACGTGCCCGGCAGGTCAATGATATGTGCCTTGAGGCCGCGGTCCAGCTTGCAAACTCCCTGTTTTTTCTCTACGGTTATACCGGGGTAGTTGCCCACCTGCTGGTTAAGGCCGGTAAGACGATTGAACACGGAGGTCTTTCCTGTATTGGGGTTGCCAATAAGTGCAACATTAATTTGCCTGGCCATTATAATAGTTCTATTTCAATCTGTGCCGCGGTTTCCTTCCGAATGGCCAGGTGGCTTCCATTTATGTTGAGATACAATGGATCCTGGAACGGGGCAGTTTGCACCAGTGCCACTTCGTTGCCGGGCAGGCAGCCCATTTCCAGCAGCTTGAGCGGTATTACTTCTACCGAAAAGTGCTTAATGATGGCGCGCTGCCCTTTCTTGAGTGAAGCAATGGTGAGCATTATGTTTATTTAGATTGAATTTAAACAATGCAAATGTAAAGGAAATTGGGGAAGTAGGAAAGGAATTTCAGGGGATTAACGGGGCTGACTGACCTTCGTCAGTTTTCGCGATTGTCCTCTCTTTTCAGAATGGTTATGTCGCGTAGTAGCTGTTCTATGGCCTGTGGGTCTGTGCCGTCATAAAAACCGCGAATGCGCCGTTGCTTGTCAACCAGGACAAAATTTTCAGTATGAATGAGGTCGTGTTCGCTGTAGGGTACATCCTTGGCGGCAAGGTAGGATTTACGTGCCAAGTTGTAAATTTGCTCCTTATCGCCAGTAACTAGGTTCCATTTTGAAGGATCAACGCCTTTTTCCTCCGCGTATCTTTTCAACTGCGCTACGCTATCAATCTCGGGCGTGACGGTATGGGAGAGGAGCAGTATTTCAGAATCAGACTGCAACCTTTCTTGTATTTCCACCATATGGTCGGTCATTATAGGGCAGATGGTCTGGCAGGTTGTGAAGAAGAAATCGGCTACGTAAATCTTATCGGCATAATCTGCTTGGGTCACTGTCTCGCCTTTTTGGTTCGTGAGTTCGAAATTGGCAATGGTATGGTATTTTTTAACGTGCTGTAGGGTGCTATCTACCAATTCAATAGAAACATCAGCCGGTTGGTAGACGGGAAGAATGGGTGTAGGCTTCAAGATATTGTAGAAAATAGTGACGATTATGGCCGACACCATTAACAGTACTACCGCAAAAAATTTATATCTGGAGAAAAAACGGAGCATTATCGCGCAAAATTTTACTGCAAAATTACGATCTATAATGCATACCGCCTTGCGGAAATGAACCGAACTTCACCGACGCGCTCGCCAATGTCCATTTATTTTTTTAAGAAACGATAATAGGTTACTTTTGTGCGATTATTTTTTCAATTTTCCCGTCTGGTAGCAAGTCGCTGTGGCGCTATTGGCGAGATTTTTGTAACGCAACGCACAAACTATAACTATGAGTCCATTTGCCGTTAAAGCAATCCAGCTGTTACTCAGCCTATCCATATTAATCGTGCTCCATGAGCTGGGGCATTTCATTCCCGCTAAATTGTTCAAGACGCGCGTCGAGAAGTTCTTTCTTTTCTTCGATGTTAAATTTGCCCTCTTCAAGAAGAAAATAGGCGATACCGTATACGGCATCGGGTGGCTTCCCCTGGGCGGTTACGTTAAGATTTCTGGGATGATCGACGAGAGCATGGACAAGGAGCAAATGGCACAGCCGCCAAAACCTTGGGAATTCCGAAGCAAGCCGGCTTGGCAGCGACTAATCATTATGTTGGGCGGTGTTACCGTCAACATCGTGGTTGGTTTTGTTATTTATATGAGCATCCTCTATTTCTACGGAAGGGAAATCGTAACTGTGAACGATTTGCCGCGCGGTTTTTCGGTGGCGCAGGAGTTCGAGGAGTTCGGCTTTCGAGATGGCGACCAGATATTGCAGGTAAACGGCAAGGATTTGGCCAACGTAATTGATATTAACAAGTACCTCTTCTTGCGAGATGTAGAAACCGTGACCGTGCAACATCAGGACGGTGCTACCGAAACGCTCACCCTGCCCGAGGACATCGGCACGCGCATGTTCCAACAAGATATTCTGCGACCGTTCAAACCTATGCGAAATGCGGTTGTCGACACGGTCGTGGCCGACTATCCCGCAGCCGTGGCCGGTTTCCAGAAAGGCGACAGCATCATTTCGGTAAACGGCAATAACGTGAGCCATTGGGATGAGTTTACCCAGATTATCTCTTCCAATTCGGAACAGGAAAATAGGGTGGTAATGTCACGCTCCGGAAAATTAGACACCCTGCGCGTAACCCCCAACGAGGAAGGTATCATAGGCGTCTACAACTTCGGAAGCGAATTGGCCCGTAGCCGCACCGAGTTAAGTTACACCCTAGGGGAGAGCATTGTTGGCGGCTTTGGCTACGGCTACGATATTTTGAGGGACTACGTTACACAGTTCAAATACGTGTTTACGAAGAAAGGAGCCACGCAGGTGGGCGGCTTTGGGGCCATAGGAAGCTTATTTCCCGATACGTGGGACTGGCTCAGCTTTTGGCAGACCACGGCCCTCATTTCCATCATCCTGGCGTTTATGAACATTTTGCCCATCCCCGCGCTGGACGGTGGCCACGTAATGTTCTTGCTATACGAAATGGTTACCGGTAGGAAGCCCAATGACAAGTTTATGGAATATGCGCAAATGATTGGGTTTTTCCTTCTAATTGCATTGGTCTTGTTCGCCAACGGTAACGATATCTATCGCTGGTTATTCGGATAATTGTAAGGAATTTTCATAAAAAAAGCCCCCAAGAATTAAATGGGGGCTTTTTTTATGATGACAATTTAGAATCTTGCCGATGTACGTGTGTACATTAGTTAAACCGCTAAATTCCAAAATTTATGAAAACATCTCTATTTATTTGCCTCGCCCTTTTGCTCAATTTCGGGTTAGTGGCACAGCAAGACACTTATATGCACCCCGCAAGCGTGTTCGTAAAGCTGAAACCGGCTTTCAACGATTTGCGTAAAACTACTTCAGAAAAATTTGAAATCGCGGCCTTTCGCGAGGCAGCAGCCCAATTTTCCATTGCGAATATTCGCCTTTCCGGAAATAAAAAACTTCAGGATACGTACGTAATCTATTTCGATCGCCCTTTGGAAATACAACGGGCCATAGCGTCTTTCAAAAATACCGCGATGTTTGAGTATGTCGAGCCAAATTATGGGGGAACCGCGGCGGGACAACAGTTTGAGGTAGCCCTCGACAGTCCCGATGACCCCTTGTTTGCCCGTCAATGGGGAATGAAGAACGACGGCACCTTCCCCTTGGCACCGGCCGAGGCGGGCGTCGACATTAAAATGGAACAGGCATGGGAGATTGAGAAGGGAAGCCCAGACCTTATCATTGCGGTACTCGACTCGGGAGCCAAATGGGACCACCCGGAACTGGCGGGGCGCCTTTGGACGAATCCCGATGAAATTTTGGACGGCATAGACAACGATAACAATGGATACATAGACGATGTGAACGGCTGGGATTTCGCCTATGAAGATGCCAATCCGTGGGACGATGTTGGCCACGGAACCAATATTATAGGCCTCCTGGCGAGCAATTCCGATAACGCTACGGCGTATGCCGGCCTCAATTGGAATAGCAAGATAATGAACATCAAAATGCTCAATGAAGATAACGCCTACCTGGATGGTGCTTGGGCGGTCGATGCCATCTATTACGCTGTAGACAACGGGGCAGATATTATCAATATGTCTTGGGGGGGTCCCGCGTTTACCGCAATGGAGGATGCCATTCAGTATGCACATGTTAATGGGGTGGTGCTCACTGCCGCAATGATGAATTTTGACAATGATACGCCCTATTTTCCGGCCGCCTATGCCGAGACGATCGCCGTAGGCTCCATCGACCCAGATGGAGACCGGTCCTCACCATTCTACTGGGACCCGAATAGCGGAAGTAATTTCGGGCCTCATATAGATCTCATTGCTCCGGGAAATTATACCTATAATATTACCAATACGTCAAATTCAAATTATAATATATATTGGGGAGGCACCTCGCAGGCTGCGCCACACGTAGCCGGGGTGGCTTCTCTTTTATTGTCGCAGGACCCATCCCTAACCCCTGGACAGGTGCGCACCATACTTACCACCACGGCAGATGATGGTACGGGCGATCCCATTGAAGACACTCCCGGTTTCGACCAGTTTTATGGCCACGGAAGGCTTAATGCATTCGAGGCCCTTAGCGGCAACTTGCAAGTAGGAGATCTTACGGCAACTACCATTTCAGTATTCCCAAACCCTGCACCGGCCAACGGCACATTAACCGTAGCGAGTGAGCAGCATATTCTGAAAACCGCAACCTTTTACTCGGTTCTGGGCCAACGGGTCGCTATCTTCCAAAATGAGGCTGGTAACGAAATATTCAACGTGTCGCTCTCGGGTTTGGCAGCAGGGGTGTATCTGGTACAACTGCAAGCTGAGGATGCCGGTTTTAACACTACTGTTAAGGTGGTAATCTCCAGATAAGGCACTCAATAGGCTGGGGAAAGAGAAGTGCTAACCAAAGGGCTTGGTATATTTTCATAGATAGGCAAAAAATATAGTCCGTTTTATTGCGACGGAAATAAAAATAAAGTATATTTGCCACCGCAAAAAAGGATAATACCTTTGATGTTTTGAAAGTATTCCTCAGTAGCTCAGTTGGTTAGAGCATCTGACTGTTAATCAGAGGGTCACTGGTTCGAGCCCAGTCTGAGGAGCTAGTAAAGAAAAGCCATCTACGAAAGTGGATGGCTTTTTTCGTTTCTCTTAAAATTTATACCATAGCCTTAAATATTTCTTAAAAAGCACGTTTACAGCGGTTATATAGCGCCGTAACTCGATCTTCTTTGTTATCTTCAACAGTCATCGTAAACGAAGATTCATTTTGCTGAAAAATAAGGCCTTTATCTTACTCCTGCTCACCGCGGCCATCGTGGCAATATCGTTTTGGTTCTACAATGGGTACAAATCGGGTATTCAAACAACAAACGAAAAGTTACGCGAAGGGTATACCCTTGTCAACGAATGGGTTTTGCCCGATGTGCTCGATGAAATTTCTGCCATAGCCTGGCTAGGGGATAATTTACTGGCTTGTGTTCAAGATGAAAATGGAATCTTGTTTTTCTACAACCTACAAACCCGAACTATCGAAGACCAATTGGTGTTCGCCGGTGATGGCGACTATGAGGGGCTGGCCGTACTCGGCGAAACCGCCTACATTATCCGCAGCGATGGCGAACTGTTTATCGTGGAAAACTTCAGGAGCGATAACGCCACGACCAGCCAGTATAATCTTCCCATTTCGGCGAGCAACAATGTAGAGGGACTGGCGATTGATGCACCAAACGACCGGTTGTTAATTGCGTTGAAGGACAAGGACCTATTCAACAATTCCTATAAGGGCGTGTATGCGTTTAACTTAACGCGCAAGACGCTAATCGAGGAAGCGGTGTACAAGATTGATTTTCAATCGGAAGCATTCAATAATTTGAAGACCCATAAAATTAAAAAAGAATTTCGCCCTTCTGAAATATGCATACATCCGCTAACCAAGCATATTTATCTGTTGGAGGCCAAAAGCCCGAAATTGCTTGTCTTAAACAACGAGGGAGAGGCCATTGATCTTCACTTTTTTGACAGGGAAACATTTTATCAGCCCGAGGGCATCACTTTTTCAGATGAGGGGAAAATTTATATTTCCAATGAAGCTAGCAGTGGTCCCCCTACTATTCTTGAAATAACCCTGCAATAAAATATGCCTTCCAATCTACAAAACGAACCGCGAACCAAGAGTCGTTTGCCCTTGTACTTGTCCCTTGGGTTGCTTGGCTGCCTTGTTGGCGGCTATTTTATATTTCCCACCTTTCAGCAGTCGGTCCAAGATGCCTGGCAAATTTTAACCAGCGGGGACCCACGGCAAATTCGTGATTGGGTAGAAGGTTTTGGTTGGTTAGGGCCCTTGGTAGTCAATATCGCCATGGTGGTACAGATGTTCTTAATCGTAGTGCCAACTATTGCCCTAATGGTCGTTTCTATCTTGGCTTACGGCCCTATCTGGGGGAGTTTGCTCGTTTTTGTTGCCGTATATCTTGCTTCCTCGGTGGGGTATGTAATAGGGCATTATTTTGGCGAGGACCTTGTAGACAGTTTGCTGGGTCCGAAAACAACTGGTAAAATCGAATCTTTTATAGAAGACTATGGTTTTTGGGCGGTGGTAATAACCCGTATCAATCCGTTTCTGTCTAATGACGCCATCAGTTTCGTTGCCGGTATCTTGGGAATGGGATATTGGCGATTTATGGCCGCCACCATGGCGGGTATTTTCCCGCTTGTTTTCTTTATTGCGGTCTTGGGCCAGTCTACCGATAGTTTAAAAAGTGGTCTCTTGTGGGGTTCCTTAATTAGCCTGGTAATTTTTGGCGGCTATATCTATTGGGATAAAAAAAAGAATAAATAGTTTTGCAATTTCTGAAGGGCCTCGTAGTTCAATGGATAGAATAGAAGTTTCCTAAACTTTAGATGCAAGTTCGATTCTTGCCGAGGCTACCAAAAAAAGACCGGCGCTTGTGCCGGTCTTTTTTTAAGCATATTGAGGTCTTAAATTTTTCAACATGATCTCGGTCATTTCGTCGAGTGAAACGGAATGTTGCCATCCCCAATCATCCTGGGCCGAGCTGTCGTCGA
>NZQO01000002.1 GCA_002693605.1 Flavobacteriaceae bacterium
CCAGCCATTTCTCGATTTGTTCGAGACGGAACGTGATTCGGAAGGAAGACTTTCCTATCCAAAACCACTCAGCGGCGTTATCAATACGGCTTTCCATGAGTCTACGCCAACCTTCACGAAAGACGGCAAAACAATTTACTTTACCCGTAACAATTTTCTTGACGGAAAGAAAGGCAAGGACAGCGACAAAACCATACGTTTAAAATTGTACAAGGCTACCAAGGGCAGCGAGGGAATGTGGTCTAACGTAACGGAACTACCCTTCAACAGTAAGGAATATTCTACAGCCCATCCGGCGCTTTCGGCAGATGAGACGCGACTTTATTTTGCCTCCGATATGCCCGGCACTTTGGGTATGAGCGATCTTTGGTATGTCGAAATACTATCAGACGGTACCTATGGCAATCCGGTAAACCTCGGGCCCACCATAAATACCGAGGCGCGGGAGTCGTTTCCTTTTGTAAGCCAAAAGAACAATTTATATTTTGCGAGTGACGGGCATGCCGGTCTTGGGGGATTTGACTTATATGTAACCCCGCTAGACGCGATGGGAATGCCCGGTGAGGCCAGTAACCTTGGTGAGCCGGCCAACAGTAATCAGGATGATTTCGGATTTATTATTAACGAAGACGAATATATTGGGTACATGTCCTCCAACCGCGAGGGAAATCGTGGAAGTATCGATGATGAAATATATAGGGTTCAGGAAAAATGCGAGGTGACTATCAACGGTCTCGTGTTCGATGTAGATACCAAAGAGCCGTTACCCGGTGCAAACCTCATGTTCCTGAACGCCTCGAATGAAGTTATCGGTACGCAGGTGGCAGATGATTCGGGTAATTTCAGCTTTATGGCAGAATGTGAACTTCAATACTCCATTCGTGCAACCAAAGACCTATACGAGCCCAATGAAATCGTAGTGCGAACACCGTCTAAAACAGGTGTTATTGAGGTGGAAATTCCGCTGAAAAGAAAAGACATCTGTGATCCGAGGGATTTGGGATGTAAGCTCAATTTGCAACCTATCTACTTCGATTTTGACCGTTATAACATTCGCCCAGATGCCGAAGTGGAACTTGCCAAGATTTTGGCCGCTATGCGGGAGTATGACGAATTGGTAATCCATATTGAATCGCACACCGATTCGCGTGGTAATGACGCCTACAATGAGGCGCTTTCCGAAAAACGTGCGCAATCTACCCTAAATTGGCTGGTAAGCAAAGGAATAGACCGCAGCAGGCTTAGTGCCAGGGGCTATGGAGAAAACAGATTGGTAAACGAATGCTCCAATGGGGTTGAGTGTACCGAGGAAGAACATCAGCTAAATAGAAGATCGATGTTCATAATACAGAACTAACCAAGTTAATTATTCAATAAGGGAAGAAGCGTCCAAATTTTTGGACGCTTTTTTATATTCGTAACCCCTCTCTATTTTGTATTTTTGGTAAAAACTAAAATTGCTATGGAAGAGGAGAAAGTCGTCTTGGTCAATGAACGGGACGAAAAAATTGGCTTGATGCCCAAACAGGAGGCCCATATTAAGGGACTCTTGCACAGGGCGTTTTCGGTATTTGTCCTTAACGACAAGAACGAGCTGATGATCCAGCAAAGAGCTCTGCATAAGTACCATTCTCCCGGCCTTTGGACCAACACCTGCTGTAGCCATCAGCGCGATGGGGAAACTACCCTCGCCGCCGGAAAGCGCAGGTTGCAGGAGGAAATGGGCTTTACCACCCAACTTAAGGAAACTACATCGTTCATCTATAAGGCGCCTTTCGACAATGGGCTTACAGAGCATGAGTATGACCACATTCTAATTGGTGCCTATAACGACAGCCCTAATATAAATCCAGACGAGGTTGCCAGTTGGAAATGGATGGCCCTTGAAGATATTAAGAATGATATGAAGGCACAACCCAATGCTTATACCGCATGGTTCAAAATAATATTCGATAAATTCTATAACCATATCCAGGTATGAGTTTAACAATTTACAGAAAGGCACATTTCAACGCTGCGCATCGCCTGTACCGGGAGGAATGGAGCGATGATAGAAATTTGGAGGTATTCGGTAAATGCAGCAACCCAAATTTTCATGGCCACAATTACGAATTGGAGGTTGGCCTTACCGGAACCATTGATCCTGAAACAGGTTACCTAATCGACTTGAAATTGCTGAAGGACATTATTCGCGAGGAGGTTGAAGAGCCTTTCGACCATAAAAACCTGAACGTAGAGGTTCCCGAGTTTGCCAATTTAAACCCAACCGTGGAGAACATTGCAATCGTGATTTATAATAAACTGAGACAACGCCTAGACCCCGGTTTCAAGTTAACCGTAAAACTGTACGAAACACCGCGGAATTTCGTGGTCTATACAGGTGATTAAGGTTCGCAACCAATTCGGTATTTATTGGGCAAGGTTCGGCTTGTTACCGGGCTGCGAGATATTTGTTTTCAATAATAGTGGTATCTTAACGTTTCGTTTTCGGTCTATGGAAGCTAAAAATCACATAAAGCAGGCGTTGCAACATTAAAAGATATTAAGTTGACGAATAAGATAGCATTATACCCTTTCAAATTTTCTCCTATTTTGAAGAAAAAAGTATGGGGAGGAAACCGACTCTCCACGTTTTTGGGAATAGAACAAGAGAGTAATCTGGGCGAAAGCTGGGAGCTTTCCGGTGTAAGGGGTAACATCTCCATTGTGGCAAATGGCCCGCTTAAGGGGAAATCCCTCAATTGGCTCATAGAAAACTATACCGCTCGGCTTATGGGCGATAGCGTTTACTCCCACTTTAAGACCAAATTTCCATTACTCTTCAAATTTATCGATGCCCACCAAGACCTATCGGTGCAGTTGCATCCGGGCGATTTGCTAGCGCGCGAGCGCCACGATTCCTTTGGAAAGACCGAAATGTGGTATATTCTGGAAACCGAGGAGGAAGCTCGGCTAATCCTGGGTTTTGACAGGAAAATGGACGAAACTTCCTATTTGAAATATCTCACGGAAAATAGACTGCCAGAGATTTTGCATTCTGAGAAAGTGGCCCCCGGCGATAGCTTTTTCATTGCGCCCGGCACCGTGCACGCCATTGGTGGGGGTATACTTTTGGCCGAGATTCAGCAAACCTCAGACATTACCTATCGCATTTACGACTGGGACCGGCCCGACCTCGATGGTCGCCTTCGGGAACTCCACACCGAGAAAGCCTTGGAGGCGATTGAATACAATCCCGATAACCCCCGTCTTGGGTATATAGATAAGCCAAACGAGCCAGTACCCATTTGCACTACCGAATATTTCGTAACTAACAAACTATCGGTTACAGCGCCTGTTACGCGGAATTTCACCGATATAGATTCTTTCGCTGTCTATATGTGCATTGATGGAAATTGTACGATACGGTGGGAAAACGGTTCGGAAAACATCAAAAAAGGGGAGACCGTATTGATACCGAATGAGTTAAGCTACATTAAATTTGAAGGTGGCAAGGCTACATTTTTGGAAGTTTATATTCCGCACTAGCTCGTAAAAGCGTATTTTTGCCGCAAAAATAAATCTTATGGCTAGCGTACGAAATCTAAAAAGAGACATCAATTACGTATTGGGTGATATTATTGAAGCAGTATATATTTGGGAACTAACCCACCCAGAAAAGGATACCAAGGAAGCTCAGGCTATTATCGATGAGGCAATCGTTGTTTTTGACGAGCTTATCGTGAAGGTAAACAACAAGGATGTTGAAAACAAAAAGCAACATTTCAAGGCGATTAACCAAGAGCTAGAGGACCGCGGAAGAAAGCTGATCGATAAGATCAATGCCCTGTAATTAGTTACCGGCAGCTCTTCGCTCCGCAATAAAAGACTCCAACATACCACCGTATTTGGAGTCTTTTATTTTTGGGGTCAGGTTCCCGTAAACGGTATCCAAATACTTGATGTTCGCATCGAACACCTCACTAAGCATAAGATAGGGGGCAATTTCCGCATTATTGTTCTGCAATGCAAAGTTGACGGTTGCCAAATATTTTCTGCTCAATATCCCCCGTTGGGCGTCGGCAAGCGCCAACACGACCGAATCATTGCCTTGCTGCTGCGCCAGAAAGCTGTCTTCGATATAATTTAGGTTCTTATCGTTGTATCGAGCCATTAATTTTCTGTATTCCTCCAATAACTCTTGGTTCGCAGAGCCCGTAATATGGGCGTCGGTATTAAAATTCTTCAAGGTTGTAATAACGGTAATTTCTCCTGGGGCGGCAAAGAACCCAATTCGTTCATCTAGTAAGGTGCCATTTTTTAAGCGCAAGTACAGGTAGTATATCTCTGGACTTTCTACGTTTTCCTCAAAAGTGAAGTTAGGCTCGCCGTCAATCTTAACCGAATCTACCGATACCAAAAGGGAATCTTCAAACTTCTGTAGGAGCACCGTGCCTTTCCGTAGCCCTTTTACCTTTCCGTGGAGCACCATTTGGTTTTCAGAATTGGAACAACTAATCAATAAAAAGAACAGGGAGAAAAGGGCGGCGATAAACTTCATGGGGTCGATATTTTTTTGAAGCCGCAAAGATGCATTTTTTTTCTGAAAAATTAGGAGACCGCGGCCAATTGCATCAAAACGGTACATAAAATGGCGGCAACTGTGCCAATGGCATAGCCAAAAACGGCCAATAGAACGCCTACCGTGGCCAAGGAGGGGTGAAATGCAGACGCCACAATGGGGGCCGATGCAGCACCCCCAACATTCGCTTGACTACCAACCGCCAGGAAAAAATATGGAGCCCTAATTAGTTTGGCAACTAAAATGAGAAGCCCGGCGTGGATAATCATCCAAACGATCCCAATAAAAATCAATCCGAAATTTTCAAAAATTAGCGTAAGGTCCATTTTCATTCCAATACTGGCCACCAAGATGTAAATAAAAACGCTACCGAACTTACTGGCGCCGGCGCCCTCATAGCTTCGCGCCCTCGTGAAGGATAACAGGACGCCAATTACCGTGGTTAGGGAAATCATCCAGAAAAAATCAGAACTCAGAAAGGTAAAAATATTGCGCGTAATGCCCTTTGGAAGCCCATTTACGAAATCCTCGAAAAAAGCGCTCAAGAAACCGGCCCCCCAATGTGCGAAGCTCACCGTGCCAAAGGCAATCGCGGCCAAAATCATCAAATCGGTCAAGGTGGGGTTTCGATCTACGGTTTTGGCGTAGTCCGACACCTTATTTTTCAGGGCTTCTATGGCCGACGTATCGGCCTTTAGCCATTTGTCTATTTTGGTCGTTTTGCCAATTCCGATGAGGATAACCGCCATCCATATATTGGCCACCACAATGTCGACAAACACCATCCCGCCGTACAGGGCCTGGTTGTATCCGTAAATTTCCAACATGGCCGTCTGGTTTGCGCCACCGCCAATCCAACTTCCGGCGAGGGTAGAAAGTCCTCTCCAGACCGCATCGGCGCCCTCTCCGCCCACGGTTTCTGGCGATATAGTTCCTATTAACAGTACGGCTATAGGCCCACCGAGCACAATGCCTAGCGTTCCCGTAAAGAACATAATCAATGCCTTGGGACCCAAATTATAGACACCTTTCAGATCGATGCTCAGCGTCATCAGGACTAGCGCGGCCGGTAATAGGTACCGGCTTGACATATAATAGAGACTGGAGGTGCTCTCGGTCACCTCGCCCGTTTCCGAAATGGTAGTCCATTCGGGTGCTATAACGCCGAACGTAGTTAGTAAGGCGGGTAAAAAATACGCCATAAATAGCGCCGGGACAATTCTGTAAAACCTACTCCAGAAGCCATCTTCCTTAGCGGATGTATAAAATATAAACCCCAACAGGAGCATTAGAATTCCGAATACGATGGTGTCTTGAGTAAAGTACGGCGTGGTATCTAAAATGTCTTGTATAGTATTTTCCTGCATTGGGCTCTCGTTTGAAACGCAAAATACAATTTTTTATGGAAGGAAATGCGGAAAGAATTTAGGCGAATTCTTTTACTTCTGAAGAATAAAATCTGCCGTAATTTCGATAAGTTCTTTTTTTATGGGAAGCATCGGCTGGTTGTACGATTTGCTGTTTTCCAGGTCATTACCCGAAATTTCCTTAAAAACATGATTCATATCTTCAATAATTACGAAGGTCGCATCGGGCTTGGCCTCCTGCAATGCCTGGGCTTCACTTATTTGTACCTGAAGGTCTTTCGTCCCGTTTAAAATCAAGACGGGTATTTCGAGTTTGGCAATTTCCACCTGAGGATTGTACTGCATCCAGCTAAAAATAAACGGCTGTATATCTGGACGGAAGATAGAGGCGAGACCCGGGCTAAAATTTTGCGCAACGCCATTTACGCGCAAATCGTCAAAAGATTGCCTTGCGTTTTCGGTTAGGCCGGGAGCTTGCTTCGCCAATTGGTCTACTATAACGTCGTCTATTTCCTGTCCGGCACCGGCAATACTGATGAAACCATCGGCGCGGTTGCGCGCGGCAATCATTCCCACTAATGACCCCTGGCTGTGGCCCAATACGTATAATTTTCCGAAGCGATCATCGACCCTCATTTTTTCAACAACGAGCACGGCGTCTTCAATAAAATCGTCGAACCTGATTCCCTTCTCGTTCACTTGACCGTTCTTGATCATTTTCACGATTCGCTTATCGTACCGAAAGGAAGCGATTCCCCGCTCGGCCAAACCTTCGGCGAGAAATTTGAGCGAGTTGTTTTTCATCATATTTTGGTTGCCATCCCTATCGGTAGGGCCCGAACCGGCTATGAGTATTACTAGCGGTGGGTTTGGGCTGTCGGCGGGCATTAAGAGGGTTCCCTCGAGTAGGGGCGAAACGCGAATAGTCTCGGTCTTATTTCCTTCTTGGGCAAGAAGAACTCCCATGGTTAGCATGATACAGGTGGTTACAAAAAATTTCATGGCGCTGTGGGTATATCGTTAGCTATAAAGGTACTGAGAATTTAGGTGTCGTTCAATATCTGGGGCATATACATTTTCCGAAGTGATCGTTGTACCGCTCGTACAAACGATTGTATCTTTGCTGAAAAATTATACCATGCGAAATAAATTATATCTGCTGCTTATAATCCTTGCCGTAACTTTCACCGCAACTGCCGATGATTGGGGCCGAACCGGCCATAGGGCTACTGCGGAAATAGCCGAGCAGTACCTATCGAAAAAAGCACGAAAGGCCATAAAGGAATTATTGGACGGCCAAGGATTGGCTATCGTCTCGACCTACGCCGACGATATAAAGAGCGATTCCGCCTACAAAAAATATGGCCCCTGGCACTACGTCAATTTTCCGTTCGGTCAGACCTATATCGAACATCCAAAAAACGAGGAAGGAGATATCATCGTTGCCATTCAAGAAAGCATCGCTACGCTCCAGAACAAAGCCGCCAGCAAGCAGGAGAAAGCTTTTTCTCTTAAATTATTGGTGCATTTTATGGGCGACCTCCACCAACCGCTGCATATTGGCCTGGCAGATGATAAAGGGGGGAACGATTTTCAGGTGCGCTGGTTCGGCGACGGCACGAACCTCCATACCGTTTGGGATAGCAAGATGATTACCGAATACGAAATGTCTTATTCTGAATTGGCCACAACAGCGCCCACGTTGTCTGAGCGCGAACTTGAGAAAATTAAGAAGGGCAACGTAATTGACTGGATGTACGAGAGCCGCACCCTTTGCGAAGATATTTACGCAAATACGGAAGTGGGCGAGAAGCTATGGTACCCTTATATGTATCAATATATGGATACGGTGCGTGCACAGTTGCAAAAGGGCGGGATTCGATTGGCCGTACTCTTGAACGAGATCTATAAGTAGTTATAACTACGGAAATACTCCGTTATAAGAAGTGATAGGCGACTAAATCTTGTTAGATAATAGCGGTTTAGCCTACAATTTGCCTAAAAGTGAGATTGATCCTCGCATTTACCGGGCGCTTTGTCTTGGGAAGCTGGTGCGCATAGTGCCGCTGTGTTCCCGGGCCCATTACCAGTAAGCTGCCAGGCTGTAACTCCAAGCGATGCGTCAGGGCGGTCGAGCCTTTTTTCCTAAAATGAAATAGGCGCGGGGCACCCAGGCTCAACGAGGCAATTACCGGGTCAGGGCCCAGTTCCTTTTCATCGTCACTATGCCAGCCATTGCTATCATTGCCGTTTCGATATAAATTTAGAAGCACCGTATTGAACCTCGCGTTGGCAACTGGTTCAATCATTTTCTTCAATTCCCGAAGGGCCGGGGTAAAGGGCTTGGGAGCCATCGTAATGCCAGAGTACGAATATGTTTTTCCCTCCTCCCCAAAGAGGGCCGTCTTTCTTGGTTGCAAGTATGTTTTTCCGAAGATACGAATGGAGTCCTCCTGCCATTGTGTTTCCTTCAATAAGAATTGAAAGTACGTATCGGCTTCCTTTTCAGAAAGAAACTGCGGAACATAAAACACCTCGGCGTCCGGCAAGGGCAACGAATTTGTATATACGGCCTCGGAATCTTTCATTTTATACGTATTGAAGGGCCCAATATATTAATCCAAACTGAAGGGGAATCCGCGCGATGAGTGCCCATTTCGGTAATTTCATTGCTGCCCGTTCATTTTGTAGCATATATACGTGAACGGTTAGAAAGAGCACGAGCATGGCGCTAATGGCCCATCCTGCGAAGGTTTGGGTATTTTCGTTCATAACCAGGAACCCAAGTATCATCTCGGCAATTCCACTTAGCTGGACCATCTCCTTGTGGGCCGGTATGTAAGGTGGTATGATACGCTCGTAAATTTTTGGTTTCCGGAAATGATTCATCCCGGCCAGGACGTAAAGTACGCCCATAAGGTATTGGTGCCATGGTAGCATTATAGGTCTTCTTTTGGAATTAGGGTGTCTTTATTTTTTTCGGCCTTTAACACCGAATCCAACGGCGGGGCACCATCGCCTATACCGTTGTTCTCTTCAACGGGAATTCTCTCTAGTTTCTTCTGCTCTTTTTTGTCTACGCACCCCGAGCTGATAAGGAATGTGGTGACGAGGAGTATATGTACAATTTTCATGCTTATCACTTTATCCCAAAGGTACTATTAAAATAAAAACCCCCGCTGCATTGCAGCGGGGGTTTTTGGTTGGTTAATGTTAGAAGATTGGTTACTTCTTGATCAGTCGTTTTACAACGCTGGCCTTCTCACTGGTTATGGTCACCATGTACATTCCAGAGGCA
>NZQO01000003.1 GCA_002693605.1 Flavobacteriaceae bacterium
AAGAATTGGGAGGTGCCCATACCCACGCCACGAAAAGCGGTGTAACGCATTTTACGGCGAGCAACGATATTGTTTGCCTGGAGCAGGTAAAGCAATTGCTTAGCTATCTTCCGCAGAACAACCAAGCGGCACCGGAGAACATACCGTATGAGCTTGGGGATGAAATGCGGGAATCACTTGAGGGCATCGTACCCGATAGTGCGAACAAGCCCTACGATATGCATTCCATAATTACCGGTATTATCGATACCGATTCATTTTTTGAGGTGCATAAGGAGTATGCCGATAATATCATCGTAGGCTTTGCACGGCTGGGCGGGCGCAGTATTGGCATTGTTGCCAATCAGCCAATGAGTCTGGCGGGCGTGTTGGACGTAGATAGCAGCAGAAAGGCGGCTCGGTTTACCCGTTTCTGCGATGCCTTCAACATTCCGCTGCTAGTTTTGGTAGACGTTCCCGGGTTTCTTCCGGGTACCGACCAGGAATGGAACGGGATTATCCTGAATGGCGCTAAGTTGCTCTATGCACTTAGCGAGGCCACGGTGCCCAGGGTAACGGTCATTACCCGAAAGGCGTATGGCGGTGCCTACGATGTAATGAACAGCAAGCACATTGGTGCCGATATGAACTTTGCCTGGCCAACGGCCGAAATTGCCGTTATGGGGGCCAAGGGAGCCAGCGAGATCATCTTCCGAAGGGAAATTAGCGAGGCACAAGATCCTGAGCTGAAATTATCTGAAAAGGAACAGGAATATGCCGAGGCCTTCGCCAACCCGTTTAAGGCTGCGCAACGGGGTTTTATAGATGAGGTTATACAGCCTAGGGAAACCCGCAGAAAATTACTCAAGGCATTTGCCATGCTAGAATCCAAAAAGGTGCTACGACCCAGCCGCAAACATGGGAACATTCCGCTATAGTGAACGATTATTTCGCTCGGGGCATGAGATTACGGAGAATGAATAGACATGCAATCTATAGATTTTGTACACTCTTTTTAGTACAACTTCTTTCAGAAAATAATCTCCATATATCGACTGGTTCGGCAAAGGGCCTTATATGGTTAAAATGATATGGCGTTTCGGGAAAGTGAGAGGTTTTTATTACGCTGTTTTTTTCATCTCTATTTTTCTTTTCATTTGAATGAAGAATAGTATATTTGCAATCCCAATTCGGGATGTGGCGCAGTCCGGTTAGCGTACACGGCTGGGGGCCGTGTGGTCGCAGGTTCAAATCCTGTCATCCCGACGAATTAAAAAGCAATGCGAAAGCGTTGCTTTTTTTGTTTCTACTCCACATTTTTTCCGAGGCACTTTATTTTGCGATATGGTTGTTGCTATCTCGCGTCGTCGGTTTTGTGTACTTCCAGTTCAATTTCTACCATAAATTCCGGTACGGCCAATTCGGTGACACCAAGCCAGGATCCCGCTGGAAAGTGGTTCTTGTAAATTGAGTTGCGATATGCGGCATGTTCCAAGAATAAGGACATGTTGGTGGTGAAGATATTCTCTACTACCACATCATCGAAAGTACAACCATAGTGCTTCAATATTTTTTCAATATCGGCATAGCAATTTTTAATCTGCTGCGCCATATCGCCCACGGCGGTAGGATTTCCCTGATCGTCCATACTCACCGCTCCTGATATGCTAATTTGGTTCCCTGTTTTCACCGCGTGCGAATAGCCGTAGGCTTTTTCCACTTCGGGTCGTAAGAGGAAATATTCAGGGGTCACGGCTGCAGGCTCCGGTTGCTGTTCGTGCGCTTGGGGTTCGCCCGTTTCCTGACAGCCCGAAAACAGAAGAAGAGGCAAGAACATGAGAATAGTGAGAAAGGAGCTTTTCATAGGAAGGGTAGTTGCTTTCATAGTACCGAATTTAAGAGGTGTTGCAATATAGCTTCTTAAATTGTTGAGGGACAAATCATCTGTGACGAAGGGTGATCTTTTCTTTTCAGGGCAGCCTAATTACTTATCGAGCAGGGGAGAGGTCACTAAAAAATAGCTTTTCAAAATAGCGGCGCTATTTCGAAAAGCTATCCTTTTCCGAATACGGAATTTAGACCTTATCGATCTTTTCTTGGTTGCTTCGGTTCCTGCTTAGAAGCATCCTGCCTCGGCTTGGCCTGCTGTTTTGCGGGCTGCTGTTTTTGCTGTTGCTTTTGCTGCTGGTTCTCTCTTTGCTGTGTGCTCATAACCAATACAATTAAAGATTAATACTCCGTTAAACAATTTAAATATACTAGGAAAATTGATTTCTAGTTTGTTTGTTAAGAGTGATTTAGCAATTTTTTGGCGATGTATTAACGACTGGATCTTGAGTTTGGATTTGTCTGAAATTTTCATTTTCAGAAGTCTGAGTGGAGCGTCATCGTTCTTAAAAACGACTTGGCTAAGAGAGAATATTCTTTAAAACCCCATCGAGGCGGTAAATGCAAAAATAATATGAGCCATAAGCAGCTGGATATAGAACTCAGTGAATTTTATGTCCGGTGGATTGGGATGCAAGGTAAATATTACTTTCCATCCCAAAATACCGAGTACGCCCAGGGCGAATCCGACCATAAGAGTGAACCCTGGGGTTGGTTCGATTTCATTCAGGAAGAAAAAACCGTTATAGAGCGCCAAAAAAAGATAGCCGATTACCAAATGTAGGATCCAGCCGGGTAAATTTGCCAACCCCCGAAGGGGAGGCATTTCAAAATATCGGTATATGAGAACGGTAAGTAGCTCTGGTTCCCTAAATTCCTTTCCTCTTATAAACGAAATGAGATAACTGAACAAAGTCATGGCCAAGGTTACAAGCGGAGCCAAAAGGAGATAGGTTGTGAGTTTCATAGTCAAAAACGTTGGTTGGAAAGTTTTGATATTTGTCGTGGGATAAAGACAGCCTTATGTAAAAAACTATAGCAAGAACCTGAAAAAGTTTTCTCGGTATACCTAACAATTCACCCCTGCCCAAGGGTTCCCTTGCTAGGCTCTTATTTTTGTAGTTTCAGTACCTGTCTTGCCTTTTAGCTTGGTTCGGAACTGGGTGGGGGTACACGCATATTTCCGTCTAAAAATTCGGGAAAAGTAGCTCCTGCTGTTTAAGCCAATAGAATATACAATTTCTGAAATAGTGAGGTTTGTAGATCGCATTAGGCGTACGGCCTCCTCCAAACGTAGGGATAAAATGTACTGACCGGCGGTGCAATTAAAGAGACCTTTAAACCCATATTGCAGTTTAATTGGTGAAACTCCCACGTATTGGCAAAGTTCCTCAATAGTATATTCCTTTGATATGTCTGCCCTTATTTTTACCGCCAAAGACTTGATTTTTTCAACCTCCTTAAAGTGCAAGTCGTTGCCCCGGCTAGCGGATTGGTTGTTTTGCAGCTCGTCCAGTATTTTTCCGAGACATAGGGAAACGTGACCCGCCGCCAATAGGGTATCTCGGGGGCACTCGTTATCTAGTTGCAAGAGGGCATTGTTATGTTCCAAGATGAAAGGGGCGGGAAACTTAGTAAACAGACGTCCCTCTTTTTTAAGCTCTGATTTAAGGAAGGAATTGAAATGATGGTAATACAACGCTCTCGAATGGATATGGACCATAGAAAACTGATAACGTTCCTTTTCCTTCAATGAAAGGAAAATCGTATCATCGGAATTCGTCTTTACAATTGTGCATTCCATTGGCTCCAATTGAAGCTGTGTCTCAGACACGGTGGTAGCTACCTTTATGGAACCGGTGTTGGTAAGAATGCAAGCTATGACAGGTTGCGCACATTTTAACGCATAGGTTTTGGTTTCCAGAGAAATGAAATCGGCGGTCCATAAATAAATGCCGTCAAATAATGTGCGGTGGTTCAGGTGCCCTATGGTGGCGCGCTTTAGGTTTTTAAAATTTTCTAGCGTGTTGTGGTTAGTCGTTGAGTTCATAATCCCCTACCGATTTTGTTAGCGAATTCGAGTGAGTGAAAAACCATAAAAGAGTCTGTTAATCAACCAATTCAGAAAAATAAAAAAAATACAGAATTGAGGTTGCCCCATATGGGTTAAAGATTTACTATATAACATTTTTTTAACAAAAAAGATCTCCAATTTAATGGAGATCTTTTCAGAAGTAGATGCTTATAATAAACCTTGAAAAACCCGAGTTACAACGGTATCATGCTACTGCAAAAGGGTTCTTTGGCTAAAATTTCAGATTTACTCTTCTTCCTCGCTGCGTAAGCTTCTTTCATTTTCGGCACTTACGCCCGCATTGTGCGCTGTGGTTCCTGTTTGATGGGAACGTGTACGGGGCTCATTGCTTCGCTCCATGTTCCTGTTGTCTGGATTTTGATTTGTGTCGCTCATGATGGATACTTTTTTAATGAATACTCATTTTCTATACCAAGATATCCTATAACAAGTAAGAGAATTAGTCTGAAAAAAAAATATTGTTGACCCAAAACACTAGTCGCCAATAGTTTAATTTTCCTTTAACAGTTTCCCTGCTCTCGGATTGTTACTTTTAAGTAAACACACAAAGCTAGAAATCATGACAAAGAACCATGGAAATCAGATCAAGGATGACGAGAAGTACGAAGAACTGCGCGATGAGGGCATGAGCAAGGAAAAAGCTGCCCGTATTGCCAATACCGATAATCCGGGGAAGAAAGGCGGAAAGGCCGAACCTTACGAAGACCGAACCAAGGAAGAACTTAACGAAAAGGCCAAGGAAATAGGAATTGAAGGGTATAGTGACATGAAAAAGGATGAGCTCATCAAGAAGTTACGCAACCACTAATACGCTACCATGAGAAGCATCTGGAACGGGAGTATCTCCTTCGGCCTCGTATCAATACCCATAAAAATGTATAGCGGTAGCGAAGACCGCCGTATCGAGCTGGATATGCTCGACCGCCGTGATAACGCCCGAATTCGGTACAAACGGGTTAACGAAGACACGGGGAAAGAAGTGAAATGGGGCGATATTGTTAAGGGCTTTAAAAAGAACGAATCCTATATCGTCTTGGAGAAAGTGGATTTCGAAAAGGCCAACATGAAAAAAAGCAAGACCATAGACATTGAAGAATTTGTTAATGAAAGCGATGTTGCCGATGTTCTCTTTAAAAAACCTTATTTTTTAGAGCCTCAAAAAGAAGGAGGAAAATCCTACCAACTGCTCTACAAAGCACTCTCCCAAACCCAAAAATTGGGCGTGGCCACATTCGTAATGCGGCAAAAGGAACACTTGAGCTTGATTGGCACCTACAAGAAGGCCTTGGTTCTCTACGTGATACGATTTCAAGATGAGATTCGCGATCCTGGAGATTTAAAGTTGCCAAGTTCAAAGGTGAGCAAGAAAGAGACCGATATGGCCATTTCACTCATCGAGCAATATTCTGAAGATTTCAAGCTCTCGAAATTTAAAGATGTATATAACGATCAGCTAATGAAGATCATCAATAACAAAGCAAAGGGAGTTGCGCCCAAAACCGAAGACGTGGATACCACCCCTACCGAAGCTGCCGATTTGATGGCCAAACTCAAAGCGAGCCTCGACGCTCGCAAGAAAAAAGCTTCCTAGCATGTCGTTGAAAGAATATAACAAGAAACGAAATTTTAACGAGACGCCAGAGCCAGAGGGACGTTCAGACGATTCCAACCAGTCCCGGTTTGTAGTGCAACGACACCAGGCATCGCATTTGCATTATGACCTGCGCCTCGAAATAGACCATGCCCTTAAAAGTTGGGCTGTGCCAAAAGGCCCGTCAATGAACACCCAAGATAAGCGCCTGGCCATACAGACGGAAGACCATCCTATCTCGTACCTTACCTTCTCGGGCTCCATTCCCAAGGGAAATTATGGGGCCGGCACTATGGATATTTGGGATAACGGCACGTTTTCTATTTACGATAATAGTGAGGGAAATGCCCTTGAACAGTGGAGAAACGGTAGCCTTAAAATTGAATTCCATGGAAAAAAGATAAAGGGGAAATTTGGGCTATTCCGTACCCGAGAGGTTAATGGCAGAGCGCAATGGCTGCTTATTAAGAAAGAGGACGCGTGTGCAACCGAATTGGATTACGACGCCGAAGACTTTTCTTCCACCGCAAAAAAAAAAGTGTTGGCGCAACAGCAACAGAAACCCTTCACTCTACAATTGCCCCTATGTTGGCCACCCAGGGGAAGGAACCGTTTTCGAAACCCGGCTGGATTTACGAGATCAAATGGGATGGGTATCGCATTATCAGTTCGGTACAAGGAGGAACCGTGCAATTGAGTTCCCGAAATGGCATTTCTTACAACCATAAATTTCCACAACTAGTCAGCGAGCTTGGTACGATTCCCCATAACGTAGTTTTAGATGGAGAAGTTGTGGCGCTTACTGCTTCGGGACTGCCAGATTTTCAAGGCCTGCAAAATTTCGATGTGGATTCAGGATCGTTGCACCTAGTTTATTACGTGTTCGACCTCCTTAATTTGAATGGCATGAGTACTATTGGGCTTCCACTAACCGACCGAAAAAGTTTGTTGCCAGAAATTTTAGATGGGCTCAGCCAGGTGCGGCGCTGCGAGCACGTGGAGGGGATGGGTATCGCCTTTTATGAACGTGCAGTTGAAATGGGCCTGGAGGGCATTATCGCAAAAAGGGCCGATTCGTTTTATTACCCTGGGGTGCGCTCCGAGGACTGGGTCAAGATAAAGGCTATTGAAAGTACCGAAGCCCTAATCTGCGGATATACCCTAACTCCTGGCACGACCCAGTTGGCCTCGTTGATTTTAGGTCAGTACCGCGATGGTGAGCTGCAATATATTGGTAATTGCGGAAGTGGATTTACAGATACTACAAAGAAGGAATTACTAGACCGTATGGGCCCGTTACGGCAAGAAGCTTCGCCCTTTGAAGGGACAGTATCCTTGCGGGGTAGAACCCCAGTGTGGGTGCTGCCAAAATTGGTATGTGAAGTTACCTTTAGCGAATGGACTAAGAGTGGACGACTGCGCCATCCTGTTTATAAGGGTCTTAGGGAAGATAAGGTCTTGGTGGATTTGGCCCCAGATTCCAAGTCAGATCGTCTTCTCCCCTCATCCAAGAATTCCCTCTTGGTTGATGATAGGCAAGTCTCGTTCAGTAATCTGGAAAAAATCTACTGGCCAGGCGAGGGTTTCACAAAATATGACCTTATCGATTACTACATTGCAATGGGAGAATACATAATGCCCTATTTACTAAACAGGCCACAAAATTTACATCGACATCCAAACGGAATAAACTCAGAAGGGTTCTACCAAAAAGACGTAGGAACGATTGAATTGCCCGACTGGGTGTCTGTCGCTACGCTCTATTCCGAAAGTACACAACGAGAAATTGACTATTTGTTATGCCAAAATGTGGCTACCCTATTGTATCTGGCTAATTTGGGATGTATAGAAATAAATCCCTGGAACGCAACGGTTTCCAATTTAGAAAACCCAACATATGGTGTGGTCGATATTGACCCTTCTCCAAAGAATACGTTTTCTGAGGTAATAGAGGTCGCATTATTGGTAAAGGAGGTCTTGGACGCTTATGAAATATCGGGACATTGCAAAACCAGCGGCAAAAAAGGACTGCACATTTATATTCCTTTTCAGAATCGCTATACCTATAATGAGGTTAGGGACTTCATCAAGCTAATATGTGTCTTGGTGAATGCCAGGGCAACTAATTTAACCACGCTAGAGCGCAGTATCAATAAGCGAAATGGAAAGATCTATTTGGACTATCTGCAAAATCGGCATGGACAGACCTTAGCCGCACCCTATTCGGTTCGTCCCGTTGCCGGCGCGCAAGTATCGGCACCGCTCTCTTGGGAAGAGGTAGGGCCCTCCCTTTCGCCGTCGGCGTTTTCCATACAGACGATAGTAGCTCGTGTAAATTCCCAAGGCGATCTGTTTTCTCGGGTCCTAACAGAAGAAAACGATATCGCCGCCATTTTAGATCGGATCATGGACGTTTCTTAGAATGATTTGATATAATTGTTCGGGATGGCTTCGACTTCCGAAAGGGTAATATCACGGGATTTTTCAATGATAATCAACAATTTTTCTATGAACCCTTATTCGATCGAAACTAGCAGGTTGCATAGGCACTACCACCACTTTAGCTATGGCAAACACTTGTTTGGTGTCGTAGGGTCGCGTTAAGGCAACATCTTTTTTCCTTACGGTTATTTACTTAGGGCCTCTGCTTTCTCTTCTAGTTTTAAAAGGTTGGTGGGATATGGCTGTGCCTTGAGAACCTTAGCAACATGCACCATGTTGTGGGCCATTTGCAAAAGCATATTGTTCGTGAACTTATGTTTGTCGCCGTTCGCTTCAATATAACTAGGACCCGGTCCGGCCTTTCCCACATAGTAACTAAACGCATTCACCGGCACGGTGAAGCCATGCTCTATAAAATCGAATAAAATACTGGAGATGGCTTTTTTTGCACCATCTTCGTTACCATCAACAAGACACCCTCCAACCTTGTTATAGGTGGGAAACTGACCGTTGTCATCATTTCCTTCCTCCATAATTCCATCCAGGCGTTCGGCCACCATCTTCGCCACCGAACTTCTATCCCCGCGCCATATGGGAGTAGCCAGAATGAAGAGATCTACCTCCTTAATCTTGTTGAGAATTTTGGGCCAACTATCGGTATCGCCCTCGTTCGAGGACGTCCCGAACTTTACCTTGTAATCTGCCACGCGAATTACCTCGGTGGAGACATCCAGTTCCTGGAAGATGGATGCAGCTTTTTCAATAAAGGCATCGGTGTTGGAGGTTTCTGGAGAGTATTTAAGGGTACAGTTCAAAAAAAGTGCTTTAAGTTCCATAGTTACAAGTTTATATCTCTCGAAATTACTAAGAGCTATCTTGAAAAGAGGTTAAACCTCCGTTAAAAGAAATTAAAAAGTGTCACATTTCAGATTTTAATTTTTTGGGTCAAGATTTAATCGTTTTAAGGTAATTTACTTGCGTGGCGTGTGCTATCTTTTACGTTTAAAATTTGATTAAAATGAGTAAAGAATCCAAGAATATAGACTCCAGAAGCCCGTCCTTTATTGAAGAAACCGAAAAAAATTGGAAACGAATTCAGAATGACTATCGCAAGAGGCATCCTTCTCTAAACGAAGAAGACACGACCTACCGCAGCGGTGAGTTTGAGGACATGACTGAGCGAATTGCCATGAAAACGAACCGAACCCGGATGGAGGTACAGGCAGAAATAAATAGTTGGGGCTATACGGAAAGCGAAGGTCCGTCTTAACCCCGGCGCGATTTCTGCGCACGTGCTTAATAATTCCCCAACCATATACCGTCCGAATCATGCACACTACTTCTCCAACGGTTCTATTGATAGAAGATTCCATCAACATGGGAATGGTGCTGTGTGAGTTGCTGGGGGAATATGGTTTTCAAGCTAAAAGGCTAAACTGTGTGGAGGAATTCTATTCCCACATGTATCAACTATCACCCGATTTAGTTGTGATGGATATGCTTTTGTACGGCTTAGATGCCTGCAGCGTAGCCCATTGCTATAAGCAAAAAGAAGATTTTAAACATGTGCCCCTCATTATGATGTCTGCCCATCCCGAAGGGAGAAAACGCTGTCTTTTGGCCGGAGCCGACGATTACATACCCAAGCCATTTAGCATTGAGGATCTGATACCGATATTACATCGTCATTTGCATACCATCCCGTAGGCACTACTACATTTTCTTAACATTATTTGTTAATCATTATTAAAACCGGGAGAACTTATTGACAACCTCAATATCTTTAGGAGACAAAACAAAATAACCGTTCAAATAATACATTGTTCAAGTTTAATCCGGAAAAATTAACACTTAAATAATGTTAAGAAGTTTATGTATGAGCTCCTGGTATACCTCTAATATTAATTCGTTAATTGCCATTTCCGTTACCACCTTGGTTATATATATAGCCGTAATTTTTTTCACGCGCATTTTCGGTAAGCGGAGTTTTTCCAAAATGTCCAGCTTCGACTTCGCCATGACCGTGGCCGTGGGATCGTTAATCGCAACCACGGTGCTCTCCTCATCGGTATCAATTTTAGATGGAATTGTCGGTCTCTTCTTAATTTACCTATTTCAACTTGGTATTGCCTTTTTTCGCCGATGGAAATTCATTAGAAAGATTGTGGATAACGAGCCACTGCTTCTAATGGATGGAAGCAATATCCTGACGGAGAATTTGAAAAAAGCTCGTGTAACCGAAGGTGATCTTCGATCTAAGCTAAGAGAGGCCAATGTGCTCGACCTAAGCGAGGTACGTGCCGTGGTTTTCGAGACTACGGGAGATATCGTGGTGCTTCATAGTACCGAGGAAAAAAAACAAGTGGCCAATTGGCTTTTAAAGGATGTTGAAGGAAAGGACATATGGAACTAACCAGCATTATCGGGTATGTTGCAGGCCTGTGCACCACCGTGGCCGTTGTGCCGCAACTGGTAAAATCTTGGCGTACCAAGACCGTGAGGGACGTTTCGCCGCTCATGTTCGGAACCCTCATAACCGGGGTGGGACTTTGGACGGTCTACGGAATATTGAAGAACGACGTTCCCATTATCGCCACGAACGGGGTCTCATTGGCGCTAAATATGGTGATGCTCTATTTTATGGTTCGCTTTAAAAAAAAATGATGATTGATTGCCAACTAACTTTGGAAATATGAAAACGACACAGACTTTAGGAACTAAAACTATTGGAAACAGGATGGAGAAAGCCTTCCGATCATTTATACTGGAGGCCGACCATCCCTGCATCATGGCGCAAACCGTTTTTACAATGGATGACGTGTCCATGCTAACTTTTCCCGAAATGGGCACCCAAGCCACAACCGCCTCGCTATATGCTGCCATCGAAGAGTATTTGCAGGAATATGATTTTGAATCCAATACCTTTAAAACACTCATAGCGGTATTTCCAAAGGCTTCGTTTGCTACGGAAGAAGAATTTGAGATAGCGTTATGGGCGCAACTTCAGCAGTTGCACAATATCGACTCGCGCCCGTGGGACGATGCCGTTAGCACCGACCCTGACAGTAGCGAGTTTTCCTTCAGTATTGCCGGAAAGGCATTTTACATTGTAGGAATGCACCCAAATAGTTCGCGAAAAGCGCGACAGGCCCCTTATCCCACTATCGTGTTCAACCTTCACTGGCAATTCGAGAAGCTACGGGATATGGGCACCTACGCCAATGTTCGCGATAAAATTAGGGAGCGGGATGAGGCCTTACAAGGTTCCATTAATCCCGTATTGCGAGATTTCGGGGAAGACAGCGAGGCGAAGCAGTACAGCGGGCGCCACGTCTCAGACCAATGGAAATGTCCTTTTCACCCTCAAAAACAATAAAAACAACCCCTTATGTACCAACCGGCAAAATATGCAAAGAAAGACCCCACTTATCTGTTTCAATTCATCCAACAAAATCCATTTGGCACCATGGTAGTACAAGGGGAGCGGTTGTTGGCAACACATATTCCTATAATGACAAAAGGCGGGGAGACCGATTTTTATTTAATTGGCCATATTGCTAACAAAAATCCACAGTACGGCGTATTGAAAGATGGAGTGGAAGCACTTTTTATATTCCAAGGCCCCAATGCTTACGTTTCGTCCTCGTGGTACGACTATGAGGACATTAGTACCTGGGATTATAGCGCGGTACACGTGCACGCCACCATTTACCTGCAAACAGCGGTAGAATTGGAAACTTCCCTACAGGAGCTGGTTTATCGCTTCGAGAAAGATCAATCCCATCCCAAATTTTATAAAGACATTCCCGCGTCTATAGTGCGGGACCACCTTCCGCAGATTACCGGGTTTAAAGCGGTGCCCACGCGAATGGAGGGAATTGCCAAATTTCACCAGGAAACCAATACGAACACTTTAAATTCCATTTATGAACACCTCAAAAGAACCGAAAATAAAGACGCCCACGAAGTGGCAGAACATATCAGAAAAGAGAATAGTTAAAACCATTCCACCGCAAACCGGTATTGCATTTCATCTAAGGATGGGCCAACGTCTTCGCGTTATCGATCCAGAAGGTCAGCAGGTTAGCGACATGGTGCTCTTCAATGCCGAAGATATGCGTGAGAAGCTTTCCTCTGGCAAGACCTTGGATTTTGAGGAGTCAATTCTCATCTCAAAAGGGAATTACCTCTGGAGCAACCGTGGAAACAAATTGGCCAAGATCGTTGAGGATACCAATGGCAGGAATGATTTTTTATTGGCTCCCTGCTGCTCGCAAACGTTCAAGATTATGTACAAAAACGACGAATACCACCCAAGTTGCAAGGAAAACCTGGTTAGGAAGGTTGCGTGCTACGGCATTTCACCCGATGAGGTGCCCACCGCGTTCAATATTTTTATGAATGTCCAATTTGATGAAAATGGTAAGTTATCGGTCGAAACTCCCACCTCAAAACCGGGCGATTACGTAGAGTTCGAGCCAACTATGGATTTAATTGTCGGTCTAACGGCCTGTTCGGCAGAGGATAGCAACGGGGGCAGCTTTAAACCAATTCAGTTTGAAATAATCGATATGCCGGAATAGCTATGGGAATGGAAAAATTTCTAAAGAAGAACAAACGCTCTGTATATGGCGGGCTAGTCGCGACCTTATTCACTGGGCTAGCCGTATTCCTTGTGGGAAGTGTCTCGGGCTATGAAGCCAAGCAATTAATTTCTTCTACCTTGCCGGGTATCAATATGCTCTGCAATACCATCGTACTTGCATCGGCCACGATTCTTGCCCTATTGCTAACCTTGTTGGGTATTAGCACCGGAACAGAATCAAAGCTTAAAAACGCCCATTACAAACAGGTGCTTAATATCGCAAAGCTAGATACTATCTTATTCGTGGGGGCGCTCGTTTTGTTCCAGCTGTTCAATATTCCCATTACCGAGGCAGATAACGTGCAAACCTCGTGGTATGATCTTATCTATTGGGCAACGCTTATCTTCTCGTCTATTTTAAGCGGAATGATGATAACCGTTATCCTAATGCTGTATGCTACTGTAACCAATATTATTTACATCGTCGGGCTTGGAAAGGACCATTATTTAATATCTGACGATGAACTTGAAAATAACGAAGAAGAAACGCGAGAAGAAAAAAATCACGATCAAAAACAGCGTAATTCAGAATAAACTGGTTAATGGCCTAATCAGCGTCAGACTGTTTGTTTAGATTGTCCTTTACTTTCTTATTAATATACCCAAAGACAACATTTACAAATACCACCATTACCGTAAAGCCTGCAAGTACATTATAAATGCCCAATCCGGCCAAACAACCTGCGGCAGCACTGCACCAAATGGTGGCAGCGGTTGCAAGCCCCTTGACCTTATTCTCATTGTCGCGCTGCAATATTACGCCAGCTCCCAGAAAACCTACCCCTACCACAATTTGACCGATGATTCGCGTCATATCGGTCGATTGTTCATTTACGAATAATAAAGACACCATTATATAGACCGTCGCACCAAGTGCCACGAGAATGTTCGTTTTGAGTCCGGCGGGCTTCCCCTTTACTTGTCTTTCCAGGCCCATGCAAAGTCCAGCAAGAGAAGCTGCCCCGCCTTTCAATAAAAAATCGGTAAGTTCAATCTCCATTATAAATTGTTTTTAACTGCCTATGAGTTCGCCTCCATTTATATGTATGAACTGACCCGTTACGTAGCTGCTATCTTCCGAAGCCAAGAAAACATATGCCGGAGCCACCTCGCTAGGCTGCCCCGCCCGGCCCAGTGGGGTGTCTTGGCCAAAGTCGCTCACATCGTCAAAAGTGGCGGGGATAAGGGGAGTCCAAATCGGGCCGGGGGCTACACCGTTCACGCGAATATTCTTTGACGCCAACATGGTTGAAAGGGAACGCGTAAACGTAACTATGGCGCCCTTTGTACTGGAATAATCCAACAAATGGCTACTACCGCGATAGGCCGTCACCGAAGCGGTATTTACTATGGCCGAACCCGAACTTAGATGAGGCAGGGCCTCTTTCACGAGGTAAAAATATGGGTAAATATTGGTTTTGAATGTTTTATCCAACTGCTCATGGTCGATATCCTCTATTGAATTCTTCGGAAATTGAACCGCGGCGTTGTTTACCAAGATATCCAATTTTCCGAATTTCGAAATACACTCAGCAACTAATCGTTGGCAAAATGAGGCGTTGGTCACGTCGCCTTTTAGCAAGATACAAGGGCTACCCTCGGCATCCACTAGAGCCTTCGTTTTTTCGGCATCCGTATTTTCTGATAGGTAGGCAATAGCAACCGTAGCGCCTTCCCTGGCAAAATGTACGGCAACACTACGGCCAATACCACTGTCGCCACCCGTTATAAGGGCTACTTTTCCTTCTAGTTTAGAACTGCCCTTGTACCCATCGCGGATTACCTCGGGCTCGGGGTGCATCTTATGTTGCCTTCCGGGTTGTTTCGTCTGGTTCTGTTCGGGAAAAGATTTTGGTTTCGCCATCATTCAATTTTAATCGAAATCCTATGAGTCTAACTATTACAGGGCCAATTCAGCATTTTGAAGATACGGTAAATTCAACTTTTTAACCGTTTATTTATAATCCCTTTAACGCATAATTAACGCTCGTTTAGTACTGTAATTGATGTTTGAAGTGTGGTAGTAATTCCTAGCTTCGGAAAAAGGGAATCCATAGGAATTTATTTTTTTAAATTTTTCGTAATTTATAGTCGAATTCATCCAAGAAGAATTCCTATTGACAAGACTTATGTACCTATCAAAACAATAGATAATACTTATTGAAAGTAAATTAGTATATTGAATACTCTAATATTTAAACGCATGGAAGACAGACATTCAACCAATGGAAAAGGAAACCACAAAGTGTGGGAAGTTAACGAATCGAGCAAATGCCCCTTTATGGGCGGTGCCATGAAATTCACGGCAGGCACCGGAACTAGTAACAGAGATTGGTGGCCGAACCAATTGAATTTGAGTATTCTTAGGCAGCACTCTCGCCTAACGAACCCTATGGATGAGGACTTCGATTATGCCGAGGCATTTAAAAGTTTAGACCTAAAACAGGTAAAACAGGATATTTATGATCTCATGACCGACTCGCAAGAGTGGTGGCCCGCAGATTATGGACACTATGGCCCGCTTTTTATTCGTATGGCGTGGCACAGTGCAGGTACCTACAGGATAGGGGACGGCCGCGGCGGTGCCAGCTCGGGTTCCCAACGTTTTGCTCCCTTAAACAGTTGGCCTGATAATGCCAATTTAGACAAGGCGAGGCTATTGTTATGGCCAATAAAAAAGAAATATGGCAAGAAAATCTCTTGGGCCGATCTACTGATTTTGGCCGGAAATTGTGCGTTGGAGTCGATGAACTTCAAGACGTTCGGTTTTGGAGGCGGCAGAGAGGATATTTGGGAACCTGAAGAAGATATTTATTGGGGCAGCGAGGGCGAGTGGCTTGCAAACAAGCAACGGTACGCTGATGGCGATACGTTGGAAAATCCCTTGGGAGCCACGCATATGGGCCTTATTTACGTGAACCCAGAAGGTCCCAACGGAAATCCAGATCCCATTGCCGCTGCTAAGGACATACGCGAAACTTTTGGCCGTATGGCAATGAATGATGAGGAAACCGTTGCGCTCATTGCGGGAGGGCATACTTTTGGAAAAACCCACGGTGCAGCCGATGCCGAACAGTATGTGGGGGCCGAACCCGCCGGGGCCACTATCGCCGAGATGGGCTTGGGGTGGAAAAATACTTTCCAAACCGGTATGGGAACCCACACCATAACGAGCGGTATTGAAGGAGCTTGGACAAATACACCCACCAAATGGAGCAACCAGTTTTTTGAGAATCTGTTCAACTACGAGTGGGAAGTTCATAAGGGGCCCGGGGGTGCCTATCAATGGAAACCAAAGAATAACGAAGGTGCCAACACCATTCCAGATGCGCACGACCCCTCCGTAAAACACGCCCCATTTATGCTTACGACCGATTTGTCCCTCAGAATGGACCCGGCGTATGAAAAAATTTCGCGGCGTTTTCTGGAAAATCCTAATGACTTTGCCGATGCCTTCGCCAAGGCGTGGTATAAGTTAACCCATCGCGATATGGGACCCGTTGCTCGATACTTGGGGCCAGAAGTTCCTGAAGAAGAATTAATCTGGCAGGACCCCGTTCCGGCGGTAGACCATGAATTGATAAATCAAGATGATATACAATCACTGAAGAAGAAAATTTTGGAGACGGGCCTTTCCGTTTCAGAGCTGGTAACAACCGCATGGGCATCGGCCTCAACCTTCCGCGGTTCCGATAAAAGGGGAGGTGCCAATGGTGCGAGGATTCGCTTAGCGCCCCAAAATGGTTGGGAAGTTAACAATCCGCCACGACTAGGCAAGGTTATTCAAACCCTGGAAAATTTACAAACCGATTTTAATAAAAGTCAATCAGGCGACAAGAAAGTTTCCCTAGCCGACCTTATTGTCTTGGGCGGATGCGCTGCGGTGGAAAAAGCGGCGCGTGATGCTGGACATTCGGTTACAGTTCCCTTTACAGCCGGACGTACCGATGCCACTGCCGACCAGACCGACATCGAGGCCTTTGAGCCGTTAGAGCCCAGGGCAGATGGTTTCAGAAATTACATTAAGGACGCCTACGAGACTACTGCCGAGGAAATGTTGATAGATCGTGCCAGCCTGCTTACGCTCACGGCGCCGGAGATGACAGTGCTAGTGGGGGGTATGCGCGCCATGAACGCAAACTACGACGGATCTAAAAACGGTATTTTGACTGAGCGTCCAGGTACCCTTACCAATGATTTTTTCGTGAACCTTTTGGATATGCGTACCACGTGGAAAGCTACTTCTGAGACAGAAGATGCCTTCGAGGGCAGCGACCGAAATTCAGGAGAGGTAAAGTGGGCAGCATCGCGGGTCGATTTGATTTTTGGATCAAATTCTGAGCTGCGCGCCATTGCCGAGGTATATGCCACAGACGACGCCAAGGATAAATTCGTAAACGATTTTGTGACAGCTTGGAACAAGGTAATGAACCTCGATCGTTTTGATTTAAAATAGCCTCCTGATAAATTCAGTGAAGAAAAAAAGACGGCTACGTAGCCGTCTTTTTTTCTTCACTGAATTTATCAGGAGGCTA
>NZQO01000004.1 GCA_002693605.1 Flavobacteriaceae bacterium
GCCTGCGCGGAGTCTAATCAGGCTTGTTTGATCAGTGAGGACGAAGCGTTGCTGAACGCGGCCGTTTTTTTTGGCATAGACGCGCGCCTTGCCTCAAATCGCAGCTGAGCACTATAGGCAGGAAGCTGAGTCTACTTAACCTGCTGTAACAACACGGAAATAAATTGGAGGCGCGGGTCTCTGCCTTCACCATGTACTACGCAGTAACACGCTGCACCAAAACCCGTTGTTTATACTGAACTTTTCCTAACTCCTTGTAACAGACTGTAGTATACAGTAGCATCCAAATTCAAGCTTTTTGTTGTTTTTATGTTGGATCGCCTTCTGGAGTCACAGTCTAGTGCCGAAAAAATCAAAGCCACTTTCCGCCAAGCAAGTGGAGCATCTAAAGAAGCCGGGGCTGCACAATGTTGGTGGTGCGGATGGACTCTATTTGAAGGTCTCCGAAACCGGCGCCCGGGCCTGGGTTTTCAGGTACGCAACGCCTGAAGTCAGAATATCCAAAACCGGCAAACCGTTCCGGGCCCGCCGTGATTTGGGTTTGGGCGGATATCCAGAGGTTGGATTGGCTGAAGCCAGACAGGCCGCCCGCGAATATCGTCGCAGGATCAAGGACTATGGCGAGGATCCCGCCGAGCAACGACGAGCCGCACAACGCGAGTGGGCTGAAAGCCTCCGTAAGAATGTGTCGTTCGAGCAAGCAGCTCGCCAGGCTTTCGCCAAAAAGGCGCCTGAATTCCGAAGCAAGAAGCACCGTGACCAATGGATCAGCCGACTTGAACATTACGCCTTTCCAAAGATTGGGCACCTGCCAGTGGCTGAGATTGACGTTAACCACGTTCTGGACGTTCTCCGGCCTATCTGGCACACCAAGACGGAAACGGCTACACGGGTGCGTCAGAGGATTGAATCGGTTTTGACCTGGGCGAAAGTGTCCGGCCTTCGTGAAGGTGACAACCCCGCTGAGTGGCGGGGAAATCTGAAAGAGCTGTTACCAGATCCCAACAAGCTGAGAAAGGCGCAACACTTCCCTGCTCTGCCATATAAGCGCCTTCCCGATTTCTTCAAAGCCGTTCGCGCCCGCGATGGGTTTTCGGCTCGTGCGCTGGAGCTCGTCATTCTCACCGCTGCCCGATCTGGTGAAGTTCGCGGCGCCACTTGGGATGAGCTGGATCTCAAAGCAGGCACCTGGAAGATTCCAGCCGACCGAATGAAGAACGGCAAAGCGCACACTGTCCCGTTGACCAAGACCGCCGTGGAAATGCTGAAGGCCCTGCCGAGGCTGGAGGGCAATAACTATGTGTTCCCCGCCGTTCGAGGAGGCCAGATGTCTGACATGTCGCTGACCCAGCTCGTCAGGCGCATGAACACCGACAACGAAAAGCCCTGGATCGATCCATCGACCGGACGAAACATTACGGTTCACGGATTGCGGAGCACCTTCAAAGACTGGTGTAGAGAACGCACACGTTACCCGGATGAGGTCAGTGAATTGCAGCTGGCACATATCAATGACGATAAAACACGGGCCGCCTACGCCCGCTCAGAGCTGATCGACAAGCGCCGACTCATGATGGCGGATTGGGAGCAATTCTGTTTGCACGGCGAGACCAAGAACGAATCCGGCAAGGTGATAGCCATTGGCGAGGGGAAATCATGAAAAGTTCCGAAGTTAAAGCCGAGCGCAAAAGGCCCATAGGATGGGTAATCGATCCTGTAGCTTCTTTCGTGGACGGCGGGCCCGGACATAAAGATGAAGTGCTAATAATTGCGGGCTTAAGTCGTGAAAAGCATATCGAGCGCGAGACACTTTGGAAGGCAGGTAAGCGAGCCTTTGACTTGATTTTTCCTCCGGGAGAGGAAATTTCCTTGGATGAACTAGAGGAGTTCTTGACTGTCTCTACTGAAGAGCTGGCCTCTTTGTGGAACCGATTCCGAAGCCCTCTGGAGCAAATGATAGAGGAGGGCCTTTTGGTCATATATCCATACGATTCAGAGGAACCGATTAAAGAGTTCCGAGAGCTTAAGATCAATCCGACCAATCCATGGGCCTACCTTCACCTTGAGCCCTACATATTTGCCATCGATTCTCTTTTTGAACAATCCAATTTGCTCTCCGAAGATGAAGAAGAGATCTGGCCCTACGATAGAGAGCTGCTAGGGGCCTACTTCACATTGTGCTTTCTAGACGATGTTGCAGCCGGGATCGATCTCAATGAAGAGAATTCAGAAGCAGCCGGTTGGGTAACTTTCTGGTTCGACAGAATCGATCAATTTAACCGAACACGGGAAGTCATCAAGCACCAAGAAAGCATCCGAAAACAACAGAAGTCTCAGTCAATGAACAAGATGCGCCACGCCAGAAGGAACGAGGCAAGACAGCTTGTAATAGATGACTGGCACCAAAGAAAAAGCGAGTTTCGAAGCGCCGAAAAGGCCGGCAACTATTACGCCGACTGGCTCGAAAGCAAAGGCTTTGAATTCGAACCCCGCACAATCACTACCTGGATCCGGAAGTACGCCAAGGACAATGGTATTAAGCTGAGATAGCAGTCTCCACAGGAGACTGTTCTTAGTCCACTGGAGAGGCGTCTCAGCCCGCTCTCTGCCCTGATTTACTGCTCATGTGTTTAACAACCCCTGTAACAGGAAGGTTTAACCATGAGCAAGCAATCCCTCCGCTATATATCGGATAAGCAGTTATCCGAACGCCTCGAAGTCAGCCGCCAGACCGTTTGGCGCTGGGTGAGAGAAGGCAACCTGCCAAGACCGATCAAGCTGGGCTCAAATTGCACCCGCTGGAGACTCTCAGACGTTGAAGCCTGGGAAACCAGCAAGGAGGCTGCAGCATGAGAGTTACCACTCAAGTAAAGCCAGGCTTTTTCTGGAAAGCAGGCCGCCAGTACATGGCTCTGTCCGAAGTGCCCCGCACTTTGAATCTGACCGCATCAGAAGTAACAGATGCCGTAGGCCGAGATGAGCTGAAGGTCGAGAAGGTATCTGGCTGCAAAGTTGTTTCGATGGAAGCGCTGCTTGGTTACGTCACTATGAGGGAGGGCCAGAAATGAAAAAAGCGCCCGCTCCCGAAGAAGCCAAGCGCCAGACCCGGCTCAAGTATAGCATCGGACAATCGGATCAAAACACAGTAAATCGTAAGCACGACGAAGCTGCTGGAGGATACGCATCCCTCCTAGATTCAATACGCACAGCTCTGCTTGAAGCGGGTATAGAACCCGCGAATCCTGACGCCCTCCTCTCACGACTGGCTGAGGCGGAGGGCAAACCTGTGCGATTTGGAACAGTCACAAAGCCTCGAAGCAAAAACGGATGGTTGATTGCCTACCATGATCGAAGCCTTCCGTTTGTGGTGATTGCCGGAGACTGGGCAACCGGGGCAGAAATGAAGTGGATAGCCGGTCACTTAAACTCCATGACGCGAGCTGAACAGCGAGAGCTGAAGCGCCGAATGGATAGAGCGCGAGAAGCCAGAGAGGAAGAGCAGGCCCGCCAATGGGAGGCCAGAGCCATCGAAGCAGGCCGCCGCTGGCACTCTTCCGCGACAGCCGACCAATTTCATCCCTACCTTCTACGAAAGGGGATACAGCCGCACAGAGCCCGCCAGCATGGCAGAGAGCTTGTGTTATTGCTGACGGATTTCAACGGTAAGGCCTGGAGCCTGCAAACCATAGACGAAGCCGGTGAGAAACGTTTGATGGCTGGCGGAAAGAAGGCCGGTCACTTCATCGTCGTGGATGGACCGGACTACCCTGCCCGCGTTTTGATATGCGAAGGCTGGGCCACCGGCTGCACCCTCGCAGAGTCAGATCCTGCCGCGCTGGTGTTAGCTGCAGTGGACTGCGGAAACCTTCAGGCAGTGGCAACAGGAGCCCGGAACCGTTGGCCCGATGCCGACCTGATCGTATGTGGAGATGATGACCGGACAACACCAGGCAATCCGGGAGCGACCACCGCCAGATCTGCGGCTTTGGCCGCTGGTGCACGATATGCGCTTCCGCAGTGGCCGCCAGCAGCCCCCCTAAACCTTTCCGACTTCAACGACCTGTCAAATTGGCGGAAGGGGGCAGCATGAGCGAAACCAGCACTGCACTACAGATTTCGGAGGTAACCGAGGTAACCGGGGTAACTCCCCTGTCTCCCAACACTTCCAGCGGTAACCCCAACGAAAAACTTGAGGTAACCGGGGTAACTATCAACCCGGAAAGCCCACTCACGACACCCCCTAAAGCTCCTGAGGAAGCGAAGATAAACCGCCCGTGTTTTGCGACCCATGATGATTGGTTCAAGCTGAACGGCGAGCTTCAAAAGCCAGGCCTGTACTGGCACGGCTGGAGCAAAGCACACGGTGACAGTGAACCGGAACCATTGGACACATGGGTAAGCACTCCAATCCACTCAATTGCCCTTACTCAAGACGAGCATGGGAGCAATCACGGGCTACTTTTGCGGTTCTGCGATCCATCCGGCAAGTGGAAGGAATGGGCAGCCCCGTTACATCTGCTTAAAGGCAGTGGCGAAGAATTGCGAGGCGAGCTGCTGAGCAATGGGCTTAGATACAACCTTCAAGCTCAGCGACTCTTACTGCAATGGATGATGAGCCAGTACCCAAACCGGTGGATCATTGCAGCGACCACAACCGGTTGGGGGCCTGACACCGATGCGTTTGTTCTTCCGGGGGCAACTATCGGCCAAACAGAAATACGCTTTCAATCGGAGCATGCAGCCCACGATGCCTATGTTCAACGCGGCACCCTGGAGTCATGGCGCAACAACGTATCCAAGCGATGCGAAGGCAACCCTGTCTTGGTGTTGGCAATTTCCGTTGCCTTCGCCGGCCCGCTGATTCTGAAGGCTCGCCAACAGCACACCGGTGGCGCCGGTATCCACCTGATGGGCGATTCATCCAAAGGAAAGACAACGGCACTCCAAATCGCCGCCAGTATTTGGGGAGCACCTGATTTCGTCTGCTCCTGGAGAGCAACCGGCAATGGCCTCGAGGCTACCGCTTCAGCAAGGAATGACACTCTCCTTCCCCTCGATGAAATCAGTGAGAGCAATCCGAAAGAGATTGGTTCAATCGTCTACGCCTTAGCGAATGGCCACGGAAAGCAAAGAGCTGCGCGAACCGGTGGCGCCCGGCTTTCTGCACGCTGGCGGATTATGGCCCTGTCCAGCGGTGAGCGAAGTCTCTCTGCACACATGAATGAATCTGGACAGAAAGTGAAAGCTGGCCAGGAGGCCCGTCTACTGGATCTCCCGGGCACGAATCGCGTTCATGGCGCATTCGACAAACTGCACGGCCTGGAGAGTGGCAGCCAGTTCTCGAACGCCCTTAAGGAAGCCACTAGCAAGGATTACGGCTTGGCGGGCCCCGAGTTTGTGGCGCGCCTGATCCAAGACGAGAGCGATTTGCCCGGGCTGTACGCGGAAACGTGCAACCTTCCCGGCTTCACTGGGTCGGACGGCGTCGAATCACGGGCTGGCAGTACGTTTGCATTGATTGCCATGGCAGGAGAGAAGGCCACTGAGTACCAAATCACTGGATGGGCCGAAGGAGAGGCCCTTACTGCTGCGATGGATGCGTTCAACGAATGGCGATCATTCAGAGGGCAAGGCAGCACGGAACACCGACAAATCTTGAGCGGAATACGTGACTTCATCGCGAGGCACGGTGACAGCCGATTCTCCGAACGTAACCCAACGAATGAGATCGCTCCGCCGGTTAGAGACAGGGCCGGGTATTGGGAGGACACCCAGGATGGCCGGGTTTATTACTTCAACGCGCCAGGCCTGAAAGAAGCCGGCAATGGCCATGATATGCCTCGTATTCTGGAAGCCGTCGAATCCGCAGGATGGATAGTGGAGCGGGACGGCAACAAACGCTCGAAGCGTAAGAAAATTTCAGGGCAAGTCGTCGCTCTGTACGCGCTACGCTTGGAGGATCCAGAACCATGAGTTATGCCGAGCTATTGCGTAAGTTTGCAGAGCGCCCGGTTACCCCGGTTACCCCGTGCAAAGAGGCCAAGGTAACCGAAAACCGTGAGGAAAATCAGACAGGTAACCTCAGTTACCTCAGTTACCCCAAGGAACCTAGAGAAGCTGAGCGAAACCGTAAGCCACGAAGACTTGAGGCTCCTTTGCATGAGATCGCGCAAACCCTCGGGGCCTGCCCCAACATCCTGAGATCCCTTCTGTCTGAAGATGACATGGAGGACATAGCAGAGGGGCTAATCAGTCGAAGCCATCTAATCGCCTACTTCAGGCTGATGCGCTCAGAGGGTATACCGCTGACAGAGGATTATCCGAGCTTCAAGCGTTCACCAGAGAATCGATCTGGACACGTTCAGAGGATGCAGGTTTGGAAGCCTGCTCACGAAGACCTGATAGACCATCTCATGGCCTGCGCTGATTGCCACGCCCCACTGAAACGTTACTGCGAACAGGGCGCGTCACTTAGACAGGCTTACATCGACCTTTGCACCGCCCCATTAGAGAACAGGACTACAGTCAATGAGTGATGAGACTACGCAACCCGAGTTCACCGAACGCTACCAGCCAGGTTGGTACTTTAAAGGCCAGGCGCCATGCCTGGCAGTCTATGAAATACCGAAATATGCATTGATGACAAACTTAGAAGTGGAGGTGGCCATAGTAAATGGTGATTTTCAGCTTGAAAGGGTCGCCGGATGTAGAGTTGTCCCCCTTGCCGACGTATTCAGATATGTAGAAAGGCGTGCAGCTGTTTGGGGAGAAAAGTAAACAAGGCTCTTTCAACTGAACTGAGGCCGGGGCGCCCTGGAAGAATCACACCTTCCCGCCCTGGTCGTCATTGCCCAACTTCACGCGCGCATACTGGTCCGAAAACCTCCCTCATAGCTCGAAGAATAAACACTGTTTATCCGCACATATATCAATGCAAAACTGTTATAATTGTAGGACAGTAGGACAAAATTACTTAACGAAGATTGTCAGACAAAGACACAGTAAAACGTAAGCTGACTTAAACCTTTTTGTTTGAGGTATCGCTATGGCACGCACAAGAGGCGCCACCAACGCCAAGCCCTCCAAGAAAGCCCTCAAGACCTATTACGCAATGCTCCGCAGCGCTGCAGACCAAGGCGACCTCGCCGCAGCCGGCAAACTCATCGAACTGGACCACCTCGAAAAACAGCGTCAGCTTCAAGCAGAGGAGAAACACCAATGCGGGTAACAAAATTCCACCCAGAGCTTGCCCCTCCCCCACTTGGGAAAAACTTCGAGGAAGGCACAGAGCCCACCGGTGATGGCTGGGTAGATCACCCTTCAGAATTCCCCAACACCAAGGTTTACCTCTACCACCCCTGGAAAGCGCCACGAGGGGAAACGTTCGAACAGGGCGAAGAACCGCAAGAACCCGGCTGGGTAACCTCCAAGAAACACCTTCCGACTATGCCGGATCCACTAGGGCCGATTTACAACGAGAAGCGAATTCCTGCCCTCGTGAGGGTTGCTGAAGTGCTGCGTGCTCGAGGCTTTCCCGAAGTTGAGATCAAGAGGCACTTGGAGACGGTTAACCAGCGGGAATGCTTGCCGGCAGTAGAAGTGCACAGCCTTGATGAGGTTGTTCAGGGCACAACGCCAATCGGAATGCCTCACCTGAGTTTTGTTCTACAGGACGTTGCAGATGAGCTGGCCAGGCAAGGCAAATCCATAGAGGCCGCATACGAGACGCTGAACGACTTGAACACCAACCGGGGCAACAGCGCGCTTGGTGACGATGACATGCAGCAATTCTACAACCGCTTTTCCTGAAGCAGCTGGCCGGGAGGCTTCCATGGTGAATCCATACAACGAGATTGCAGACCAGATCGACCAGAAAACGATAGGAAATGATAAGTCAGCAACACCGGAGAGACGTCAACCGCTGGCGCCACCCAACCCTTACGAGGCGTCAATCAAGAAGGTAGAACAGCAAAGGAACGTGCTGCTAAACCGCGCACTGAAACGCGCAATGGGTAACCCGCCTGATGAGATTGCTGAGGTAATCGGCCTTTCCAGAGCCACCGGACTGAACCCCGAAATCGTCAAAGGTCACAAGCAGGAGGTGGAATTTCGAGCCAGGCAGCGCGAGACCGGCGCCCAGGTGGCTGCACTCTCTCGCCCTGGCCAGGAATGGCTCACAGAAAAGTACAACCTGGATCTGTCCCGAGATGACCTTGCCAACATTAAGGCTCTTGATGACGCCATCCAGAACCGTGACTACTACGAACAAACCGCTCTGGAGCGAAATCTGGTCACTCCTGTACGCGATGCCCTTCTCAGCATTCGGTCTGCCTTCACCTCGCAGAAAGCCGCGGCCAATGCTCCGGTAATTCCGGTGCTCGAGCAAGCTGAGGAGATCCTGCAGACTCAGGGCCGGGAAAAGGCCCGCGAGTGGGCCCAAACAGACGAGCGGGTCCGGGAGCTCGGCATTCACTCCAATGTCGATTACTTCCTCAGACAGTCGGAGAACAAGCGCCAAGAGCTTCTTGGATACCGCCAGCAATCAGCCACAGAGGCCGCACAAGCGACCGTAGAGACCGAGACAGAGCGCCAGGGACTGCCGAGAAACCCGCGCCTGACAGAAGCTGAGGGCTTCACCGGTGTCACCAGCGCAATCTTCAACAATCCTGAAATCATCCTTCAGGAAGCAACCCGGGCTACTGCCCTCTCCTTGCCGATGCTCGCCATGGGCGCCGCTACCGGTGGCGTTGGTGCCGCTGCCATTGGATTCGAGACAGAGCGCAGCCTGGAAATCCTCAGCCGACTGCAGAAAGCCGGAGTAGACGTCACCGACACCGATGTACTGCTGGCGGCCTTCGCTGATTCCGACCTGATGGAAGAAATTGGGGGCGAGGCAGTTCTGAAGGCAGGAGGCGTAGCCGTAATGGATCTGCTGAGCTTCGGAGTAGCCGGTAAGCTGTTGGCACCGGCCGCCATCGGCTCCAGAGCGCTAACAGGGCCGCAACGAGAATTGCTGAACGTCATGGCCCAGGTTCCGGTTCAGTCAGCCTTTGAGGGCGGTGGTGAGGCCCTTGGCCAGCTGCTGGCGGATGGTGAAGTAGATGGGGCTGAAGTCGCCATAGAAATGATTGCTGGCGCTGCCACGTCCACGCCCGAAGTCGCTGTGTTTGGTGGCCGTCGAATTGCTGAGACCTTCACCCGCAAAGCGCTGGACTACCGCACGGCAAAGCGAGACAGAGCGTATCTCACCAATGTGAAAGAGGCGGTGAACCAGACCAAGCTCCAGAAGCGTGACACCCAAGCCTTGAAAGAACTGATAGCCAAGCTGAACGAACAGGCGCCCGCGAAAGAAGTGTTCATTGGCGCCGAAGATTTCCGTGAGCTCTTCCAATCCCGGGACATGGATCCGGATGAATACGCCAAACGCATGGACTCTGTAGGCAGTCAGTACACCGAAGGACTCGCCACCGGCTCTGATATCGCGGTATCCATGGAGGACTTCGCCTCAATCATTGCGCCCCTGGAGCTGGCAGAAGACTTTATTGAGCTCGCCAGAACGCAACCGCTCGGCATGAGCCCGGCAGAGGCTGAGGCCTGGATGAGCGAGGAAGCGCGGCCGGCGCTGGACGATGTACTGAGTGCGCAGAAGGATGAACTGCTGGCCTCCGGTGACCGAGTTTTTCAGGAAGTTACCCAGGCACTGAACGCAACCGGCATGGAGCGCCGCACCGCTGAGCGCAACGCCACGCTCTACCGGGCATTTTTCGAGACTCAGGCCGAAAGCGAAAGCCTGGATCCTTACGAGCTGTTTCGCTCTTACAATCTCAACATTTCTCAACAACTACCTGAGGCTCTGACAGCCAACAATCTGGACTCGCTGGACCCCTTACTCAATGAGATACGCGAGAAGGCGACAGCTGAAACGGACACCGCCCCTGAACAACAGACCCAAACATCAGAACCGCTGAACGCCGGTGAACGCTCGCAAGACGTGGCCGCCATCGCTGCCGAACTGGAACGCCTTGGCTTGTCAGTTGCCGAGATGGACAACGACTCTATCAAGGCCGCGCTGCGCCGCATGGACAGCCGGGGCCCAATCGACTCTGAAACGATTCTCTCTCAGGGCTCAGAGGGTGACGAGACCAGCGCAGGGAATCGCGGCCGCATTCGATTTAACCGGGACGACAAACGTTTTCAGATTGAGCTCATGGAAAACGCCAATCTGTCCACGTTCCTCCATGAATCAGGGCATTTCTTCCTGGAGGTATTGGGAGACCTGTCGAGCCGGGACAACGCCAGCGAGCGGGTCAAAGCTCAATACCAGAGCCTGCTTGAGTGGCTTGAAGTCCCAGGCCGCGATTCGATAGCAACCGAGCAACACGAGCAATTCGCGCGCGGCTTCGAGGCTTACCTGATGGAGGGCAAGGCCCCTACACCGGAGCTGCAATCCATCTTCTCCCGGTTCCGTGCCTGGCTGCTCTCGATCTATAAACGAATTAGCCGGCTAAATGTTCAGCTATCAGATGAAGTGCGCCAGGTAATGGACCGGATGCTTGCGACTGATGAAGCCATCGCACAGGCCCGGGAAGGCGCCGCCTATTCCGCCAGCCTTGCAGATATCGAGTCGTTGAACTGGACCGAACAGGAGCGCGCCCGATACCGGGATCTGGTGACCCAGGCACGGAACGACGCCGAAGAGACGTTGACCCGCCAGCAACTGGCCGATTTGGACAAGGTCAATCAGCGCTGGTGGAAACAGGAGGCCAAGCGAGAGCGAGAGAAAGCGCTGAAGGCCATGAACGAGGAAATGGCATACGTTGCCCGCTCCCTTCTGCAAAAAGGCGTCATGCCTGACGGTAGCTCCCTTCCTGAACCTCTGCGGGCCATGAAACTGAACCGGCAGGCCCTGGCGGATATGTACCCGGCTGACAGCGACGTCTGGAAGCAGCTGAAGGCGATGAAAGGCACCTACATCTACACCAGAAAAGAAACCGGAGTGCACCCGGATATCTTGGCCGAGGTGCTTGGTTTTGGCTCAGGTGATGAACTTGTGAAAGCCGTTATCCAGACCCAGCCGATTGCGGACGAGGCACAAGCCAGAGCGGACGCCGCAATGAAAGCCGCCTATCCGGATCTCAGTCTCAGCGGTGAAGCTTCACAGGAAACAGTTGAAGCCATCCATAACGAGAGGCAGGCGGAGCTGTTGCTTACTGAACTGAAGAAGTTGCACAGTTTGGGCAACCGAACCGGACGCCCTCTCACGCCCGCCAGGATGCTGAAAGAGACCGCCGCCTCCGTTATCGCCGGCACACGTGCCAAGGACATCAGACCTGACCTCTACCGTCGTGCTGAGGCGAAGGCCGGACGAGAAGCGTTTGAGGCCGCCGTTCGGCAGGACTTCGAAAGCGCCTACAGAGCAAAACAGCGCCAACTTTTGAACCACTACCTATACCGAGAGGCCAGACAAGCTCAGGAGACCTCAGAGAAGGTTTACCAGTACGCCAAAAGCTTCAACCGGAAAAGTACACGAGAGCGCATTGCAAAGGCTGGAGGCGGTTACCTCGAACAGATTGACGCGATTATCGACCAGTACGAATTTCGCAGGGTGTCAGTCCGCCAGCTTGAGCGGCGCCAGTCTTTACGTGCATGGACCGAGGAGCAACGGGCGAACGATCTACCGCTCGATATCCCTGAAGACGTTCTGGAGCGCTCCCAGCGGGTGAACTATCGGGAACTGACCATGGAGGAGCTGCAGGGTGTCTCCGACTCCATCCGGAACATCGCCCACGTAGCAAGCCTCAAAGGCCGGTTGCTCAAGGATCGACAAAAACGTGAGCTGGAAGAAGCACGCCGCCAGGTGGTGGAAGGCATCACTGAAAATGCCAACCGAAAGGCCAGGGACGATGTAGAGACCCGCCTACCCTTCCAGGAAGCCCGGTATATGGTGGGCAACTACTTGGCATCTCACCGACGCCTCTCCAGCCTCATCCGTGAGATGGACGGCGGGAAAGATGGTGGCACGCTCTGGCAAATGGTGATGCAGCCACTGAACGAAGCGGGCGACCTCGAGACCGAGCGGACGCGAATCTATAACGAGGCGCTGGCCAAACTGTTCAAACAGTACAATCCGGGCGAGCTGTCCCGCTTCTACCGCAAGGAATACATCCCAGAGTTGGACTACAGCATGAGCAAGCAGGGCCTGCTTATGATGGCCCTGAATGCCGGAACCGTGGATAACTGGCAAAAGCTTGTCGCCGGCTATCAGCAGCGTAAAGGCTGGACGGAAGAACAGATGCGAGCCGCCATCAACCGGCTTGAGAAACGAGACTGGGAGTTCGTGCAAGGCGTCCTGGATCTGGTGAACAGTCTTTGGCCAGACATCGAGGCGAAAGAGAAACGGGTTAAGGGCATCGCCCCTGAGAAGATTCCAACCCAACCGATCCAGACACCATACGGCACTTTCCCGGGTGGCTACTTCCCTTTGACATACGACGAGCGACAGAGCGAAAAGGCTTATTCCGACCGGGTGAAGGAAATGGCTGAGAAGACGATGCAGGGAGCCTTCACAGCCGCCACAACAAAGCGAGGATTCACCAAGGCCCGGGTTGAGGGTGTGGTTCTGCCGGTCCGCCTGGACTTCGGTGTCATCTTCGAACACTTCAACGAAGTCATCCACGACCTGACCCACCATGAAGCGCTGTTGGACGTGAATCGGATTCTGCAATCGCAGTCGGTTCAGGAATCGATCTACAGCGCCTATGGAAACAACGTCTACCGGACCATGAAGGCCGCCGTTGACGATATCGCTGCCGGTGACGTGCCCGCCATTCACGCCCACGAGAAAGCGCTCAGGCATCTGAGGAATGGTGTAACGATTGCTTCAATGGGCTGGAACATCGGAACTGCGGCCATGCAGCCACTGGGCATCACGAATTCCATTGTTCGAATCGGTCCCAAATGGGTTGGCCGGGGTGTGAAGCGGTGGATTGGAGACGCAGCCAAAATGGAGAACACGGCGGCCTGGATCTTCGAGGTATCTCCATTTATGAAGGATCGCGTGTTCACACAAAGCCGAGAGATAAACGACATACGCAACCAGATGCGAGGACGCGGAAAGCTCTCTTGGGTTGAAGACTCCTATTTCTGGTTCATCACACGCATGCAGATGACCGTTGATATTCCGACCTGGCTGGGCGCCTACGAAAAGGCACAGAGCGAGGGCGCGACGGAAGCAAACGCTATATCCATGGCCGACCAAGCTGTTATAGACGCCCAGGGCGGAGGACAGATTAAGGATTTGGCTCAGATTCAAAGGGGGCACCCAGCTCTGAAATTGTTCACGAATTTCATCAGCTACTTCGTGACGACCTGGAACCTCATGGCGGAGCGGTACCGGCTGAACAAGTTCGAGAGCATGGCGGACGCTGGCCGGTTCGCCTCTGACTTCCTGCTGCTCTACACAGTGCCTGCAGTGCTTGGCTACTTCGTTTCCGGCGCTCTCCGTGGATTTGGTGGGGATGACTTGGAGGATCCAGAGGAAATGGCCGGAGTTCTCGCCAGAGAGCAGCTTTCCTACATGCTCGGCGGCTTCTTCGGGATACGCGAACTGAGCTCTGGTATTCAGGGGTTCTACGGCTATTCCGGGCCGGCTGGCACTAGATTCTTCAGTGAGGCGGTGAGTGCAATGAACCAGGCAAGCCAGGGTGAAGCGGACGCAGCGCTGGCGAAATCCTTAAACGATATGGGCGGGATACTGTTCCACTACCCAGCCGGCCAAGTAGAACGCTCAGTGGAAGGCGCCAGCCTGATTCTGGAGGGCGAGACAATGAACCCCTTTGTTCTCCTGACCGGTGAGAAACGGGAATAAGGGGTTTTCGGAGTCCATAAAAAGGCAGGGACGCCAAGACCGCTTTATGAGAGCTTGCAACAATTATGGGTCATCTAAACGCTCAGACAGTTACGAAATCAGCACGCCATTTATTTCCTGATAGGATGGTTCCTGAGCTTCGACAAAATCCGAAACAGAGAGGGAAGCCCGGATTATGACCAGTGAAGAATTCATGGAGCGTTTCCAGAGCCATCCACTCGGCTGGGTTTTCCAGTCCATGGAGACGGCCGAAAATGAGACTCAGCTTGAGCGCTATCTGAGTATGGCTCACGGTATGATTTTACTTTTGGAGTTTCAAAAGGAATTGAGTGAAGACGAAGCAAGCTTTCTCAACGAGGCCGCCCGCGGAAATGCGAAGCGCAACTACGACAGAGTAACGAAAACCAATTTCGAGCCACCCAGCACCAGACAGTGAGAGCCGACAAACTTCTCACTCAAGCTTGGCGACGTAGCCCACAGCCAGAAGCACCACCGTGATAATTGCGGCGGTGAAGACCTCTACGCCACCTTTTGCCACGCTGATCCACAGAGACAAGATGACGCAGGCGACAACTGCCCATTTGATGACAGATCCACTGTTATCCATAGATTCGCCTTCAAGGCCACAAATTAGAGTAGAGACACCAGACCGCCAATAACTGCTACCCAGAGGCCAACCACAAGCGCCCCGATAATCGATTGAACAGCTATGAATCGAATCTGAGTAGAGGCCCCTACCCCATGAATGATGTTTTGCATTTGAAACATTGGGTTCTCTTTGGACTCAGCCCTGAACCTGCCCACAAAAAGCACTGCCCTGATATTGGCGATGAAAAGCCCAATGCCTGCGCCGACTGATACTGCGACCCAAAACGAATCAAAGACAAAGATAAGGCCGATTGAGCAAGGAATCACAAGCAGTCCGAGAGGGCCAAGAGGGGTTCCGTAATTGTCCATAATTTATTTGCTCCACCTCTAAGGGGGTAAGATTTCCCGTGCCCTTAAAACTAGCACAAGCAAGAACACTGGCTAAATCAGGTACAGATGGCTGAGAGCCTGGGCATAACGGTTAACGCCTTCGCCCGTTGGAAGGTGGAGCCCGTGGCCAGAATCGGCAAAAACGTCTATTACGATGTGCGGAGCGTGCTGGACAATCGCCTGAGCCATGCTGAGGGCAACAGCCTGACCGCTGGCGATATGGAAGCCGAGCGGCTCCGGCTCACCCGGGCACAGGCAGAAGGCCAGGAGATTAAAAACGAGCTGGCCAAGGGCAAGACCGCGCCCATTGAAATCATCAGTTTGGTGTTATCGAAGATTGCCGGAGAGGCAGCCGGGATTCTCGACAGTCTCCCGCTCGACATTCGGCGCCGGCATCCAGAATTGCCGACTGCAGTCATTGAATCGATCAAGCGCCAAGTGGTGAAATCTCAGAACGCTATCGCCCGCACAGATGAGACGCTGGAACACGCCCTGGAAGATTACCTGGAGCAGTTGGACGCATAGCGGGTTGTCAGACAATCCCGCAGTAAAACGTAAGCCCCGGACCAGCCGGGGCTCAGTGCATTACTTGAGGCTTTCGCTCAAAGCCCACGATGCTTCGATTGCCCGATCCATGTTGTTGACCAGTTGCCAGGCGTAGTTTTCAAGCTGCGAATCGCTCAAGGCTTCTTCACCCTGAGCGGCCCGCCGATGATTCAACATGAGCATGTGAAGCAGTGACCGCGTTTGTTCGTGGATCTCGTCTATCGTGTCGAGGTGCTGATTGTAACGCGCCGGGCTGGTCGCTTGCGGCTTCTGTAGAGTGTCGTGAATCTCTCTGGCAATAGTCTGGACCTCTGCCTTTACTTCCCCGTCATGCGTGTCACACATTTGCTCAGTATCGCCGCAAGCCTCACCGACGAGATGCCAGGCTTTATCGATCATGGCGCCGAGCGTAACCTCTGGAGAACATTCCTCCAGTAGATTGTTCAGGTTTTCTGGCTTGTGCAGATAGTTCAGAATTGCCTCAGCATCCAGCAGGCGTGAACGGCAATCAGTCAGGCGATTTGAAAAGTTGTTCATGGTCACAGTTCCTTAATTTGGTTTGGCCCGAAGCGGGCGAAATTAAGGAGTCAGTGAATCAAGTTCAGGATGTTGGCTTAATGTAATATTTTTTTCATATCACTGTCCATGTTATTATTCCATGTCTCTTACTAGATGACAACCACATAAACATTTGCCGTCTTGACAAGTAGTACAATCACAGCC
>NZQO01000005.1 GCA_002693605.1 Flavobacteriaceae bacterium
GCATTCATTAATCCGCGCCACTTGTCGATATACAAAACAGTTGTGCTTCATTATTTCCGAACCCCAATATTTTAATTATCATATCTTTAGAAAAACTAACCTCTAATGATAAAATTCTTCCGGAAAATTCGCCAAAGATTGCTGACTGAAAATAAATTCAGTAAATATCTCATTTATGCGATTGGTGAAATAGTACTTGTGGTTATTGGAATATTGATTGCATTACAGATTAACAATGCGAATGAAAATAACAAAAAGACGGAATTTGAAATAACCATTCTAGAAAACATAAAAGAAGATATTTTAGCTGACAAGGTTGATTGCGAATTGAACTTACAATATTTAAAAACAACAGTAAACAATGAACAGCTGTTACTCGATTTTTTACTCAACAACAGTATTCAAGAATCAGACAAAATTAGCTATGTAGATGCTCTAGGAGTTGACTTGATTACTGTTTTTCACAATGCCTCTTTTAACAATCTACAAAACAATGACATTGGATTAATAAAAAACAACACTCTTTATAAAAAAATAACTCGTTATTATGATTTTTATGTTTCAGCACTTAAAGAATTAGAAAATAATCACAAATCAGCCAACACCTATGACGAGAAGCTGATCTTTTTTAGAAAGCATTTTAAAGTTATTGACAAAAAAGTAAGAATGGATTTAAGTGATGAAGAGGCTTGGAAGCAAGAATGGAATAGGTATAATTTTGCTGTAAAAGATATAGAATCATTAAGGAAGGATGAAGAACTCAAGATTTTATTAGCTGAAAGTCTTTTTGTAAATAGAATTTTAGTTGATTATTACCTGCAGCTATTTAAAAAAATAGATGACTTAAATAAATCCATTGAGTACGAACTAAGAACATTGAAAAAATAGCGAAAGTACAACACCGTGTATGATCAATGCTCAACTTCTACTAAAATACTATATTTAACAAACTGATTTGCCTCGACTGAAAATCTACGGATTTCCAATCGCACAAATCATACACAAAACCGTTGTACGTAAGCTGAACGAATCTAATTTTTAAGTTTCGTCTTCTTGAAACTCCAAAATATCACCAGGTTGACATTCCAAAACCTCACATATAGAATTTAAGGTGCTAAAACGAACCGCTTTTGCCTTGCCGGTTTTTAGAATAGAGAGATTAGATAAAGTAACTCCAACCTTTTCGGAAAGTTCGTTCAAGGACATTTTTCTTTTCGCCATCATAACATCTACATTAACAACAATAGCCATAATCTAAACGGTTAATTCATTTTCCGATTGAATCTCAATTCCTCGCTTGTAGAACATAGCGACAATGAAAATTACTCCAGACATAAAAAGAAACTCTTCGGCTCCCCAATCGAACGACACAAGAATATTCCTTTTACCTAACCATTTACTAAATCCAGTTCCAATTGAAGCAATTAGTCCCGTAAAAAGAGAGAAGTAGCTGATTTTGATTATTAATTTTGAGACTTCTTGATTAAATGGGGAATGTTCGCTGAACTTCGAAAATAGTTTTATAACTAAAAAAAAGATATACGCCTGTAAGGCTAATAATGAAATCATAAAAGCTAAGAGCACAACATAATATCCTACCCCAAATTCGTAGAGAGATGAAAAATCGAGTCCTAAGTACAAATCCTTAGTCGCCTCTTGATTAACAAAAAGACTTACAAAGGATGAAATAATAATCGCTCCTGCCTTGATACATAATCCAATGAAAATTATCCACGAAACAACTTTCATTGTACTTAAAATTTTATTTGTCTTCATTTTTTTAGTTTTTAAAATAGAAAACAAATGTCAACAATGATTTATTGTAAAACAATAAATTTTTATTCTTTTTCATCAATATAGGAGAAACCTCCATATAACAATGATAATTCATAATACGCGTTAGGTTCCAAAAGTGTCAGTTTAGACTACCTTTAAAACTTATTGTTTATCACACAAATTACAGTTCCCCGGTCGTAATTTGCATTATTCTGGCGTTGGCGTGCATATGAACGAAGTTTTATAAATAAATGTAACTTAGTACAACCTATCGTCCTGCTGTATATTAAACGAATGGAATGAATGTAAAACTATCCCCTAAGCCAACAAATTTTAAAGGATTCCTTTTGGATCTTATACTTTACCTAGCGGTAATGTTCTTGATAAGGCAAGTTTATTTTTCTCAACTGTCTTTTATTCCGAATGGATTAATGTGGTCATTCTCCACTTTGATAATTGCCGTATGGAGAATGAAAGTTCGAAATATAACGTGGAAGGATTTAGGATTAAGAAAACCAGATAATTTATGGAAAACATTTGGTGTTGCGGCTTTAATTCTTACGGCTACAATGATTTCACTAGTAGCCTTCAATATTTTAATAGACCTTTTGCCTTTTTCCTTGGGAGCAGACACCTCATCGGAAAGTGCCGTTTCTAAATTCGGTAACCTGAAGGGAAATTGGTTACATTTTTTTCTCATCATTCCCTTTATTCTACTAGAATCAATGTTAGAGGAATTATTAGATAGAGGTTTTTTGCTGAACTGGATTGAAAAGTTATTTTCTTCGACCTCTTTTGCAACTATTATTGCCGTGATATTACAAGCAGCAATTTTTGGTTTTAGGCATTCCAATGATTTTTCAGAAAGGTCAATTACAGTGGGCATTATCGGTTTAATTATGGGAATAGCTTATGTAAAATTTGGACGAAATTTATGGCCATTAATTATTGCCCATTGTGTGCTTAATGCCGGCTCAATGATTGGGAGAGTAGTTGAATGAAAGAATAGAAATAAATAACGAAACGCCAACAACGTATATAGCTCATCGCGGAGTTATTTTCTGCCGTAAATTTTCACCGTTTTGCTATCTTTCGGCCACGACGAAAAATCATAGCTGATTTTCTGCACCTAGCCATATACATTATGACAACATCTAAAAAACGACTGATTTTTAAGGTTACAGTTTTAATAATCGCATTTATTATTGCCATCTATTGTTTTATGATAAAACTACCTGTGCCATTTAGAAAAATTGACACTCAATTACACGCCCTGTTCTTTTTTTTGGCATCAGCATTTATTAACATATTATTTCTAGTTAGGGACATTAAAAATCATGTTTTAATTTTTAGCCTGTTATTTTTATTTAGCACCTTAATTGAGTTTGCTCAAGAATATTCAAATACTTTGGTCCATAGGACAATTCATGGTAATTTCGATCCAATAGATCTGAAATTTAATCTTATTGGTCTAAGTATCTTTTCGTTAATATGGTTTACGTATTACACAATAACTTGGGTGATCAAAAAATATATTTATAAGAGGCAGCGAGTTTAGATATCACATTTATTGAGCCATTGTACGCAAAATCAAAACCGGAAAGAACGATATTCACATATCAGAACACAGCCGAATTAACGGGAACATATTTCAGTCCGAAATACGGTCATTTAATAGTCGATAAAACCTCGAATGGCTACACCTTTTCATTAGGCCGACTTACAAGTTTGGCTTATCAGGACCCCGAACACAATGGTATGTTAATAGAATGGACGCCTGGCATCACTGAGCATTTTACCCTTTCTAAGGACGGTAAGACCGCCAAATTAATTTATGGAGACTATGGCGAATTTTTAAAGCAATAAGTCGAGTGGCATTATTAAAACACTGAACCATTTTTCGCCAGGTAAGTTGGAACATGCTGGCAGTATCGTATGTAAGCCATAGTTAAATCTGTCCCCTCAACTTAAAATTCCTGTATATTTTTTAAGACCGAAACCCTTTAACCCAGATTGTCGGGAAAATTTATTTCTAAAAATAGGAGAATTATCTTTATTTTTTATAAATATGCAAAAACCACTTACGAATGTCTAGTGAATCAACAGTCAATAACTGTATAACCTGACAATAACACAAAAGTTCGTTTAAGTTTCAGAATATAAATAACTTCTGAAGCGTAATTGAACAAGTTTACCCGCCAATATTGAATAGCAGCATAAGATGATTCTAAAATTAGAAAAGAAGTATCGAAACAAGAGGGTAGCCGCCCTCAGTTCTCCACTAGAATGTTCACCGATATTTAGACTTATCACACACTCTTGAGAAAACAAATAATCATTGTCGCCGGAATTTTGTTAATCCTGTTATCCGGCTTTTTACTATCAGGACGAGTATTTCTACCTTCGAAGTTTGAGGTTGGGCAAGAAATTGATGCGTTAAATGGCGTTGCAGTATATTATAATGGTCGGGTTGGGAATGTGCTAGGCCGTAGGTTGACCGCAGATGGCTATAATTTAGGGTTGAAATATCAGTGCGTTGAATTCGTAAAGCGGTATTATTACGAGGCACTTAACCATAAAATGCCCAATAGTTACGGGCACGCCAAAGATTTTTTCAACGCTAACGTAAAGGACGGAAACAGAAACCCCGGGCGCAACCTAACCCAATATACCAACCCGAGCAAATCCAAACCGAAAGTGAACGATTTATTGATTTTCTCTGCCACACCTCTCAATAGGTTCGGCCACGTAGGGATTATTTCAAAGGTTTCCGGGAATGAAATCGAGATCATCCAGCAAAATCCCGGGCCTACCGGATCCTCCAGGCAAAAGTTCAAACTACAAAATGTTGGCGGCAAGTGGATGATTAAAAATAAACGGATTCTAGGTTGGCTGAGAAAATAAGAGAACACAAAAATTAAGTTAATTATAAATCAATTTAAAATGGATACAATATTTTGGATATGCGTTAAAATAATGCAGGTTACGAGCGATTTCCTAGGGATTACCTACCAACAATTGAATGTAATCTTGTTCGTTATCCTCCACCCTATCGTAACCGTGGTACTCTTCCTGAAATATAGAAAGTACAAGAAACTGGCAAAGTTGAACGCTTCAGCTACGTCTAGTTAGTAGTTATTTTAATTGTTATTGGGAATAAAATATCATTTATAAAAAAGATATTCTTGCCATATTCTTCAAATTTTTAATTAAATATGCGGGCCGTATTTAAATTTTAACTTAATATCTGCCTATTATGAAAATTTGGAATGCTAAAGATTTATTGGATTTGGTTTTCGAGTTTCGATCGCTCGCTCCCGCTACTGAAGAATGGACCGCCGAAGCCCTTACGGGCAACCTGCCGCGATTGGTCAGGTTGCAACGTATAAGCGCCTTGCTCAGGGCTTTCGGGCTAACCAGGGCACAGTATATAAACAATGCAAACAAATTCGGATTGGAAAATGAATATGCCAACAATACTGAAGGTAAAGCCGTGCAGAACGATGTCGCTCTATTTTTGGAGGGCGACTTTATTTCCTATCACGACTATTCGCAATATTCAGTTGTTAAGAACCTTATCCAGACCGCAAGCGCGTTTGAAGGGGATGTCTATAAGTATGGCGATGTCGAGTATTTCTACTCCTTTTTTATGAGATTCAGGTTGGAATTGGATAATTTCCTCCGCGTCAACAGTGGCGTTGCTTACGCTGGCAACCTCGGTATTCGCTCTGCCATTAAACTAACCGATGAAATTACCAAGGAAATTTTGAAGAAGGCCGAGTATATGGATGATATTCTAACCGAGATTATAAATCCGGAAAGGCTATCATTCACCGAAGAGGTTCTCATAAACGAGTACGGATTTCCTACCGATGACCTGGATGAAATTGATTTGGATAATTGGTAAGCCATTTGAAATAGGTACAATTAAGCTGAAAAGTAACGACTATTGATAGTCAATAATTTCCAAAAAATCAATTTAAACCGTATCTTTAAAGAATAAATCACTGGGCAACAGCACTTTTACCATTCCCTTGAAGCTCGTGAAACTTTAATCGCAATCCATAATTTGGAAATAATCAGTTCCTCGGTCATATCATAAATATGAACATAGATGGCATTAAAATAGCACGTATCGTACGGAAATCGACGGCTAACGAGCTTGACGACAGCTATGCCGTTTGCTGGATTCAAAATTGTGTTAGCGGAATTGAAATAAACCGAACTTATTACCAAAATGTGTCGAACTCGGTTTTCTTCCTTAAGCCGAGCGACCAATGGAACATAATAAAATGCGACGCCACCACTGCGGCCGGATATGTCCTCCATATTCCGAAGGGTATCTTAAACCATCCTACGTTCAAGAATTTGCACATCACCGAAATTCGATTATTGAATACTACCGAAATTCCGAAGATAAACCTCTCGCCGGGCATAGAAATGCGCGTAAAGGCAATCCTGGAAATGTTAGACGAGCTGCTTAGCACCAATTTGAAGCATCGGGAGGAAGCCATTTTTTCACTCCTCAACACATTTTTCGTGTACTGTGACGGCAAGTGCAATATCAAGTCGGTAATAACCGATACCAATGCCAAATCTGCCCTAGTGTATAAATTTAAAAAATGCGTCGATCGCCACGTGCACGAACACCACGAGGTTGGCCACTATGCCAAGGTATTGAACGTATCGAGCAAATACTTAAACGAGTGTGTTAAGGAAGTACTCGGGGTAACTGCCAAGCACCTGTTGGATGAACAATTGGTTATGCGCGCTAGGCATAGCCTTAAATTTACTGATAAGACCATAAAGGAAGTTTGTTATGACCTTGGTTTTTCATCGCCAGATTACTTCAGTTATTTCTTCAAAAAACATATGGGGACCACCCCCTCGCAACTTCGACAGAGCTAAGTTATTAAATTCTAAGTATTTGCCGACATTTTAACTATACTGAAAATAACCACTTCACATAACTTTATCCTAACGTTAAACACATCGTTATGGATAGAAAGAAATTCATTCAAACTACCGGCGCAGCGGCAGGGATAATTCTTGTTCCCGGCTTGGCCAATGGCAGGTCAATTCCCAATTCTTACAAAAATGGGGCAAAGCTCGACCCCAAGATAATTAAGAATGAGGACGGGAAAGTCTTGAATGTAATCGGAGATATTCAAACGCATAAATTGGTGGGTAGCGAGACCGACAATCAAATCGTAGAGTGGGTAGACAACGTATCGCCAGGGGTTGGCATCCCTCCGCACGTACATACCAAGGAAGATGAGATTTTCAGGGTCATCAAGGGGCAAGTGGAAATTACGGTAGCTGGTAAGACAACTGTACTAATGGCCGGCGACACCGCATTTGCACCCAAGAATATCCCTCACGCCTGGAAGGTAGTGGGAACCGAAAATGCCAAAATGATAACGAGTGCATTTCCCGCGGGCATCGAAATTATGTTCGCTGAACTGGCTGAACTGCCACCGGGACCTCCCGATTTCGAAAAAGTCACGAAAATATGCGGTGCCCACGGCATCACTTTTATTTGAAATTTAAAAATTCGTCCGATATGAAAACAAGTTATAACATCGCAAACATCATGTTGCTATTGTTCCTTCCACTGATATTTTTAGGATGCAAGGATGACGACGATGCAGCACTAGATGAAACCGCCTTGCTAATCGAGGAAGTGCGTCAGTTGAGCCAACCTTTCAAAGACCATAGTGCCGCTGTAAGTGCTGGCTGGGACGTGGATATTTCAGGCTGCATTCAGCATCCAACCGACGGCGGAATGGGTCACCATTTTGGGCGCATGTCCTTCTTCGACGGAAGGATAAACCACCTCGAGCCCCAAGTGTTGCTATTTGCGCCCGATTTTAACGGGAATATGGAATTTTTAGGGGTTGAATACATCGTACCCTTCGCGGTACTATCTGAAGATTCAACTCCTCCCACGCTCTTCGACCAGCCATTCCATAAAAACCACGAGCAGGAAATTTGGGCGCTGCACGTA
>NZQO01000006.1 GCA_002693605.1 Flavobacteriaceae bacterium
ATGGCAGAATCATACGCTTCGCTATTTGCGTATAGCCAGGCAATTGTAGCGCCCAAGGGACGTAAATAGGGCGTCTTACAAGGTTCTAGATTTTCAATATAACGCAAGAAACGCTGAGGATCACGATCGGCGAGAAGCGTTGCATATTGCGTTTTTTGGGTCGTAGAATTTGTGTCTTCCATCAATTGAATTAACCTAGCAATGCTCAAATTCCGTAGTTCTTCCGAAAAATAGACCGAATATGTAGCCCAGAGATCAGTGTTAGTGGGGTAAAGGCGCAACTGCCTCTCCATCCACTCTTTTCTGACCGCTAATGAGGGGTAATCACTATTGGATACCAATTGCATAGAAAGGTCAATTAGCTCATCTTGCAACTTAGGGTTTTCCTGATACGCATTTTCCAAAATTGGCCATATCTCAAATTCCCGGTCCTCTGATTGAAGTAACCGAGATAGTTCCTTTATATCCGGGAAGGAAGTATAGGCAGAGGTCGCTATCTTTTTTGAAAGAAGCAGTATCGCTTCGGTTGATCTTCCCTGTAAAACCAACCACTTAATTTCCTCTTCCGTCGAATTGAAATCTCGCTCACCGTCGGTATATTTGCGAAAGTTCTGTAAGGCGAGCAAAGACAGCGCGGGGTCCTCGTTGTCTTTTAGTGAGGGCAAGGGTACTGAAATTTTTGCGGTGGTATTCTTGAACATCGCCAATTTTCCTTCCTGAAACGGGGTGGCCGAATACGAAATACCTTCGCTTGCCCAAAATGAGGTTACGGTGGTCCAATTTTCCTGCGGAATATAAACCATCCAATATTCGGCCGAGTTGGGGCTATTTTCCCTCGGTTGCACAAAATAAGTATTTGCCGTGTTAGAATGGACGTACCGTTGGTAACGCCATTGCTGGGCGGCCTGTGCGCCATTTTGGGTATTCATAAAACGCAGCATAGGATAGGTATGCACCAAGCTAGATAGGTGGTCCTTGAAAAAGGGGTAAAGCCCCTTGCGGTTATTGGTAGATTTCCGCCATCCGTAGTTTCCCGGATTACGGTAGTCGAAATCGCCACGATTGCCTTCATTTTCAGCACCTTTAATCTGATATACGTCGTCTGGATGAATAAAATGCGACCAGACCCCGGTATATAAAAAAACCGAGTGAACCTGGTAATCCTTGTTATCGTTGAACACGTAACCACTTGTAATTCTAGGGAAATTAAAGAAAAACTGGTTATAAGGGTCCGGGTCGAACTCTCGGTCGCCGCCCTCCTTTTGAATGCCCTCATAGGTACTGCAAATATATTTTATGGATGGAACGGCCATTTCAATACTGACCAATCCTAGGCTATCTATGTAGTTGGATGGTGGGACGTAAGTCACCGGCATGGGGGCATATTGCTCAGACTTCCATTTCTTGTACGCCGTATTCATAGCAGTTTCCATATATTCACGTCGCGGCCAGTTTTTCTCCATTAATGAAACGTGATTAAATCCATGTAGCGCGAGCTCGTGACCCTCTTTAACCACGTTGCTTACGAGATAATCGGTGGTGAAAAGGTTTTTATCATCCACTTGCCTGCTATTGGTTTGCCATTCGTTAATGAGAAACGGGGGAGAGGTCTTATTTTGGTAGTCGAAGCACACCATGGCAGTGTATTCAAGGTCAAATTCGCGGGCCATGGTTTCCATATCGGGCCACCAAACATCTGTATAGAACGATGCCATAGACAGGTTCATCTCACTAGCGATTGGCTCTTTTTTAATGTCATATACCGGCGATGGGAAATCATCCAAAAACAAAACCCCCGTATTCACAATAGGATAAGGCACCTGGGGCAACGCGCGAAGAATTGCCGAAAAATAGAGCCCGCGATCTATTTTTTGACAAGGGGCTACCGAGTTGAAAATAATAACCCTTCCATCCATAATGGTATTTTCAAGAATGGTAGGGTAGAAAGGGTCGTTCGCCGCAGTTGCTAATATTTTTACTTTTTCGGAAAAACTCTCACGGTCCAAACCATAATGCTCAAAGGGGGTTTTGTACTTTTTTCCTTTCATTGTAGGTAGAAAATCGCCCAGGAAATGATATCCCGATGCCTTTGGGTTCACCGAAAAAACAGGATTTTCCCTAAGACCCGCCAGATATCCAAAATTCAAATCTTCCGATGCGTTCAAGAGTATAACCGTTCCTCCATTGGCGGTAAACGAAACTAACGATTCCATAGCTCCTACATCCAGAGGCTTGGTTTCCATCAACACCACTACCTGAGCCGTAGCGGCAATCGTTGGGTTCCGGTTGAAATTTGCAACATTCGTTTGCTGAAACGGAATCTTGGCATAGTTAAGCGCCTTTCTGATGTGGTACGTGAAACCTTGATCTTTCTTATCCTGCGGATTGGTTAGATAAACAACCAATGGCGTGGCGCTAGTACCCTCAAAGGCAAACGGGAATTCACTTCGCTCTTGTACGTCGACAGCGCAGCCCACTAGCAACAACACTAGTACAATGGCCCATATGCTGGTTTGTTTATTTTTCACGTCTTAGAAGTTTTCGAGCGAGCAGGTCGGTGATTTTCCCTTCGGCCGGTGAGTTTATAATTTCATATATTTCTAGGTTGGGGCTCTTATAGAACAAATGTATGTTGCGCTTTCTCTTTTTCAAGATAGATAGGCTCGTTCGTGCGGTTTTCATTGCTTTTTTTCCTTCATAGGTTTTATCAGGCAAAAACATTTCATCTGGGTACAGAAACAGAAATGTGCTGCTGGGCAACACATATTCGGGGTGCGCCTTTAAATAGGCAGCGTCATGTTTGTGGGAATTGAAGAGCGCATCAATTTCTAGGTAACTGCTTCCGAAAGAATCATAATTTATGAAAAAGTGACTGCTCTTGCTAATCGCGCTATGCCTGGCCAGATTTACGATAGCGTAAGAATAGGGCATATACGTTTGTTCAATTTGAGTGTACGCTTGGATAATTTCTCGGGTGGTTTTATTACCCTTGGGGACATTTACAAAACTATTTTTTTGAAGCAACATTAGCCACCCCACCAATAATACCACGAATGTAAGTTTATAGGGTAAGGGCAACCTCGTTTCTGGAAACATGGCCAATTTAAGAAGTTGAAAAAGGATGTATACACATGATGCCAAGAAAATAGGTGCCATCACAGAAATGACCTGATTGAGCAAGTCGAAATCAAAGAAATAATTTTCGAAGAAGGAGAGCAGAAGTACGATGCCGAAGAAGGAATGGAAAATGAGGAGCTGCTGCCAGGTGCGGGTTTTTCGGAACCATAAAAATAACAGCACCACGAAGCTTATCAAGGCAGCCAACTGCAGGAACGATAAATAGCTGTCGTACGGGATAAGTAACTGAGGCAAATAAGTGTAATTGCTAATCGAATACAAATGGTTAGACAAAAACATACTGAAGGTATCGCCTTGATGAATGGCCACAGCAGTGTAAATGCCCAAGATGATACTTGTGGCCAATACATACGCCATAAATCCTGTCCACAGTTGTTTCCTGCCATTAGTAGCCAACTGCGGAAATAGCGAAATGAAAAACAGCGGCATAATAATAACGGATACAAACAGGTTACTTAAGGCCATTGCGGCAAACAAAAAAAACAGTGAAATTATCTTATTGCGAAGGGAATAGTGTTCCGAATTCTGCAGCAACCACGCCGCCGGAAAAAATAATAAGAGTGCAAAGAAAATAGGCTTTGGTTGGGTTATCGTACCAATATCCACAAAAATAAAACCGTATAAAAAGCAAAAAAGCGAACTTGCCAGGAGCGCAGCGAAAAGACTCTTGTTTGTTAGGTTAAAAACGTACCAAAATAGCACACCTGCCATAATCGCCGATTCAAGAAGGCCGAATGTAAGCAACGCTGCCAACCAAGAAATATTCGTCGTGTATTTATAGAGCACGAGCATAGCATATTCGCCCAGCGCAAACTGCTGATTGCCAAACCATGAGTGAGCGGCAAGGTTCTTAGCTACCAGTAGGTCTTGTTGCCACAGTGCTGAAAGGGTATATTGGTCAAATTCAAAGAAAAAGACTCTGGAAAAATAAGTTGCTATCGTTATAAACACCGCAAGGAGAATGGGCCAGACGAGTTTTCGGCCATTAACATACAGCCATAAATCGTTGGTTCGCTTTCTTATATACACGCTGCTTACTGCCGCAAGCCCTTTCTTAGATTCTATAATCGATATATACGAGAGTAGTACTGCTTCCTTTATTTCAATGAGCTGTCCCCATAAAGATCTGTCCCATTTTAAATTTAACGATTTCCATAGGAGTATTCCCGCCATAATTGCCATTATACTGAATATATCGAAAGCGTTTATTTGAATGAGCATAAAACATAGAATCACCAAAATTGCCAGATAAGTTCCCCCCGTTATTCCATTCAAATATTTAGGGTTCATTTTAGGGGGCAAAAGAAGGTAAAGCGTTCCGAATAATAATAGCAATAGCAACAACCGCAGGGGCCCCGTAGAATATATTGTGAAAAAAAGTGCAATATCTTGTTCCATCAGGTTAGTTGTCAGAAAATTGAGGAGTTCCCTGCAGATCTATCTGTCCAATAAAATAGCTCCACGGCCAGGGTCTCAGGCGTTTTAGCACTTCTTCCTTGAGTTTTTGGGTATCTGCATATTCTATTGCTATTATCGGAATTTGGTACGCTGCCCGTACCGCATCTACTTCATTGGCACGATTGATATAGACTTCTGAATCTCGCAACCGATATGTATTTGTCCTGAAATTATAATCGGTCGCAATAGATTCGATAGCTAACACATCCACCAGATGCGCGGTTTTATCAATAATTTCTACCCCGGCATTCTGCATTAATTCGAGATTGGGATGTATGCGCTTCACTTCGGTAAGGAAAGCTACCAAGCTCTCGGTATGTGATGGAGTAGGGCCATAAACCGTATAATTATCTACATTATCGAGAAAGATTCCCTCGAAGCCTTTTTCCGAAATATAAATATTTATAAGCCTATGTAGAGCCTCAGCGGTTTCAGTATTGGCGACCGTAATGATGTCGCTGTTCCACGTGGGGTTCTTTCCAATGGAATAATTCTTCAAGTCCTTATAAAACCAGGACCCCCGGTCAATTTCACCTACGCTAATGTAGGCGTACACTTTTTTATTGCCGTTTTTCAGCACAGTGACATCTTCCTTGGAAAAGAAATACGGCTCAACCACCAAAAAATCATAACCCGCTACAGACTTCGGAATGAAATCACTGTACGCGAATAACACCTGCTGTTGCTTGGTCTGGGTCCATATTGTAGACGAAGTTATTGCCATAAAAAATAGAAATAATATGAGCTCTTTATAGGGTGGCATAATAGTGATACTCTAAATTTTTAAAATAGGTGCGTATGTATTTAGTACTGAGGATTATAAACACCATTGAACCTGCAAGCAACCCGAGTACGCTGTACTCAAAACCAATCATTCTGCTCGCAATAAGCCCTATCGCACAGTTGGTTGCCCACGCTATGAGCAGAAACTGTATGGTCTTTCCCGATTGGTTAAGTGTGTGGAGCAGTAGTACATTCATAATTCCAATAGTCAGGAAAATATACCCCACACAACCCACACCCGCTACGTAAAGGCTAAGTGGCTCGAGAGTATCTTGAAATCCCGCCTGATATCCCCACGGCTTGGTGACCAAATAATAGAGTAGGGCGGTGGCTGCGGCTGCATTTAACAACAATAATGTAAAATGTTTTTTATATGTTCGGAACATTTCCGCCTGAAACTGCTTTAACTGATTGTGATGCAACACCCGCTGCTTCCGTTCCATATGCCTACTGAAGGAGGCCACGCTATACTCCAGGATACCGGCCATCAGGAAAAATACGAGTAGGGCGAGATCCATCCCTATCTCATAATCCTTATCATAATAAATAATGAAGGGAACCTCACGTGCGTAAGCAGCAGACCAGGCAATAATTCTATCGGTAAAGAGGAAAACATAGAATAGCGTTCCGTATATAAAATAATTGCTATTACGTACCGTGCCCACGCCCCGGCGTGCGGTTCCATATTTGGCGCCTTCTGTTCCATATTTTTTTCGGCTGAAGTAGTAGTAGAGATAACCCGCGGCTAACAGAAGCGAGGTCCAGATTCCCAGCGCGTGGATAAGGTATATGGAAAACGTAGAAAATAGCAGTAACGAAATAGCCACCAAGGTACCCATCAAGACAGATGCAGAAAGCACCCAGCGTTTCTTAATTGTGTAGAGCGGGGCAAAAACCAACAGTAACGAACCAATGGAAACGGCGTATAAAAACACAATTATCGAAAATATGAAAGGATATAGGTTCGCAATCAGGTTGATCGTCATGAACAATGTGGTGAGTCCTATTACCAATAGCATTCCAGCTTTGATACCCTTTCGTACCATCCTTTCGCACATCGCGAGATCTTCCTGGTACCAATAAAAGGCCACCTGCTTTCCCATGGCTTGAATGGTTCCCCCGGTTGCGGTTAATCCCAAGATTAACCCTAACACCACGGCGGTTGCCTGTAAATCGTTAAATCCTACGTAGGTCCAGAGAGAAAATCCAAGAAGTATTATGGCAATAAGCTGAAACAGGATAGGAAGAAGATCGAACAGACCGTTCCCGAAATCCTTCCAAAAGAGTTTGTACTTTATGGCTGAATAATCTGATATATAAAAAGTACGATTTGCCCTGCGCTCGGCTAATTTCTGGTTGTCGTTTTGGAGTATATGGGGTGAAATTGCCCTCAGTTCCTTAAAGGTATGTGCGGCCATCGCCTCAATATTCGCGAAACCGTAGTCCTTCGGCACATCAACGTCACGTATTCCCATAGCCTCTAGGGCGGCACACACTACCTGGACGTTTACAGGTTTGCCGTATCGCGTTTTGAGGGTATTGAACACATCCCTATAGCTGTTGGTATTTTCTAACACGGGCAAATCTAGATTTTGGAACGCGTTTAACGAATGGGGTTTGTTTAATAGTTTGGCTATATAAGTTTTGGTAAGCTGTTACAAAATTTTCTTCCGAAAAACGGCTGGTAATACGCTCGCGGGCGTGCCTGCCCATTTTCTTTCGCAGCGCTGGGTTATTGAGCAATTGTACCACCCGGCCGGCCAGCGCCTGGGCGTCCTTCGGCTTACAGATAAATCCCGAACCTCCATGGTCGAGCGCCTCTGCCGTGCCGCCAACATCGGTTGCCACTACCGGAACGCCACAGCTCATCGACTCGAGCACAGTATACGGAAACCCTTCGGAAATAGACGTGAGAATGGATAGGTCTCCCTCCGGAAAGAGGAGGTGAGGATCGGTTTTCGCTCCCTTCAGAAAAAATGTGTCTTCCAAATGTAGCTGAGCAATGAGAGTTCGACACTGCTTGGTATACTCGGGTACCGATTGGGTATCGCCATAGACGATAAACCGAACGTTAGGTATTTCCTTCTTCACCAAGGCGCACGTTCGTATCATGGTAAGAATGTCCTTAAGTTCAAATACGCGGGCCAAGGCCACTACCGTAGGCGTATTATTTTCCGTCTCTACTTTTGGGCGCGGCACAAAGCGTTGATGGTCTATACCGTTATAAATGCACCCTAACTTGTATTCAGGCGCCCCGTAGCGACGCTCCCAAGTATGGTTAAAGGTATTTACGGATATGATTTTTTGCGACTTGTGGTACGCGAGCTTTGCGATACATTCGGAAAAACGGATTAAAAAATCCTGCAGAAAATAGGAATACCCCGAACTGTTGATGGCCAATAAACGTTCACGTATAAAAACCCCGTGTTCGGTAAGGATAATGGGTGTATTGTGGGCATAGTTGGCCGCGAGCGCTGGCAACAGGGCGAAACCGCTCATGGTAAGATGCACCAAATCGACTTTTGGCACCGGCACGCTCAACGGAAGCATTAAACGGAAAAGCCACCGCATACCCACAGTTAAATCCATCATTACGGGAATGGGTATCACGCCATTCGCACCGTAGCGATCCATAAAATTCACGTAAGAATCCCATACCAATTGGCTTCGCATAGTTTCCGAATAATCATACTCACTGAAATAATTCCAAAGCGTTCGAAGTACGGCATCAAAACCGGGCATGTCGGCCTGTTCGTTGTAAATGTGCGCTAACAGCGATTGAAATGGTGGCAGAAACTGCCTATCGATTACTCGATCTGTCGTTTTCCGTTTCTTGAGGAGCAATGCGTGATAGGAAATGCCATAATTAGGATAGGAGGCCGGCTCGTCTGCACCCCAAATGGGTATCTGAACAACCTCCTTGACGGAGGAAGGCAACGGGAATTTGGTTTCTGTGTGGTACTTAGCGGTAAGGGCACAAAGCGTAAAATCGACATTTTTTATTTGTCGGCATAAAGTATGGGCCCAAGTAGATACGCCACCTTCGTTGTACGGATAGGTGCCCTCGAGGACCAACATAACTTTTGCATTCGCCATGATATCGTAATCATTTATAAATGTGATAATTTAACTCTAATTGGTGGGGATAGATATGCGGGGATAATTCTGAAGTTCGTGAATCATTCGGTTCGCTACACATAAAGCTACAAATTATATAGCTTGTGGTATTAGGGTATACGACCCTTTTCGGTTAACGGTAGAAATTATCGTTATTATGAAAGCAATTGACTGTATTTTATTTATTTATGGTAGCATTGGCAAGTAGGGAAGTAAAAGAAACACCTAAAAACTTAATAAAGGAGATTGGTATAAAAGCAACTAATCAATTATTCTATTTTACATAATGTAAATTATAATACTATTATATTCATTTGAATTGTCTTGCTTTTCAAGGCCAATCTCATCTATCATAAAATATTGCGTATCTTTTCATTTAGAATTTAGCGTAAACCTGTAATGCTTGAATTAATAAAAAACGTTGAGACAAAATTCAGATCAATACTATTTTATATTTAGAGATTGGAGCTTAGACCCCAACCAATGGTCTATGCTAATAGATAGCGTCGCCGTTATACTTGCCGTATTGGGCGTAATTTTAGCTTATATTTTATATAAAAAGCAACGCCGCGACAAGGCTCACGTCGCATTCCAATTTTTTCAATCCTCGATACCCCACTTAAAATGGTCTATGGAAAATACCGTGGGCGATCTCCAAGAATTCTCCCATTCCTTAGATTTGGAAAATTTCATTAGCCCGGTAATGTCCGCTTCGTTAAACGATAAGTTTCTACAAAAGGTAAACCTGATCCATTTAAATCGGTTCTATAAAACAGAACGGGAAAATAAACACGATAATTTCAGGCAATTTTTGGTCGATTCAAATTTTTTCGGTGACTACCACTCGTATATCTCCCAGGAAATTAATTTCTTACAAACCAATTATGCGGCGTCCAAGTCAGCTCCAGAAGCTATAAATTCAGCTACCACGAAGCAAAAGTTAAGAACCGTTCTAGAAAGAGATATCGAAAAATTCGAACAGGTACTAACGAACCTAAATATCCTTCTAGAAAGCGAAAATGTTGATTTCTAGTTATAAAGCAACTGCACAGGCGTCAACCAATTAATTGCCTACATCAAACCCCTTTGCTTGGCTCTGAAGTTGCCGAAATTGCGACTGCAATTTCCGCAATTGTTTTACGGTATCTTGGCCCGCGCGCTGGTCGGCACCGCTCAACATCCCGTATACATATTCTATTTGAGATAGCAACATTTGCTGCGGATAAGCTCCCTCGGCGTTCTTGAGTGACTGTAGCATCGTTTCGATAGCTTCTCGCTGCGCCGTGCTAAGTTCAGCGCTATTCAGCTCATCCTCCAAGTCCACCTGTAATTTTCTGGCTTCCGATAACAATTCGATGGCCTCCAATTGTAAAGCCGTCTGTTCTTTAATGACCTCGGTGGTTATGCCGGTTTCGGCGGCGCGAGGGTCTAGCCTAAATTCAAATTCTTGCTGTAATGCTTGGCCGTTAACCGTAAGAGTTGCCGTATACATCCCCGGGGGCACCATAGGTCCATTCTTATACCGGCGCTTCATATCTTTTGCCCAAGGTCCCTTTTGCAGCACGTCCCAATTAAAACGGTTAATTCCTGGTGCATTCGAGAGTTTGGAATCGACATAGCGGTACGTACGGCTCATCATCATATTTTCTTCGGAAATTTCCGCATCTACCACCGTTGTATCACTTAAAATAGTGGCTACGGTTTGATTATTTGCGTCTCGAATTTCCAACTGTAGATTCTTGGATGCAACCCCTTGCGGAAGGTAATAATCAATGCTCACATGGGTTCGCGGATATTCCGGAAATCCTTCATGACTCACCATTGGGTAACGATACCTAATGGTAGTATTGGGTTGGAACAAGACAGGCGATGTGCCCAACTGCTGGATTTTTGTGTTCCGCAACGCAGTCATATTATCTAAAATCCAAAAACCACGGCCCATTGTACTCAAAACCAAATCGCCGCGAACCAATTTAATGTCGGTAATAGGCGTAACCGGTAGGTTTTGCTGAAAGGATTGCCAGGTGTTGCCGTCGTTAAGCGAAACGAACATCCCGAATTCTGTACCCGCAAAGAGTAATCCCTCGCGCTCTGGGTCTTCCCGCAGGACCCGAGTGGGTGCATCGGCGGGAATGCCGTTCGTTCCATCGCTGATATATTCCCAGCTCTCACCGAAATTTTCAGTTTTATAGAGGTACGGCCTATCGTCTCCCAGCAGGTGCATGTCGACTGCAATATAAGCCTTGGCTGGATTAAATTGCGAAGGTTCAATGGACTCTACCCGGCCGCCCTTCGGTAATTTTTTCGGGGTCACGTTCTTCCACGTATTCCCCCCGTTGGTAGTGACCGAGACGACCCCGTCGTTAGATCCGGTCCAGATAACCCCGGCCTGTACTGGCGATTCACGAATGGAATATAAGGTACTGTAGTACTCCTCGCCCGTAATGTCACGGGTTATGGGACTTCCGGAAATAACTTGTTTATCCTCTTCAAAAGCCGTTAGGTCTGGAGAAATAGTTTCCCAAGTTACGCCATCGTCGGAGGTTCTATGCACAAATTGCGAGCCGTGGTAAACTACATCGGGATTATGCGGCGAAACATGTACGGGCGCTACCCGTTGGAAACGGTATTCCAAATCCTTAGGGTTGTGTCCATAAATATTGTACGCCCCAACATAATAGCTCTTTTCTGTTCCCGTACGCTTGTCGAAAACCCCAAACCGCCCCTTGCAGTTGGCATATATGATGTTATGGTTGCCCGGTTTTGGTACTGCGGGGCCCGTTTCGCAGCCGCCCGTATTAATGATCCATCCGGTATCGGAATCCTGAATGGCGTAGGGCGGAAAACTGGGTACCGCAACAGTGGTATAATTGTCCTGTTGGCCACCGTACAGCCAATAGGGGTACTGGTCATCTACTTCCACCTGGTAAATTTCGGCAGTGGGCTGGTTAAATTGCGTAGACCACGTTTTGCCGCCGTTGTGGCTAACATTAGCACCGCCGTCATTTGCCTGTATCAGCAAATCGGGATTGTGTGGGTTTAGCCATATGTCGTGGTTATCGCCATGCGGTACGCTCATCTCGGTCCATGAAATTCCACCATTGGTGGATTTCAATAACGGGTTGGCGTTGGAGTAAATGATATCGGGGTTGGTTGGATCCAGTTCCAGGTTGGTATAATAAAAAGGTCTATTTACCAAGCCCTTGTTATTCGAAATATGTGCGAATGACTTGCCTTGGTTCACCGATTTATAGAGGCCTCCCTCCTGCCCCGGCGCTTCGATTACGGCATACAAAATACTTGAATCTACCGCCGAAACCGCCAAATCGATTTTACCGATGAGACCCTGCGGAAGTCCCTCTTCGAGCTTCACCCAATCCTTCCCGGCGTTGACCGATTTGTAAATTCCACCTTCCGGATTCTCCCCGCCCGAAATAATAGTCCAAGGCCTACGTTGTCCCTTCCAGGCCGCGGCGTATACAATATTAGGATTTCCCGGAAGCAATTCAAGATCTGCAAATCCTACACTATCGGAAACGAACAGTACTTTTTCCCAAGTTTGGCCTCCGTTGGTGGTTTTATAAATACCTCTTTCCGAAGAATCCTTAAAGGCATTCCCTATGGCAGCCACCCATACGATGTTGTGGTCGTTCGGGTCGATTTCAACAGCGCCTATTTGCCCTACTTCACGAAGGCCAATATGCTCCCAGGTTTTCCCGGCGTCGATAGACTTGTAAACTCCCTTCCCGGCAATGACATTGCTGCGTAGCCCATCAGATCCGGTTCCTACGTACACAACGTTTGGATCGCTCGGGGCGACCTCGATCGCGCCAATGGAGGGTGTTTCAAAAAAACCATCGGAAACGTTGTGCCAGCTGGTGCCGTAATCGCTAGATTTCCATACCCCACCCCCCGTGGCGCCAAGGTAGAAGGTACTAGGTTGTTGCGGTATACCCGTAACCGTGGTTACGCGGCCTCCGCGCTGCGGGCCCACGTTTCGGTATTGAAAGGCCGAAAAGTCTTGGGCAAAACTGAAGGTGGCAATGAGGCAAAAACAAAGTGACTGAAGGGAACGTACTGCTGAAAACATAGGTGTGGCTTAATATTTTGGCTAAAGTTACTGAAATATTCGATTTTGCCAAGCCGTTGAACGATCTAGTAACTTGATGCTGGACTATGTGGCTCCTATGTAGCCGAATAGAATATAAATCTGTTGATTTGTAGGTTTTTTCCTATAATCTGATAAAGGTATATGGAAATTATTCAACTATTTTTCAGTCAGCTACTTATCCCGCTAAAGTCTTAATTATAACTAGTTTGTATCGATTAAATGCACATAAATCTGTTAAAATGTAAAAATATAGTATAATCTCATTTTTATCTTTAACAAATAGTTATATATTCGACCCCGAATTTTAATACCCAAATCATTATGAATGAACAACTACCCCGCTCAAGGAGGTCTAATCGGTCCTTTTTGAATTTGAAACACTATTGGCATCCTACCCTAGTAAGGATGGCTACATTATTCGCGGTGGCCCTACTGGCGCAAACGTCGTTTGCCCAGGCACCACCCCCGAACTGCTTTATCGATCTCGGATTAGATTCATGGAGCGTGGAGGGAAATCCCTCTAACGGAAACTGGGTACCCTCCCCCGACGGCAGTAACGTACGCCAAACAATTAACAGCAACCCTTCATTTTACGTGAGCAATGCTGAATATTTCAACACCACTATCCAGGGTGAGTTCCGGGTTGAAACTGGCAATGACGATGACTTTATCGGATTCGTTATGGGATATAAGTCCCCCAACTCTGGAACCCCGAACAATGAGTATCGAATGATCCTGTTCGACTGGAAACAGGCACTACAAACCTGTGCTGCCGCAGAGATGCGCCTATCACGCATTCAGGGCACCTCGGCCGATCTAAACAATACTTTTTGGTGCCAAACAGATCCTATTACCAATGTACTGGCACGGAGTAACGCGCTGGGCGGTTGGGCCGACAATACAACTTATACCTTTCAGGTAGAGTACGGGGCCACGAATATTAGCGTGTGGGTAAACGGAACCCAGGTGTTTGACGTGGACGGTAGTTTTGAGAGTGGCCGTTTCGGATTTTACAACTATTCGCAGGAAGCTACTCTATATCAAAATTTTTCCTTGCCATTTTCGGCTGTGATAAACAAAACCGATGTTAGCTGTACCGGGGCCAATGACGGGGCTGCTACGGCTGTAGTGTCAGATTTTGCTACGGGACCGTATAACTATTTATGGAGCAACAATGCTACTACCCAAAGTATTTCTGGTCTCGCACCGGGCGACTATTCGGTAGTCGTTACTTCGCAAGACGGTTGTACCGCTAATGCTTCGGTGACTATTGGTACCACCCCTGATAACACGGCACCAACTGCCGTGTGCCAGGACGTAACCGTCACCTTAGACGGTTTGGGCAATGCGAGTATTACCGCAGCCGAGGTTAATAACGGCTCTTCCGATAATTGCGGAATCGCATCGTACGCAATTGACCGAAGCAGTTTCACCTGTTCCGATCTGGGGTCGAACGCCGTTACGCTTACGGTAACCGACACCAACGGAAATACCGCTAGTTGCATGGCTACTGTAACCGTGCAAGACACTACTCCCCCATCGGTTGCGGTACAGGATATTACACGTCAGCTATCCGATCCTGCCGGGGTCAATATCACACCCGCAATGGTTGTTACAAGCGCTAGCGATAACTGTAGCTTAAACTATTCGCTAAGCCAGACTAATTTCAGCTGTGCCGATATCGGTACCAACGTTATTCAGTTAACCACCTCCGATAACACGGGGAACACGGTGGTCGACAACGTAACCGTTACCATTACCGCTCCAGAGCCTTATGTAGTAACAACTTCTGGAGTTAATGTGGTAACGGATCCCGCAACGGCTTCTACTATAGACAGCGGCGTCTCGGTAAACTTTGGCAGCACCGTGAACGGCGCACTAATTTCAATTGCCGATAACTTAATCTCCGGAGACGTATTGTCACTCAACAGTGCCTATACCTTGCCTGCTGGTGTAACAGCTTCGTACAATGCCGGTTCGGGTATATTGACCATTAACGGGTCTATGAGCCAGGCCCAGGCTGAAACCTTGTTCCGCAACGTTCAGTTTAGCACTACGAGTTCAGATTCTAACGACCGAACTATTCAATTTACCTTGGGCAACAGTATTGCCAACACCGAAAATGGTCATTATTACGAATATATCGTCGGAAACTTTACGTGGCAACAAGCCAAGGCCGATGCGGCAACCCGCAGTCTATACGGACTGCAAGGTTACCTGGCAACAGTTACCTCGTTGACCGAAAATGATTTTATCCGTAACAACCTAGTCAACGACGGTTGGCTTGGCGGCTCAGATGATTTCGCACAGATCAACAGTGCCCTAGGCACCAATACCTACGCCAATCAAGGCGCAAGTGAAGGTCTTTGGCATTGGGTTACCGGTCCCGAAGCGGGAACCCAGTTCAGCACGGGCGGCACAGCATTGCCCGGCGAATATGCCAACTGGAACACTGGTGAACCAAACAACTCAGGAAGCAACGAGCACTACCTCCAAATATTTTTTGCCAACGAAGGCCGATGGAACGACTTGCCCAACTCCAGTTTGTTAGGCTATATCGTTGAGTACGGCGGTTTGGCAGGAGACAATAATTGTTATAGTTTTTCAGGTGAAAAGGTGCTCCAGCTAAACCAAGTTCCAATTATTACTGCAATAGACGATGCGACCGGCTGTCCGGGAACACAGTTCGACCAAACCGTCATAGTATCAGATGTAGAGGACGCCACTGCCGATATAACCGTTACCGCAACTTCGAACAACCAGAGCTTGGTTACCGATGGGAGCATCTCGGTTAGCTTTAACGGAACTGATTTCGACCTTAGCTTTACGCCCCAGGGTGTAGTTCAGGGAAGCGCTACCATTACCGTTACTGCAACCGACACGCAGGGAGCTAGTAGCACCGAAGCATTTATTTTTACTTCGGAAGACACTGAGGCCCCAGTTGCGGTGTGCCAGAATATTACGGTGCAATTGGATGCCAATGGACAAGCTACCATTACCGCTGGCGATATCGACAACGGCTCAACCGATAACTGTGGCATTGCAAGCAGAACTATAGACGTGACTTCATTCAACTGTTCTAATGTAGGAACAAATTCAGTTATCTTAACCGTAGATGATGGTAATGGAAATACCGCTACTTGTACTTCTACCGTAACCGTTGAGGACAACGTGGCCCCGACGGCCAGTTGCGTGGCACCGTTCACCGTACAGCTCGACGCCAACGGACAGGCTAGCATAACTGCTGCCGATATCGACAACAGCTCGACCGATGCCTGTGGCGTTGCCAGCACCTCGATAGACGTGAGCTCGTTCGACTGCTCAAACGTGGGCGACAATACCGTGACCCTTACCGTAACCGATGTTAACGGTAATAGCTCGACCTGTACTACCATCGTAACCGTGGAGGACAACGTGGCGCCGACGGCCAGCTGCGTGGCACCGTTCACCGTACAGCTCGACGCCAACGGTGAGGCCACCATCTCGGTTGCCGACATTGACGACGGCTCGACCGATGCCTGTGGCGTTGCCAGCACCGCGATAGACGTGAGCTCGTTCGACTGCTCGAACGTGGGCGACAATCCCGTGACCCTTACCGTCACCGATAACAACGGGAACAGCTCGACCTGCACCACTACCGTAACGGTTCAGGACAACGTGGCGCCCATCGTGGTCTGCCCGGCCGACACCACCGCGAACACCGACCCGGGCGACTGCTTCGCCACGGTAATATTTGCTGACGCGATCGCGTTCGACGCCTGCGGCATCGCCTCGGTAACCCAAACGGGCGGCCTTCCAAGCGGGAGCCAATTCCCCGTCGGGGTTAGCACCGTAGAGTTCACGGCCGTTGACGTGAACGGGAACAGCCAGGTATGCAGCTTCACCGTTACCGTTGCCGACAGCGAGCCAGCGGTGGCCGTGTGCCAGGATATAACCGTCCAGCTCGACGCATCGGGCGTGGCGACCATAGCGCCGTCCGACCTGGATGGGGGCTCGACAGACAACTGCGGCGTGGCCTCCTTGGCCCTCAGCCAGGACACTTTCGACTGCTCAAACGTGGGTGCTAATACGGTAACCCTTTTGGTGACCGACAACAATGGCAACGTATCCACCTGTGCCGCTACCGTAACCGTGGAGGATCTTACCGCACCGGTGGTGGCCTGCCAGGACGTTACCGTGCAACTGGGCGCCGATGGCACCGCGACCGTATCGGGCGCCGATATCGACAACGGCTCGACCGATGCCTGCGGCATCGTGGCCTACGAGCTTGACACCGATACCTTCGACTGCTCGATGGTGGGCGACAACCTGGTTACCCTTACCGTGACCGACGCCAACGGGAACCAAGCCAGCTGTACCGCCACCGTTACGGTGGAGGACACCGCGGCCCCCGTGCTGGCCTGTAAGGACATTACCCTCGCCCTCGGCGCCGACGGCACCGCGACCATTACGGCCGCTGACGTGATTGACTCGCTCGAAGACAACTGCGCCATCGCTACCACTGCGGTAGACATCACGGAGTTCGACTGTGCCGATATAGGAACCACTGTACAGGTTCAGGTATTCGCACAGGATTCCAGCGGGAACCTATCTACCTGCTTTGCCAACGTGAGCGTGGTGGACGACCTGGCACCCGTGGTGAGCTGTCCGGGCAACCAAACTGTCGATCCCGGAACCAACAACCTGTTCTACGTAGTACCTGACTATTTTGCGGAAGGTAGTGCTGCGGCTCAGGATAACTGTACCGATCCTGTTATCATCACCTCGCAGGAGCCGGCACCGGGAAGCCTATTGTCCGACGGCACGTACACCGTGACACTGACCGCCGAGGACGCCGAGGGCAACCTGGGGACGTGCAGCTTCGAGCTTACAGTGGAGAGCGTATTGGGCACAGGAAGCAACCTTCCAAACCAGCCCAAGATTGCACTTTACCCGAACCCAGCCACCAATGCAGTTCATATTAGCAATCCATCGGCTATTGGGGTAGATCGCGTTGTGATATATGATCTAACAGGCAGAATGGTGAAGACCGTTGCTGGTTCGCATTTGAGTGATTCGCCAATTGACATTTCAGAATTGGCGAGTGCAACATATATGGTTATGATCTATACTGAACATGGCGCGGTAACGCACCAACTTCTGAAAGAGTAATTCAGCATGCATTAAACAAAAAACCCCCTTCCGTTGGAAGGGGGTTTTTTATTTCTATCAATTTAAGAGCGTATTTCGTCAACATAACGATTAATTCCTGCACCCGGTCGAATAGTTACTCGCATGTAAGAAACTTCTTCCTAGAATTTTGTATCTTTAATAGAACCAAATCTTTACGGATACTTCTCCGCCATTTTCTTCTACTGTTGCTATTCGGTTTAAACTAACCTTAAAACACGGGCTTATGAAGAAAATTTTACACTATGTACAAGTACGATTAGAGCGCTGGTATCCCATTTTAGAGGAATACGGCAGGGCAAGCAGTTATGCCATACATCGATAACTATTAAGCCAAAAGAACAAACCATAAAAACTGGAGGTTCTGGAAGGGGCACGTGGAATTCTATCTTAAGGTTGCCCAAAGGCTAGCCTCTAGATTGTATGTATTGCTAACCGGACAATTTTCCTTGGTCTTGTTCGCTACCGTCTTGAAAGTCTCGGCATCTATACCTAGTACCTTTCAGTAACCGAAGGGTGACTTTCGGTAATTTCGATGTCTTTCGTGGAAATGGTGCACTCGGTCTCCAAGTTTTCTGGCGTATTGCCTTCATTGGTTAGATATGCGCTGAGCTGCATGGTAAACCAACCGGCGTGCGATGCAGCATTGGCTTTTCCTAGCTATGATTTTATGTTGGATTAAAGTACAGAAAGTACGTAAATCTACATGCTTTTCCAAAGAAGCACATGTCTTCTAGAAGCATTTTATAAAGAATTTAACCACTTGCCCTTCAACCTATTAAATTTGTATTAAAGTGGTAGGCAGTTATTTAATTACGGAGAAATTGTGGTATCTTTCAATAAATCAAAAAAACAACTTATATATGAAAAATACAGAACGAAAAGGATTACTGGCACTAGTGGGAATTGGCTTAGGGGCACTTGCCTTCTTCGGCTATAAGCGCATGCCAAAACAACGGAAGGACCAACTAAAAGCCAAGGTAAACGAAACCACCGCCAAGATACGCGAAACGGGGAAGGAAGTTAAGGATTCGATAGCTAACTCATACCAGAACGCGAAGGGCGAAACCCAGACCCAGGTAAACGACCTTACCTCCTGACCTCGAGAAATAGGTATTAATGCCCCACCAGTACGGTGGGGTTTTTTATTTTTCAGATTTTTTCTTCTTCTCTGGCATCGGGCCTCTTAAATGAATTACAAGACCGTTTAGGAAGTTGCGCAAAAATTGATCGCCGCACTCCATATATTTCGGATGTCCCTCTTTACGATAAATGGCACCCAGCTCACTCTTGGTGACCTTAAAATCTACGAGCGCACAAATATTTACAATGTCCTCATCGCGCAGCTTGTGTGCCACGCGCAGTTTTTTCATGATATCATTATTGGTTAGGCCCATACGCTAATTTTTTTTCAAAGGTACAGTTTATGGAAATAACGGCGCTTATTTTTGTTGTTGAAGGTAGACGTTTCGACAAATTAGGTTTTTGCTATCTTTGGATACATTCAATCTAAAATATCCATGAAAAAACTTTCTACGTTATTAAGTGTCTTTTTTATTTGCTGTGCGGCCATTGCACAAGATGTCAACTCTTATTTTGAACCCCTTACCTATCGCAATATTGGCCCTTTCAGGGGCGGAAGATCGGTAGCGGCATCCGGCGTGGTCGATGACCCCCTGACCTATTACATGGGCACCACCGGCGGCGGACTATGGAAAACGGAAGACGCCGGGCAGTATTGGGAGAATATTTCAGACGGGTATTTCAAAACCGGGTCAGTGGGGGCAGTAGCCGTATCCGAAAGTAATCCGAACATTGTGTATGTTGGTATGGGCGAGCACGCGGTTCGCGGGGTAATGACTTCCCATGGCGATGGCGTTTACAAGAGTACAGATGCGGGCAAAACTTGGGTGCACCTCGGTTTGGCAGAAACCCAACACATTGCGCGAATGGTGATTCATCCTACAAATCCTGATATCGTATATGTCGCGGCGCAGGGAGCCCTGCATGGTAATTCAGAAGAACGGGGCGTTTACAAATCGGTAGACGGTGGAGCTACGTGGAAAAAGGTGCTCTATGTGAATGACATGACCGGGAGTACCGAACTTTCCATGGATATGAACAATCCAGACGTTCTTTATACCGCTATGTGGCAGCACCAACGCAAACCGTGGAAGGTAATTAGCGGCGGCGAAGGCAGCGGGCTCTACAAATCTATCGATGCTGGGGAAACCTGGCAGAAGATCCACAATGGATTGCCTGAGGAAAAGGGAAAGATGGCTATTGCAGTCTCGAGGTCTAATAGCGGCAAGGTGTACGCCCTTATTGAAAGTAATACCGAAAAAGATTTAAGTGGTCTCTTCGTATCGAACAACAGCGGCGATAGCTGGAGCAAGGTGAGCGGTGACAATCGCCTAACCCAACGGGCCTGGTACTATATTGAAGTTTTCGTAGATCCTAATAACGAAGACGTGGTGTACGTACTTAGCGCCCCGAATCTGCGGTCGAAGGATGGTGGCAAGACTTGGGAGACGCTCTCGGGCACCCATGGTGACTATCACGATTTATGGATAAACCCTTCTAATTCAAAAAATATGGTCATCGCCAATGATGGCGGTGCGGCAATCTCCTTTAATTTCGGCGAGAGTTGGTCTACCCAGGAAAATATGCCTACCGGGCAATTTTACCGGGTGACGGCCGATAATGTTTTTCCGTACAACATTTACGGCGGACAGCAGGATAATACTTCGGTCAAAATAGCGAGCCTAAGTCTGGGGAGAGGCGGTATTGGCCAGCAAGATTGGACGTATGCCGCTGGTGGGGAAAGTGCCTTTCTGGCATTCGACCCGGAAAATCCGAAAACGGTCTTGGGGGGAAGTTATCTCGGTACGATCGAAGCCCTTGATATGGACAGCAAGGCGAGCACCAATATAATGGCGGCGCCCATTCAATACTTAGGCAAAGCGGCCCGCGATATGAAATACCTCTATAACTGGAATGCGCCAATAATTCGTTCACAACATGAGGAAGAAGTGTATTATCACGCTGCCCAACTAGTGTTGAGGACCGAGGATTTAGGCAAGACCTGGACCGAAGTTTCACCAGACCTTACCCGAAATATAGATGAGAAACAGGGCAAGGGCGGCGGCCCTTTAACCAACGAAGCCGTCGGTGCCGAAAATTACGGCACTATTAGCTACTTGGTGGAATCACCTCATGAGAAAGGAGTTTTCTGGACTGGCAGTGACGATGGCAAGGTACACGTAACGCGAGACCAGATGAATACCTGGCAAGATGTTACGC
>NZQO01000007.1 GCA_002693605.1 Flavobacteriaceae bacterium
CGCTTTAAGTCTCCCGCGGGAGAAACCTTGCAATTGCGCGACCTTATACGGGGCGGAATGCAGATAGATACCAATATTCTGGACGATAAGGTGCTATTTAAGAGCGACGGGATGCCTACCTACCACCTGGCAAATATTGTAGACGACCACCTCATGGAAATAACCCACGTAATTCGAGGGGAAGAGTGGCTACCGTCCTTGGCGTTGCACGTCCTGCTATACCAAGCCTTTGGGTGGAAAGCGCCAGAGTTTGCCCATTTGCCGTTAATTATGAAACCAGTTGGCAAAGGCAAGCTAAGCAAGCGCGATGGCGATAAAATGGGCTTTCCGGTATTTCCGTTGCAATGGAAGACAACAGATGGGGAGCTTTTCTCCGGATATCGCGAGGACGGATACCTACCGGAAGCGGTTGTTAATATGCTGGCCTTATTGGGCTGGAACCCCGGTACCGAACAAGAGATTTTTAGCTTAGAACAACTTGTAGCTGCGTTCGATTTGGCGCGGGTGAACAAGGCTGGGGCGAAGTTCGATCCCGAAAAAACAAAATGGTTTCAGCACCATTACTTGCAGCAAATGGATGAAGCCGAGCTCAGCCTGCAGTTCATGCAAATGCTGGCAAAGAAGGAGGTTTCCACTTCTATGGACATTTCAATAATAGTCTCCTTGCTAAAGGAACGCGCAACGTTCGTAGAGGATATTTGGGAGCAGGGAAGCTTTTTCTTTGAAGCGCCTAGGAAATTCGACCAAAAGGCCACCGGGAAAGCGTTTAAGGAAGATACGGCTGCGCTGTTGGAGGAAGTCATTCAATGTATTAAAAATACCGATGAATATAGTGCCGCCTCACTCTCGGATAGTATCAAGGGCTATATAACCGAAAACAATATTGGCTTCGGAAAAGTTATGATGCCGTTGCGATTGTCACTCGTGGGAGAAATGAAGGGGCCCGATGTGTTCGAAATCCTATTTCTGTTGGGGAAAGAGGAAAGCATTTCACGAATTAAATATGCCCTGGAGACTTTGGGATAAGCCTAAAAATAAAAAATCCCGGACAATACCAAGGTAGAGGAATGTCCCTCGATGTCATCAATTTCCGACAGGTCCTTTTCATTCAGGTTATTGAGCATATTGGTTACCCCATATTGATATTGGGCGTTCAGCTTAAATTTTCTGAAACCGGCCGTTAGGCCACCCATTACCCGAAAGTTAACCTTCGAAACGTCCTGTATGTCATCTGCCCTTAGGGTGTTGTACCCATCGAGAATATAATCTGCATAAGCTTCATCGTCCAACTTCAACTTTCCGCTTACGTTCAACAGGGGGCCAGCCTCTAGGGTGAGGTGGTCACGAACTATGTTGACGCTAAGTAACACGTGGATCAGTGCCGATTGGATGTTATATTCGATATAGCGACCGTCACCCGCAATTGGCAGCGCGCGCTCACCATAAACCCCTACCGTAGAATTATAGAAGTTGATCCCGTACACCAGGTCGAAATTATTGTAAAATGCCCCCCGGGCGTGGAAACCGAACATAAACCCTTGTCCCGCCTCGGTATTTAGTTGATCGGTATTTATATCATATTGGGTAAGACCGCCCGTAATACCAAGGTAATTGTACTCGGTAAATCGTTGCTGGCCATAACCGTAAACTGAAATTAAAAGGAACGCCGCGACGAGCGTAAGGTTTTTAAATGGGATCATATCGTTGAAAGGTGAACGATAAAAGTAGGTTTATTTTCGTATCTTCAACCGTTTTCTAAACTAAAATTTATACCATGAGTGGTTTTATTATCTTAATTCCAATTTTAATAATTGGGGTATTTGTCCTGCTTTCCGGAATCTTTACCGTACGGCAGCAAACGGCAGCTATTATCGAGCGCTTCGGAAAATTCCAGAGCATCCGCAACTCGGGGCTTCAGTTCAAGATCCCGGTTTTCGACAGGATTGCTGGCCGTATTAATTTGAAAATCCAACAATTGGATGTCATTGTGGAAACCAAAACCAAGGATGACGTTTTCGTTCGGCTGAAAATTTCAGTTCAGTTTAAGGTTATCACAACCAAGGTATATGATGCATTTTACAAGCTCGAGAATCCGCACGACCAGATTACGTCCTATGTCTTCGATGTGGTGCGCGCCGAGGTTCCGAAGATGAAATTAGACGATGTCTTCGAGCGGAAAGACGATATTGCCATAGCCGTGAAAATGGAACTGAACGACGCCATGCTCGATTACGGTTACGATATCATCAAGACTTTGGTTACCGATATTGATCCCGATGTACAGGTAAAGGCCGCCATGAACCGTATAAACGCCTCTGAGCGCGAAAAGGTGGCGGCAGAGTACGAGGCCGAGGCCGAGCGTATTAAAATCGTTGCCAAGGCCCGTGCCGAGGCCGAGAGCAAGCGGCTACAGGGCCAGGGTATAGCCGACCAACGCCGGGAAATTGCGCGTGGTCTCGAGGAAAGCGTCGATGTACTTAACAATGTGGGGATCAATTCGCAGGAGGCCTCGGCGCTAATCGTGGTTACGCAGCATTACGATACCTTACAGTCTATTGGCGAAGAGACAAATACCAATCTAATACTGTTGCCAAATTCGCCCCAAGCGGGCAGCGATATGCTGAATAACATGATTGCATCATTCGTGGCGAGCAATAAAATTGGAGAAGAGATGAAAAAACAGAATGCGGCCAAGGGCATCGAGCCGAAATCTAAACGAAAAAGGCGCCCCCCGCAGGATACGAATGATGATCCTGATATAATTGTATAAAAAAATGCTCGCCTCCAGGCGAGCATTTTACGTTTTGGTTGGCTGTTAATAGCCCTAGTCGTGCATATCTTCCTTTTTTACCTTTTTCATTCCCAAGAGCTTATCAACTGCCTTGAGTATGAGCGCCTTCTTGGCGATAGCACCCATTAGGCTGGTTACCATCGCGATTGGGCTAAGGCTTTCCTTCGTTTCCGATAGGGTGAGCTTTACCTCTTCCTTGTTAATTTGCGATTGAAGTCTCAGGAATCTCAGGTCGCGATCTATCTCTTCGAAATTGGTATAAATTCTCATGGTTGCGTAGTATCGTGTTTCTTAATCATTGTCGTGGCCGCCTGCTCTCTCGGTTCCGGATCGTCGTCATCGAACACGAGCTTGGAAAATTTGATGAGCAAGTACTTCTCGATTGCCTTTCGGCCAAAAACGAGCAGTAACACCAAGATTACAACGTAAAAGCCCCCTACGATGAAATACCCCGCCGCACGGCTATCTACGGCATTACCAATCCATATTGCCACCCCTACCGATAGAAACGTGAGTATCAATAATAATATACTTCCAATGATGAGCAGGTTTACCAATGAGATGGCTCCCTTCATCGTAGATTTAAAAAGGCGGAGCTTATAGTACTCCGCCGTATTATTGATGTATTCCTGAGTCTTATCAGTGGCGTTTTGAATGTTTTGCGTTATGCCTCCAAATGCCATCTTTACGAAGTTACTTTTTTGGCCTTGGTCTTAACCTCGGCTTTTGTTGTTTCTTTTTGGAGCTTTGCATTTTGCATGCGAAGTGCTTCCAATTTATCTTCCATGGCCAATAGGATGTCGTCTGCTTTGTAGCTGGCCGATGAAAGCGTCTCTTCAAGTTTCTCCTCGAAGCTTAACCGGGCCTGCTTGGCCTTTTCACTTAGGGTACTCCCAGTTTCCTTTACTTGCTGGTTCAGTCGTTTGCGGGCTTTATCGGCCTCCTTGCTAAGTTGCTCGCGCGTTCTGGAACCTTTGTCCGGCGCATACAAAATACCGATGCCGGCGCCAATTGCCGCTCCGGTTAACAATGCAAGTAATGTTTGTCCTGTGTTAGATGCCATATTTTTTCATTTAATTTATTAGTTAATACTCTGTTTTACCAAAGTTACGCCAAAAGGACATCTACCCTTGTTAATAACCGGTTAATAGTTGATTTCCAATATCTAAATTTCTCTTAAAATGGTCCTCCTAGTGCCAATTTCTCTTAACGGAATAAAAAAAGGAAGGCTCTTGCCTTCCCTTTTCCCTACTATCTTGTTTTTTTATTCGCCCAATTTTGCCCACGAATCGCGGAGTGGCACGGTTCGGTTAAATACTATTTTCCCTTCGGAAGTATCGCGATCAACTACAAAATAACCCAGGCGCTGAAACTGCACCTTATCCTCCACCTTCAAATTTCTCAGACTGGGCTCGGCGAACGCCTGCACCACTTGAAGCGAATCTGGGTTCAGAAACTCCAGGAAATCCCTTTCCTTATCGGAATCGGGCGCCGCTTCGGTAAAAAGCCGATCATATAGACGCACCTCTACCGGCAAAGCGTGGGGCACCGATACCCAATGCAGCGTTCCCTTTACCTTGCGCTGCGACGCCTCCGTGCCGCTTCCGCTTCTGCTATCGGGATCATAGGTACAATGTATCTCGGTGATATTTCCTTCGGAATCCTTCACTACGGATTCTCCTTGTATAATATACGCATTTTTAAGTCGCACCTCCTTCCCCAAGGTTAACCTGAAGAATTTCCTATTGGCCTCCTCCTTGAAATCCTCGCGCTCTATGTAAAGCTCCCTGGAGAAGGGAACCTCGCGATACCCAGCGCTCTCATCTTCCTGATTGTTCTCGGCCTCGAGCCATTCTTCCTTTCCTTCCGGATAGTTCGTGAGTACAATCTTTACCGGATCGAGCACCGCCATTACCCGTGGGGCACGTTTGTTCAAATCTTCCCGAACATTGAATTCCAAGTGCGACACATCAATTAGGTTTTCGCGTTTTCCGACGCCAATGCTATCGGCGAAATTTCGAATCGATTCGGGTGTGTAGCCCCTTCTTCGCAATCCGGAGATGGTAGGCATGCGCGGGTCGTCCCATCCATCTACCACTTTTTCCGCTACCAACTTAGCCAATTTACGCTTACTCACTACTGTATGGCTTAGGTTTCTGCGGGCAAATTCGCGCTGCTTAGGCCGTAACTTGTTCGTATCGTATATCTGCTCCAAAAACCAGTTGTAAAGCTCTCGGTGGGGCAGGAATTCAAGCGTACAGAGCGAATGGCTCACCTGTTCTATATAATCGCTTTCGCCGTGGGCCCAATCATACATTGGGTAAATTTTCCATTGGTCCTTGGTGCGATGGTGATTTTTATGCAGCACGCGGTACATTACCGGATCGCGCATGAGCATGTTGCCCGATGCCATATCTATTTTGGCGCGCAGAACGTGCGCGCCTTCGCCTACCTCTCCATTTTTCATTTGCTCGAAAAGTGAAAGCGATTCGCTCACGGGGCGATTTCGAAACGGACTTTCTGTACCAGGATTGTTCGGAGTTCCCTTTTGTTCGGCAATTTGGGCCGACGTTTGGGAGTCTACGAATGCCTTATCGTTCTTAATGAGCTTAACGGCCCAATCGTAGAGTTGCTGAAAATAATCGGAAGCATAGCGTTCCTCGGCCCATTCAAATCCTAACCATTCAATATCGCGCTTTATCGCATCTACAAATTCCTGCTCCTCCTTTGCGGGGTTGGTATCATCGAACCGAAGGTTGACAGGCGCCTTGTACCGTTCTCCCAATCCAAAATTCAGGCAAATGGAAGAGGCGTGGCCAATATGCAAATAGCCGTTGGGTTCGGGCGGAAACCGAAAGCGAAGTTGGTCCTGGGTATATCCCGAACTTAGGTCGTCTTCAATTATATGTTCAATGAAATTTAAGGGTGCTTCTTCTTTCGTCATAATTAGCGTAAAATAAGGCACAAATTTACCAAAATTAATTTCGTGGAACGGACTTGCGGCGGAATATGCGTTAAATGGCTTGAATTTCGATATTGATTTATGGCAATCCCTTTCTCAGATTACATTTCAAGTTGGAAATCATTGAGTTAAAACCTAATTTAAGCTATACGCAAAGGCAGTAGCATAAAATTTCAGAACGAAAACAGTATCTTCGCCCAAAATCAGTATCGTGTCTAAAATTACGTTGAAAAACATCCGGGTGTACTCCCATCACGGGTGCCTTACCGAGGAAACCAAGATAGGTAGTGACTACCTTGTAAACCTAACCGTTACTGCCGATCTTAGCAAGGCTACCGCGAGCGATGCGCTGACAGATACGGTAGACTACGTGCAGCTAAATGCAATTGTGAAGCGCGAGATGGCGGTTCCCTCGAAGTTACTCGAACACGTTTCGAGGCGTATTATTGACGCCATTTTCAATGAAAACGAAAAGGTTACAACGGTAGAAATTTCTGTTGCAAAAGTGAATCCCCCAATTGGCGGAGATGTTGCCGAGGTAAGCGTTACCCTTTGCGCCAACCGATAATATTTGTATCAATTACAAAAATTCGATCTTTTTCTGTATTTACCGCATAAAACTTTATATTTGCGGTCTGCAATTGGCATCGTGGCCGAGTGGCTAGGCAGAGGTCTGCAAAACCTTTTACAGCGGTTCGAATCCGCTCGATGCCTCAAAAAAACCTTCCTTACGGGAAGGTTTTTTTATTGAATGGGTCTTTCTACCGGAGGAATGGGCCGCTCTACCGGATGCCCTTGTCCTGGAATGCGTTCCAGACTTGCCTGTATCTCCTTCGGAAATATGCCTTGTATCAACAAAAGAATTCCAAAACCGAGTATTAATATACTCACCCATTTTTTGGTCTTGATTACGAACCGTGGGGTCATCTTACTCTTTAATCGCTTTGCGAGTGCAATCTTAACGAGATCGGTACAAAAGAAAACCACCAACACCGTTATAAGGAAGAGCAGTACGCCATTTTCCGAAGTGGTTAGCGCATTGGCCATAATGATCGTGCCAATCCACCCAGCTAGCACGCCGAAATTCACGAAATTGAGCAAGAATCCCTTAAGGAACAAGTTACCCAGCTTTCGCTTTACCACGACCGCATAATGTTCCCTTACTATTTTGAAGAAGGACTTATTGGTGCGGATATAGGAAATAACCCCGTACGCGATGAGCACGACCCCGCCAAATATTAACACGCCAGGGTCGCCTTTAACTTTTTCAAGAATAACGCTCGTACTGAAGTATGCTATTAGGATAAAGATGATATCGGCCACGATAGCACCGAGATCGAAAAACAGGCCCGCTTTGAATCCCTTGGTGATACTGGTTTCAATGAGTGTGAAAAATACGGGCCCTACCGCAAAGGCGAGTAGAAATCCGTAAAAGGCTGCGTATCCAATTCCATCGAACATAGAAGGGTAAAAATACGAATAACTTTGTTAGCTTTCAACGTTTTCGCGGCTTCCCAACATCAAAAAGTCTAGGTGCTTTCTTACCAAATCGGCGTTTTTCACCTTTACGTACACCTCGTCGCCAAGGGTATATTTCGTATGTTTTCGTTGCCCGATTACAGCATATTCCTCTTTGTCAAACACATAATGGTCGTCCTTCAAATCTTGTAGTCGTACCATTCCCTCGCACTTGTTACTGATAATTTCGACATAGATACCCCAATCGGTAACTCCTGAAATAACCCCGAGGAAATCCTGGTCCTTATGGTCCATCATATATTTTACCTGCATATACTTCACGCTATCGCGCTCGGCATTGGCGGCAAGGTTCTCCATTTCGCTGCTGTGGGCACATTTTTCCTCGTACTCCTCTTCCTTGGCCGATTTTCCCTGGTCCAGGTAATGCTGCAGCAAACGGTGCACCATAACATCTGGATAACGTCTAATGGGCGATGTAAAATGCGTATAATGATCAAACGCTAGGCCATAATGCCCAATGTTATGGGTAGTGTAAATCGCCTTGCTCATACTGCGTATGGCGAGGGTATCTACCAAGTTCTGTTCCTTTTTCCCCTCAACATCCTTCAATAGTTTATTGAGCGAGGCGGCGGTACTCTTCTTATCGCGGGTATTTAGTTTATACCCAAAGCGCTTAATTATGTTTTCGAGGGCGGCGATTTTCTCGTCGTCCGGCTCGTCGTGTACGCGGTACACGAATGTTTTCTTCGGATTTTGCTTTCCTATGAACTCGGCAACGCTTCGGTTGGCGAGCAGCATAAATTCCTCTATCAACTTGTTGGCATCCTTACTTTCCTTGAAATAGACACCTTCTGGCTCATTTTTATCGTCCAAGTTAAATTTCACTTCCACTTTGTCGAACGAGATTGCACCTTGACGCATTCTGTCCTTCCGAAGAATTTTAGCCAACCGATCCATTTCCAGGATAGCATAGGCAATGTCTTTTTGTACTTCGTACTGCTTACCGGTAATGGAAATGTTGGAAGGAATTTCGTGCCTTTCACTCGATCCGGTTTCAATAACGTGCTGTGCCTCCTCATAGGCAAATCTTGCATCACTGTATGTCACCGTACGGCCAAACCATTTGTTGACAACCTTTGCGTTTTTATCCATCTCGAAGACCGCCGAAAACGTGTATTTTTCCTCGTGTGGTCGAAGCGAACAGGCGTTGTTGGAAAGAACCTCGGGGAGCATTGGCACCACGCGGTCAACCAAGTAAACGGAAGTGGCACGCTCATAGGCCTCATCGTCTAGTATGGTACCGGGCTTAAGGTAATGGGCCACATCGGCAATGTGGATTCCTATTTCATAATTGCCATTTTCCAAAATTTTAAAGGAAAGGGCGTCGTCAAAATCCTTAGCATCCTTCGGGTCGATGGTAAAGGTAAGGTCCTTACGCATATCGCGCCGTTTCTTTATTTCATCTTTATGGATTTTGGTATCTAGCTTGTTGGCGAATTCTTCGACTTCCTCAGGGAAATCGTACGGCAAACCGTACTGTGCGAGGATGGAATGTATTTCGGTATGGTGATCGCCAGGATCGCCCAGCACTTTTATTACCTTGCCAATAGGGCTATCGGCATCGTCAGGCCACTTTTCTATCTCCACCAAGACTTTCTGGCCATTCTTGGCCTCGCCAATATTTGAAACCGGTACAAAAATATCGGTGTACATATTGTAATCCGTACAGCTAACAAAGGCGAAAGTTTTCTGTATATCGATAGTTCCCACGAACTCCGTTCGCTTCCGCTGGACTATATTTGTAATTTCGCCCTCTGATTTTCCGCCCCGTTTGCGCTTAAATACATATACCTCAACGATATCGCCGTTAAGTGCCTTGTTCAAGTTTTTATTGGAAACGAAAATATCATCATCTAAGCCCTCCACGACAATATATCCTTGCCCCCTACTGGTTAGGTCAACCCTTCCGGTATGGTAGTTCTTGGATGGTGCAAGGATATACTTTCCTCGCTCTATTTCGTTTATGGATCCTTTTTCGACTAATTTCTTTAGTTTGGAAGTAATCTGATTTCGGCTACTGGCATCGTCTACTCCTAGTTTGCTGGCAATTTGCTTATAGTTGAAGGGTTGTGAGCTATTCTTTCGCAGCACTGAAAGAATTTTTTCCGATAGTCCTTCTATCTTATCCTTATTTCTTCTGCGCTTAAATCGGTTGGTCATAATTTGTGTTTATTCGTAACAAATGTACAGTTAATAAGGCAATGCAATGGTAGGATTAGCAAAGTTTTAGTACCTTAGTGTAGCTGCCCAACTACCAGCGTATGGAACGTTTTAAAACTATTGCCGTTTTTACCTACCCGAGCGAATACGCCGTTTTGAATTTGCTCCTGGAACAGGAGGGTCTGCGCTATGTTTTCCAAAACGAAACCATGGTAAGCGTACTGCCCTTCCACAGCAACGCCTTTGGCGGCATACGGCTACGGGTACACGAAGACGATGCTATGAAGGCCATCGCCATCATCAAGAAATTGAACGCAACTTCGTTCCTTAAAATCGTCTAGGTTTTTCCGTTATCAACATATATATACATATCACTTTTCTTTTTTTAAAATTTTAAAAATTAAATGCTGCTTATTATTGCTTGTTGAAAAGTGGTAGAACTTTATAGCCTTTTATTTTGAAAATAACTTAGGTCTATTTTTAAGCATTTTATTAACATATATTTAAGAATTGAAGCAGGTTGTTTTTAAAGCAAATAGCGCTCGCTATTAACAGCTGTCAACAACCTTGGTTAACATCCTATTTGTGATTAAAAAATCTGACGAACGTGTTCACAATTTCAATTTCGATGCTGAAAACTTCGCTACAAAAAACGGGGTTATAATTAGGATTAGTTATTTAAAAGCACATATGGAGAATTAGGTCTTATTTTCCAACTTTATTTCTGCCTTAAATATGAACAACTGTCAACACAGTTGTTAACTACTTTGGTGACGTACCAATGATAAATGCTAGTGTACTCATAATCAAGATATCAGTATTTAATGGTGCGTAAACCACAAAGCCCTATCTTTGTAAAAAATTAGACCAAATGAGAATAGCCATAGGAAACGACCACGCCGGGACTGATTACAAGAATGTTATCGTAGCTTATTTAGAGAAAAACGGCCACGCGGTTACCAACTTCGGAACCGATACCGATGGGAGCGTAGATTATCCAGACTTTGTGCATCCGGTTGCCACCTCTGTAGGTACCAATACAGCCGATCTCGGTATCATTATCTGCGGCAGCGGAAACGGAGCAAATATGACCGCCAATAAGCACCAGAACGTTCGTTCGGCGCTATGCTGGACGAAAGAAATAACCGCTCTGGCCCGTGAGCATAACGATGCCAACGTTTTGAGCCTACCCGCACGGTACATTAGCCTACCCCAGGCCCTTGAAATGGTTAAGACCTTTTTGGAAACAAAGTTCGAAGGCGGACGTCACCAGCGCCGCGTCGAGAAAATTGCGTGTTCCTAGCGAATAATTAAAGTATCTAAACGAATTTACCGAATTTAAGACCGTATGGAAATTTCCGTAAAGACATTCGATGAATTGACAGCTTCTGAAATATATGAGCTCCTCCAGCTGCGCAGTGAAGTGTTCGTGGTGGAGCAGGACTGTGTTTACCAGGATATCGACGGGAAGGATAGTAAGGCATTGCACATTTTGGGAAAAAAGAAGGGTAAACTAGTGGCCTACACCCGGTGTTTCCCGCCGGGAATTTATTTCAACGAGTCGGCAATTGGCCGGGTCGTGGTGCGGGAAAGGGAACGAAAATTCGGCTGTGGGCACGCAATAATGGAAGCTTCAAAAAAAGCCATAAAAAATAGGTTCGGCACCGAAACGATAAAATTGTCGGCCCAAACCTATTTGATAAATTTTTACAAATCCCACGGCTTTACCCCAATTGGTGCCGAATATCTCGAAGACGGCATACCGCACATTGCGATGGTTACAGCTTAATGAAGTTTTTCTCTAGGTTAAGATCCTGTAACATCTCGCGGGTAAATTTGTAATGCCCCCTGCGGGTAATGATCTTGAAGCGGTGGTTACGCATTCGGGTAAGCGTTTCCAAAAATTTCCATTTTGATTTTAGTAGTTTCGGTTTTTCCGATTTTAAACTCACCTCAAAATAGTGCTTTACCCCGGCGCGTTCGGCCACGATATCGGGCGTAATTACCACGTCACTTCCTTTCTTATGGTACGCCTTTGGCGTCTCATACCCATCAATGTCGGCCTTGATGTTCTCAAAGCCACGTTTTTCTAAATACGCAACAGATTCTTCTAAAACCTCTGTGCTCTCCTGCTTGTCTACTTGTACCATAACTGGTAAGATACCAATATTTAAAGCATTTTGAACTTAATGTTTTGTTAATCTTGTAGTTACGATTTATAAGGACCTATTTTTTTACTGAAGGGTATACCCAACTGTACCCATAAATTTTCATCGTCGGTATGCTCTGCCACGTCTACGCCGTATTTGATCTTTCTGAAATCGCCGTAGGTGAACGTTCCGAACAACCGATCCCATATACTGAACATATTCCCGAAATTACTATCGGTCCACGGCAATTGGTAGTGATGGTGGAATTTGTGCATATTTGGGGTAACAATAATATAGCTAATGGCGTGGTCCAACCGTTCCGGCAGCGAAATATTGGCATGGGTCCAATAGGTAAATAGCACGCTCAAAATGCGATAAAACAGGTAAAATGCAATGGGCATTCCCATTATAATTACGGCAACGATGGCAAACGTTTCGCGGATGAGGAAATCGAGCGGATGGTGGCGGGTTCCCGTGGTTACGTCTACGTTTTTATCGCTATGGTGTACTATGTGCAGACGCCAGAGGACTGGTACCTTATGCAACAGATAATGCACGCCGTATTGGGCAATGAAATCCAGAACCAACAGTGAAAATAAGAGTTCTATCCATACGGGTGCTTCCACTAGGTGAAGCAAGCCGAACTGGGTTTCGTTCAACCAGCTAAATATGCCCACGGTGGCCAGCCCGAACCCAGCATTAATAACCATTACGAACGCCAATAGGCTCAGATTGACCCGCGCGTGCCGCCACTTTTTATATTGTAGCACAACAAGTGCATAGTGGCCTTCCAAAATCCAGAACAGTCCCAGAACGATTACCACCCAACCTGCCTTCAACCAAAGGGGCATCGTTTCGAAAAAGTGGAGAAAATGGTCCAAGATTATTTTAGTATGCTGTTATATTTTGTGGGATTGTTCAATACCGTGACCGCTTCCAAAATCTCGGGGTTGTTCTGTGTCTGGTATTCGTACATTCCTTTTCTGTAAAAATAACGTTTCAAAATCTCATCGGTAAGAAGCGATTTTATCTGTAATTTCTTCTCTAGCAACTGCTCGTTCTTGGCCTTATCGATAGCCACCATTAGCGCGTTGTAACTAGTCTGTATGTTGGCCTTGAGATCGTCGTTTTCGGCCTTCCGGAGGGCATCTGCGAACTCGGCCTCCGTTTCGGTTTCATATTCGAAATTATTTTGCTTCAGAAATGATAAAAATTCCTGGAAATCGGCTTCCGAAACCTCAAAACCTTTCCAGTCCTGCAATTCATGGCTGTAATAATATTTTGTTGCGAAGTCGAAAATCGCGTTGTCCTTGAGCAGCGCTGTTATAACGGGCGAAAATTCGGCCGTTTCCAGTTCAATGTCGGGCAGGATTCCGCCCCCATCGTATACCGTACGACCTCCTTTCGTTTTGAAGGCATTGTATTCCTTGGCATCTACCCGAATGGGATCGCCATTCTCGTCGCGGTTCCAATAATCGAGTGCCTGAATGCAGCGTCCGCTAGGGGTATAATAACGCGAAATGGTAACTTTCAGTTGGGTGCCGTAGGTTAACTTTTTTGGTCGTTGTACGAGACCCTTACCAAAACTGCGCGCGCCCACCACCACGGCCCGATCCAGGTCCTGTAGCCCGCCCGAAACAATCTCACTTGCCGAGGCGCTACGCCCGTTGATTAGCACCACCAATGGAATCTCGGTGTCAATGGGTTCATTGCGGGTGCGGTAGGTCTTGTTGTATTTCTCGATGGCCGATTTGGTGGTGGTAATTACCTCGCCCTTGGGCACGAAAAGGTTCACTATGTCAATAGCCTCGTTTAATAGCCCTCCGGGATTGCCCCGAAGGTCCAAGATCAATTTCGTGGCACCTTGCGATTTTAAATCCTCAAGAGCGGCCTTCGTTTCCAGCGTAGTTTTGCTGTTGAACGAACTGAGCACGATGTACCCAATATTACCCTCCAAAAGTGAATAGAAGGGAACTGCATGCACATCAACCGCGTTGCGGGTTATGTTGGCCGTGGCGGTTTTTCCCTCCCGTAGGTAGGTTACGGTTACCGAAGAGCCCGGGGCACCCTTTAGCAACTCTCCCGCATCTTCCTCAAAATCTGAAATGGAAACACTTCCAATTTTGATAATTTCGTCGCCG
>NZQO01000008.1 GCA_002693605.1 Flavobacteriaceae bacterium
GGCAAGTGCCTTGGCGAGTTCCGTCTTTCCAACCCCGGTGGTACCCAGGAATAAGAACGAGCCAATGGGTTTTTTCTCATCCTGCAGCCCGGCGCGGCTGCGGCGAATGGCATCACTTACGGCCACGATGGCCTCTTGCTGGCCTACCACTCGCTTATGAAGCTGGTCCTCCAACTTCAGAAGTTTTTCGCGCTCGCTCTGCAGCATTTTGGTAATGGGAATTCCAGTCCATTTGGCAACTACCTCGGCAATATCTTCGTTTGTCACCTCTTCTTTTATTAGCGAATTACCACTTTGGTTTCGCGCCAACTCAACCTCCAAGTTGGTCAATGCTTCTTGGGCATCCTTAATTTTCCCGTAACGAAGCTCTGCTACCTTCCCAAAATCACCTTCCCTTTCGGCGCGCTCGGCCTCCAGTTTTAAGTTCTCAATTTCCTGTTTCAGGTTCTGAACGTTTTCAACTACTTCTTTTTCTCCCTGCCATTTTGCATTCAGTTCGTTTCGCTCTTCCTTTAAGTTAGCAAGGTCCGCACGGAGCGATTTTAGTTTTGTCTCGTCCTTCTCGCGCTTTATCGCCTCGATTTCGATTTCCAGCTGCATCACCTTTCGGTCCAGCACATCGAGTTCCTCGGGCTTGGAATTAATTTCCATACGTAATTTACTAGCGGCCTCGTCCATTAGGTCGATGGCCTTGTCTGGTAAAAATCGGTTGGTTATATAGCGTTGCGAAAGCTCGACTGCTGCGATAATGGCCTCGTCCTTGATACGTACCTTATGGTGGGTTTCATACTTTTCCTTGATGCCTCTTAAGATAGAAATGGCACTTTCGGTATCGGGCTCATCTACCGTCACTTTTTGGAAACGGCGTTCCAGGGCTTTGTCTTTTTCGAAATATTTTTGGTACTCATCAAGGGTTGTCGCCCCGATGGCGCGCAATTCGCCCCGGGCCAGGGCCGGCTTCAAAATATTTGCGGCATCCATAGCGCCTTGGCCTCCACCTGCCCCAACAAGGGTGTGGATCTCATCTATGAACACCACAATGTCGCCGTCGCTGGTGGTAACTTCCTTGATGACCGCTTTTAAGCGTTCCTCAAATTCACCCTTGAACTTGGCACCGGCAATAAGAGCTCCCATGTCTAGGGAGAATATTTGCTTGCTCTTGAGGTTTTCGGGAACATCGCCATCAACAATGCGATGAGCAAGGCCTTCGGCAATGGCGGTTTTCCCGGTACCGGGCTCTCCCACGAGCATTGGGTTGTTTTTCGTACGCCGCGATAAGATTTGAAGAATACGTCGTATTTCCTCATCGCGACCAATTACAGGATCGAGCTTTCCATCTTTGGCAAGCTGGTTCAGGTTGCGGGCATATTTGTTGAGTGAATTGTAGGTTTCCTCGGCGCTCTGAGATGTAACGCGATCTCCCTTCCGCAGCTCGGCAATGGCGGCCTGCAGTCCTTTTTCGGTAACACCTTGGTCCTTAAGGCTTCTTGAAATACTGCTATTGGAAGCAAAGATTGCGAGCATTAAATGCTCAACCGATACAAATTCATCGTTCATTTTCTGGGCGATATTGCTCGCTTCGTTCACGGTTTTTCCAGCTTCCCTAGATAACATTACATCGCCCCCCTCCACCTTGGGAAAGCTTTGCAGTTGCTTGTCCAACACTTGTTGTAGCAGCGGAATGTTCACGTTTAGTTTCTTCAGTAAAAACGGGGTAACGTTTTCATCTACATCAAACAGTGCACTGAAAATGTGCTCGTTTTCTATTTGCTGATGGCCAAACTGCTGGGCAAGTTGTTGTGCCCGCTGTACCGCCTCTTGGCTCTTTATGGTAAAATTGTTAAAATTCATGGTATATATGGCGTTAGTCTTTCCTGGGAAAGAGGTTTATCTGTTTTCGGGATATGGGAGTCAAAACTCGAGCCATGTTAAAATCGAGACAAAATGTCTCGATGAAGCGGGAAATTAACAGACATTTTGACGTGCTAAACAGCCTGGGTTTTATCATTTCCTTGAGAAAATTTCTAAGCGAGAAACCTTATTTTTATGAATACAAAAAAAGAAATTATGGGAATTTTCGATAAACTGAAGAAAACACAGCGCGATATCGCCAAAGAGGAAATCGTGGAGACCCCCTGGCATGTGCTATCGACGATGGAAGAACTGGACAATTTAGTCGATCAATCTGAAAACATACCGGTCGCTATCTTTAAGCATTCCACACGTTGCGGAATTAGCAGGATGGTGCTCAAGCAGTTCGAAAAAGATTACGACCTAAACGACGAGCAGCTAAAGCTTTATTTTTTGGATTTGCTCCAGCATCGGGATATTTCAAACGAAATAGCGCAGCGCTTTCAGATACATCATGAGAGTCCGCAATTATTGGTGCTCAAAGATAGGGAAGTGGTTCACCATCATTCGCACCAGGGGATCGATGCCGCGCACTTGAAGAAATTCATAGATTAAGGCAACGCGGGGGAATCATTCAGGATATGCTTGAGTTGGTTTTTTAGCTCCGCTCCGGCATCCAATACCATCTGCGCATTGCTGGGAAAGGGAATTGCACGGTTTTCAATGAACTCTAGGTCCTCATCGGTCAGCGCCCGCTCATCTCCCCTAAATGTGGCAAATGTATTTTCGAAGATAAACTCGGTAGCCAATGGGTGTCTGTCTCTGTTTTGGTTTCGTTGCAAATCGCGATACAGCACATCCCCGCCCACACGTACTGCCTTCTCCTGCTGCGTGTAAATTACACGGGCGGTTACGGTAATATAGGTATCTTCCTTAATTTTGTTACCCTTGGCGTCTAGAATGTAATTTCCGCGACGATCCTTTTTGTAGCGCCATCCATCCTTCACCTGTTTCTCGCGAATAAATTCCTTTTCGGAAATACGCTCTGGGGAAATTGCAATGTCCCTAAACAGTAAATCGATGCCCAGGTCGTACCGAATTCCCTGTTCTCGGTTTGAGTGGTATTCGGTCCAAAAATCATCGAGTCCATAGGTATTGAAATCTAACAGCTCCCGTTCCAGGCGCACCGGGATAATCTGTCCACTCTGGTTGGTCAATCGCACCAATACGAACGTGGTACCGGCAAATCGTGTTTCCTGAAGCTGATTTTCCACATCCTTGTAGTTGGGCTGAAGTTCGGCCACATCGCAAAATAAGTAGTACGCCTGCCTAAAGGCGTCTGTTTGGTTCCTATTTTTAAGGCGAAGCGCTTCTGCATAGAGGTCGTTGACGTAACGGGCCTTAGCGGCAATAATTTCGTCGCTGTAATCCGCGAACTTGAACACCGCATTTCTGTCTAAAATAGTACTGTAGAGCGGCAATAACGGTCTAATGGAAAGTTGGCGCTCTTCCAGGTTCACATACAGATGGTATAACTGGCGTGAGGCATTGGGCTCGTTGCTCTTCTGAAGAAAGCCAATACGGCGTAAATCTTCGGAAACCGCTTTTCTATAGGCCTCTTCCAATAATACGATGTGCTCTTGAAATTTTTCGGCATCCTTGCCCTTCTGGAGTTTTTTTACCGCCAGCTGGATTGCCTGATCGTAATTGCCACTGGCTATAAATTGTTGGTTTCGCTTTACGCTGCTGCAGCCTCCTAACGTTATAGCTATCGCGAATAGAAATAAAAAAGCCCTCATACCTATTTAATTTGGTTACAAGGGCTAAATTACAATTGTGGTGCCAAAGTTAATAGGGTAGCGCAGGAAGAATTTTTCCGCTGCAGTCCCCAAACCCGATACGAACGCCGTTACGCTCTGAAAATCCGCGTAATATCACCGTATCGCCGTCATCTATAAATTTTCGCTTCGACCCATCCTTTAAGGTAAGTGGATTTTGGCCGCGCCAGGTTAGCTCCAGCATAGAGCCGTAGCTATCTTTCGTAGGTCCGGAGATGGTCCCACTTCCCATCATATCGCCGCTGCGCACGTTGCACCCGTTTAAGGTATGGTGTGCAAATTGTTGCGACATAGACCAGTACATATATTTAAAGTTGCTGTTGGCAACAACGGTTTCGTCTCCATCTTCCGGTTGAATAAGCGCTTGTAGCTGAATGTCGAAATTCTTCTTTCCCTCTTGCTGCAGATAGGGCAGAGGCTGCGGTTCTTGATCGGGCCCCTTGGTTCGAAACGGTTCAAGCGCGTCGAGTGTCACAATCCAAGGAGAAATGGTAGATGCGAAGCTTTTTCCGAGGAAAGGGCCAAGCGGCACGTACTCCCAAGCCTGTATGTCGCGTGCGCTCCAGTCATTAAATAAAACGAGGCCAAAAATATACTCTTCAGCTTCCTTCACCGATATACGCTTGCCCAAATCGTTGGCAGCTGTCGTAATAAAGGCCATTTCCAGTTCAAAGTCCAATAACTTGGTGGGCCCAAAGCCCGGAACGCCATCGTCACCAGGTTTCATTTGCCCTATGGGCCGGCGAACCGGCGTACCAGACGGAATAATAGAGGAGCTGCGGCCATGGTAGCCAATAGGAATGCGAAGCCAGTTGGGCAACAGTGCGTTTTCTGGATCGCGAAACAGCGAACCGACGTTCGTGGCGTGTTCCTTACTGGCATAAAAGTCAGTATAATCACCTACATCCACGGGCAATTGCATTTCAATTTCATCCATTTTAAAAAGCACCTTCTCGCGATGCTCCATATTATTGCGCAGCTCGGTATCGCTATTTTCCCTGAAAATCTTAGAGATGCGGTTGCGAACCAAGCGCCAGGTTTTCCTGCCATCGGCAATAAAGTCGTTCAGGCTGTCCTGTAAAAAAATATCATCGGTAAGCTCAATTCCCTTAAAGTACCCCAATTGGTGCAGGGCACCCAAATCTATGGCGGTATCGCCAATACGGGTGCCTATGGTAATGATATCGTCGCGAGTTAGGAAGACGCCAAAGGGAATGTTTTGTATGGGGAAATCGCTGTTTGAAGGTACATCAAGCCACGATTTAAATTTTGGATCATTTGCGGTAAGCGGCATGTCGGTTCGTTTTTTTGTTCGAAAAATGTTAATCAAATATATAATTTCTGAAGAACTAACCATAAGCATTTCGTATTTTTGGTATTTATTAACACGTCTTGCGCTGCGAGCATACAATCGTGACCTATTCGCCCTTGTCGAAATTGGAGAAGGTTATAGTAAGTTGTTTAAAACCAAGGCGTTAATCTTGCTTTTATTCTATGGTTTCGTTCAGCGGAGCCGCTGGGAAGAGGATAGCATCTTTAATTTCTGAAATGTACAAACTCGATTGAAAAATGATAGAACACGACACACAAATTTTTGAACTGATAGAGGCCGAAAAACAGCGACAGCTTAATGGATTGGAGTTAATTGCCTCGGAAAACTTCGTCAGTGACCAAGTACTGGCGGCTGCGGGTTCGGTTTTAACCAATAAGTATGCCGAGGGATATCCCGGAAAGCGGTACTATGGCGGCTGCGAAATTGTTGATGAGGTAGAGCAGATTGCCATCGAGCGCGCCAAGACGCTTTTCAATGCCGAATATGCCAACGTCCAGCCACATAGCGGGTCGCAGGCCAATACGGCGGTCTTTGCCGCGTGCATGAAACCTGGCGACACGTTCTTGGGATTTGACCTCTCGCACGGCGGGCACCTCACGCACGGCTCGCCCGTTAACTTTTCCGGGAAGCTGTATCGCCCCGTTTTTTACGGGGTAGACAAGCAAACCGGACTGATTGATTACGATCAAGTTGCCGAGGTAGCTAGGGCAGAAAAGCCAAAAATGATTATAGCCGGCGCTTCCGCCTATTCCAGGGAATTCGATTACAAGCGATTTCGGGAAATAGCCGATGAGGTTGGGGCGCTTTTGCTAGCCGACATCGCCCATCCGGCGGGGCTCATTGCCAAGGGCATTTTGGGCGATCCATTGCCCCATTGCCATATTGTTACCACCACTACCCATAAAACATTGCGCGGCCCCCGCGGCGGAATGATATTAATGGGCAGCGATTTTGAGAATCCGTTTGGCGAAACCCTTAAAAATGGAACTCCCAAGATGATGTCCAGTATCTTGAATAGCGCTATTTTCCCCGGGAACCAAGGCGGGCCGTTAGAGCACATTATTGCCGCGAAGGCCATTGCCTTTGGCGAGGCACTTACCGATGATTTCCTGCACTATATGGTACAGGTAAAGAAAAATGCCGCGGTTATGGCTACAGCGTTTATCGAGAGGGGATACGAAATTATTAGCGGGGGCACCGATAACCATATGATGCTCATCGATCTTCGGAATAAGGACATAACGGGGAAGGAAGCCGAGGAAGCCCTGGGCAAGGCCGATATCACCGTTAACAAGAATATGGTACCGTTTGATGATAAGTCGCCGTTTGTAACGAGTGGAATTCGTATTGGCACCCCTGCAATTACCACCCGTGGACTAGAAGAGAACGATATGGAACCGATCGTAGCGCTTATTGATGAAGCCATTTCCAACTTTAAAGATGAAGATAAACTCGAAGCCATAGCAGCTAAGGTCCACAATATGATGGCCGGTCGACCACTATTTCAGTAATAGGTTGTGGAACAGCCTGAGAGCTAATATTGGAGGGGTTTAACGTTAGTTTACCTGGAGTGGTTTTGTAAATAATTGAATAATAATTTGTTAAAAGTGCAAATACTAATATTTTTAGGCGTACATTCGCGCTTTATTAATTAATTATTTTATTACAATGCAAAGAGGCACAGTAAAGTTCTTCAACGATTCAAAAGGATTTGGATTTATCACTGAAGAAGGAAGTAACAAAGAACATTTCGTACACGTAACTGGTTTAATCGATGAGATTAGAGAGAACGACGAAGTAGAATTTGATCTTAAAGAAGGAAAAAAAGGATTGAACGCAGTAAACGTAAGAGTACTATAAATAAATTCGTTTTTTGAAATTCAAAAGCCCATCGTTTCGATGGGCTTTTTTTTGTTCAATAAGTTTAGGCCTTATTCTTTTACCTGTACGTTTCCTCCCTCAATGTCGTAGAGCGTCACGCCATAATCGGCGCTACAACTGTAAGTTAAGGGGTCGCTACCAATATAGAAAAGGGTTAATTGATCGGGGTCTGCATTGGAACCCCCGCCATTGTCTACCACCTTGAACCAATACAGAAGACCTTCGTTTTGCGGTGTTTGACTGTCGCTAATTATGGTGCCACTCATAGTGGCTACGTTCCCATTTACCTCGAGACAATTAATGTTGAATCGAGTTTTCAAAACACCACCCGTATAGGTTAATACGCCACTACCACTTACTACTCCGTTTTTCTTTTCCTTGGCGTGAAAGGAAAACTGCCTAAAACCATCGCCGGCTATAGTGGTGTTCTCTATTGAAAGAGTTCCATGCCCACTTGCGGACGGGCCACTAGCCCTGGTCTGCGACGTTTGGTTGTTCGTAACTAAATTCTCTTCAGAAGCATTGGCAACTTCTTCCTTTTCGCAACCTGCCAATGCGAATACACCGCACATGGCAAAGGCTACCATCATAGTGTTGAAAAATTTTACAGAAAAACGATTAGTTTTCGGGGAAGGTAGTGGCTTCGTAGGCCCCCGCATCTGGATTGGAGGTATCTCTAGTAGCACCGTTAAGATCAATGGGAACCTGTGAGGCAATGGCCGGATCACCTATTCCCTCTGCCCCCGAGGTACCTGTTTCAATATTGAAGTTGTTTAAGCTGGTATTTTGGAAAACAGGATCTTCGTTCAAGACTACATTGGTGTACAGCGCGGCGTTATCAAAATTATAGAGCGGATTCTCGGAAAACTCCCCATTCGGATCTTCGAAACGCAGCAACGTATTTCTGAAATTGACATTAAACTGTTCATTCTCTTCCCTGATGAGGGTCAGTTCCCTCGGCTCATTTCCGTAGATGATACAGTTGTTGAACGCTGCTGTCAGGGGAGCGGTTTCTACGGCGTTATCGCCCACGGGTATGAAATTGGTGAGCTGTACGGCAGTAAAACTTCTGAAGCTATTTGTCCAGTAATTGGCAAACGTGCTATGGTTGAAAGTATAGCTTCCGCCAAATAAACCTGAAAAGGAAGTCTGGCCACTGTTGTTGATTACGACATTTTCCCCATAAATATTTCCGGTTAGGGCTTGAATGCCAGATACGGCACTGTTATAAATCTGTACATTTTCCAAGCGAAGGGTTTCATCGCCATCGTTGCTGTCCATTCTAATTCCCACGACACTATTTTTTATGGTTGCGTGGCTAAAGAAATTGTCTGTGCTGCCCGCCGTTAGCCAGATGGTGCCCCATTGGCCGGGGACAGCTGCAAAGGAGGGCTCCAGGCGATCGCCCTCAAAAATCGCTTCGTTCTCCAATAATTCAGGGTCGGTGCTGGGTGCGCCGTTCACCTTCATCGAGCCTTGATTGGCAACGAGTATGCCACTGCTGGCGTGGAAATGAACCCTCGCACCGGCCTCGACGGTCAAGGTCTTGTTAGCGGGTACGGCCGCATAGCCGTATATAACGTACGGTTTTTCATTGGTAAAGGTCAGTTCTTCATCGTCCAAGAAAAAGCCTTCAATTAAAATAGGGTTTCCGTCTTCGTCGTTCCCAAGGTTTAGGGTTTCCACGATGCCATTGCCCAACTGGGCGGGAAAGAGGAATACGGCATCCTGCACCAGGGTTACCAACTCAACCTTTTGCTCGGTACCGCCACCGCTAAATATAATTTGATCGGTGTAGAGAAAGGAATTATCCGGGTTGCTGAAATTAGCTATGTCAATCGTGGTTTCAATAAAAATAAAAATGCTGTCGTTGGCGAGTACCTGGATGTCTTCGAAGATCTTACCTGGCAGGCCATCTACGTTAAGGCGGTAACTAGAGGTTTCGCCATTGGCAAGACGAAGGGAGGGAATGTTGATGTCGTCATCGCTACGGTTGTACACCTTCAGGGTATAGGTGCTCGAGCCAATATTGGTGAAAACGGTATCTAGGAAAACCGTGTCGCGCGAGAATTCGAGGTTGCCGGTACTCGGGGTGCTTTCAAAATCATTACGGCAAGAACTCCAGAAAACGATGGAACACAGCAATGCCAAACCATATAGATACTTCATCAAGGGA
>NZQO01000009.1 GCA_002693605.1 Flavobacteriaceae bacterium
GACTACAGGGGTGTAATAGGGAAATGTGAGTTGATTTCTGTTAGTTTTTTCTTGCTCTTTTTTGCCCCTCCAAAAAAGAGCCAAAAAAAGAGGCCTTTTCTTAGGAATTTCCGTTCCACGAAACCGTCTCAAAAACTGCGCGAACGCCATAGGCGTTCTGAATCTCGCAGTTTTTTTCGCCTATTCTAAAGAAAAGGGGTTAGGATGCTACAATTCATTTTTGCTCAAAAAACACTTCCCCTCGAGGGGGAAATCCAGCGAATCCCTATGAGACAACTGTATCAAATTGTCCCCTTGAGGGGACCACAGGGGTGTAAGGTCAAATGTGAAATCGTTACTCCAATAACACCCCCCTGCCCCGGCTCGAGGGGGGAATCCAGTAATTGTCCCCTTGAGGGACCACAGGGGTGTAAGGTCAAGTGTGAATTCGTTTCTCCGATAACACCCCCCAACCCCCCCTCGAGGGGGGAATCCAGTAATTGTCCCCTCAAGGGGAAATAAGAATGTGCAGTAGGCACTGCGCATCGTTTCAAAATAATTTTTATTTTAGGGGCACAAATCGTTTCAATCAAAACCGCTTTTATGTTCAATAGGAAACAAAAAGACGCGCTCCTTGGTTTGGCCGATCTGCGATTGTTGACCAACGAGGACCTCATGCGCATCCTGAGCGTGAGCGAATCGAGCCTGTACCGCATGCGCCGCAAGGGGCTGCTGCCGTACATAAAGGTGACCTCCACCTGCTATTACAGCGCCGTGGAGATTGCCGCGTGGCTGCACAACCTGAGCAAGGCAGGCCAGCAACCAAGGCAAGGGACCCCGTAGCAAGGCTACGGATCCCGATTGACTAAGTAACTCCCCACCCATTTTCTGTCCGCCTACGGCGGGCACATAAAAAAACCCATCCGGAACAGTCCAGATGGGTTTTCGTGTTGTGCGTGTGCGGGGCTACTGTACCGTCACCTCGCCTAGGTAGCTGCTGGTTGCCGCTACCCCATGCTGGGCGGTGGCAAAGCTGGCCCATACCTGCACCTGGGTGCCCACCATAAAGGGAGGCAGTGCCAAGGTGGCGGTGGCATCGCTGCGCACGGCCGGGCCCTCAAACTGCTGGTAGCTGTTGAACACCGGCGCATACACGACCGCAATGAGCTTGTCGGTCGCGTGGGCATTGCCCTGGTCGCTGTTGTTGGTCCAGGTGAGCAGCAGCTCCTGGTTGGCCTGGGGGGTTACGCCCTCGCCCAGGATGCCCTGCAGGTCGCCCCTACTAATGAGCACCTTGGGGTAGTCGATTGCGTAGGCATCGCCACTGGGCACCACGGCGTTGTTGAGGTGGTAGGACGTTGCCTGGTTGAAGGGCGACCGGGAATCGTGCGTTTTCCCGAAGTACTGCGTGAGCAGTCCCGACATAGGGGTTAGAAACTGAACCACGGTACGGAACTTCTCGCGTTGCTCCCGTTGTTTGTCCGATGCCGGACGCGTACTATGTTGCGGTACGCTGCGCATCACGTTGCGGCCTCTCCAGCGTACACCCACTACGGTGCCCACCTTCCCGGAGAACCCTCCGAGGATGCCTTTTTCAAATGTTGCCATAAGCAAATTGATTTGGGGTTAAACTTATTTTACGGAGCCAAAGTAGTACGCAACTCGCTATCTTCCAAACACCTGACGGGAATTGACCGCGTTTGACCGAGATTGACCGAGATTGACCGAGATTGACCGAGATTGACCGCGTTTGACCGAGATTGACCGAGATTGACCGCGTTTGACTGCGTTTGACCGCGTTTGACTGTGTTTGACCGGTGTAGGCAAAAAAAGGGGTACTTTGTTCGAGTGTTGTTCGAGGATGCTTCGGTGATGGGTCGGGGTTGTTTTTCGCGGAGGGGGGCATGGCCGAAGGAGGGCCGAACGAGCCTGGGGGCCTACCCGAACTGACACAAAAAAAATAGTAGGTGGTTTTGGGGAAAATTGTATTTTTAGACTTTCTCCCCAAGTAACGTTATAAAAAAATGCATTTATCCGCTATAGGACATGGATAAAGTGTGTAATATAGATGATATAACCCGTTGTAACACATTTGACCAACCCACAAACATTTTAATAATTTAATGAAAGAATTTGCTGAATTAATCCCTGAAGAATTACATAATTTGTCAGGCTCTGTCTTCTATTCTGGAAAAAAAGCTTTTAAAGGAAATAAGGATTTATATATTTTAGGACTAAATCCTGGAGGTTCTGAAACACTAAAAAAAGAAGATACTATATTACGTCATACTCAAAAAACTTTGAATCATGAAAAAGATGAATGGTCTGAATATAAAGACGAAATTTGGAGAGGAGAAGCTGGGAACTATGGATTACAACCAAGAATATTACATCTATTAGAAAAAGTTAATTTATCACCTTACCAAGTTCCAGCTAGTAATGTATGTTTTGTGAGGTCTACAGTTGAGGAAAAAATTGCAGACAAAATAGATTACTACAATGATATCTGTTGGAATTTCCATCAAAATTTAATTGACAAATTGGGAGTTAAAGTAATTCTATGCTTCGGCAATACTTGCGGAAAATTTGTATGCGACAAATTAAATGCAAATCAAATGGTTGACGAATATATTGAAGACAATAATAGAAAATGGAAATCTAAAGTCTTTAAAAATAATAAAGGACATTATATTATAATAGCAACTCATCCAAGTAGAGCTGACTGGACAAATCCAAAATCTGACCCTTCCAATTTAGTTATTAAGTATCTAAATAAAGTCAAACGAGAATAAAAAACGTGTTACAACAATGTATACCAGCAATTACGGCGGATTCGACTGCGTCCGAATCCACGCGTAATTGCTACAATCGGCGATTAACCGAAAAACCCTAATTTTAATCCCGTAACTGCGGTTATACTAAACGTTGGCGGTAATTTAAAATGAATATATGATAACTTGGGAATTCGTATGGAAACTCATTGTTTCAACGTCAATTGTTGGAACAACTTTGACAGCAATGGGAACTTTACTATTCTTTGCTTTCAAAACTTGGATTTTAAATTTCTTCAAAAAAGATCTAATAAGATTTGAAAAAAATATCAAAAAAGAATTAAAGGAAACTGAATTAAAACTTAGTAAAGCAATCAATCTTGAAGAAAATTACTATAAGTCTCTACTTGAAGAGTACAAGCAGATTTGGTCTAAAATCAATTCTTTATCTAGGCACTTATCAAACGATTTCACAACTGAATTAGAAAGTGGACGCTATAAAGACACAAACGATTTACTAAAACCAATTAGGCAATACGTTTTTGACATTAAAGACAGTACAATTTTCATATCAAAAGAATTAGATGAAGCAGTTTCATCCATTCTTGACAACTTCCTTGTAAAAGACATTAATACAGTCCTACATTGTCTAGAAAAAATCTCAAAGCTTGACATCAAAGGCGATAAAGAATTACAAGAATTGAATCATAAAATTAATTCAATGCAAACGAACTTTGCTACAAAAAGAGATGAAATAAAGATTTTAATACAAGATGATTATAAACGAATAATGAAAGAATAACTACTGCCAACAACGCATATAGCTTATGGCGGGTGAAAGGCTAGCAGCAAGGTTTTCGCTCCATAGCCAGCTTTGGTTTCGGTGGACAAGAAAGTGCTTAAAACACGCAACTAGTCTTATACAAACACGTTGTACACAAGCTTTGAAAAGCCAACCCGCATTATGTACATTTATTTTTTCCCAGCGCATCAGCCAACGCTAAAAAAAATAAAAGAGCTATTTTTAGGCAACGCTTGACCAAACCATCAAAATGAATGAATAAAAAAGACTTATCTGAATCTGACATAAAGGCGAAATTTATCACACCTGCGATTTTGAAATCAGGTTGGGATGAGGAAACACAATTAGGACGTGAAATTTTCTTCACAGATGGTCGAATTTATGTAAAAGGAAAGCTGACCGCAAGAGGAAAGCGAAAATTTGCGGATTACATACTTTTCTATAAACCGAATGTTCCAATCGCCATAATTGAGGCAAAAGACAACAAACACAGCGTAAAAAGTGGTATACAACAAGCGCTAGGTTACGCTAATACCTTAGATATTCCTTGTGTGTTTAGTAGCAATGGAGACGGGTTTTATTTTCACGACAAAACGGCAACCGACGGAGAAATTGAAAAAGAACTGACTTTAGACGAATTTCCAAGCCCTGAAATTCTCTGGGAGAAATACAAGAAGTACAAGGGGATTAAAACCGAAGTCGTTGAACAAATTGCAAAACAAGATTATTTTCAAGACGGTTCTGGGCGTAGACCAAGATATTACCAACAAATTGCTGTAAACAGATCAATTGAAGCAGTTGCAAAAGGATTAGACCGAATACTTTTAGTTATGGCAACTGGTACAGGAAAAACCTATACAGCTTTTCAAATCATTTATCGCCTTTGGAAAAGTGGAGCAAAAAAGAGAATCTTATTTCTAGCGGATAGAACGGCACTAATTGACCAAACAGCTCGTGGTGATTTTAGACACTTTAAAGATGCTCTAACAATCATAAAAAAGAAACAAATTGACACAGCTTACAATATCTATTTAGCTTTATATCAAGGTTTATCCGATAGTCAAGGAGCCGATGCTTACAAACAATTTAGTCCAGACTTCTTTGATTTAATCATAATTGACGAGTGCCACAGAGGAAGTGCAAAAGAAGATAGTAAATGGCGTGAAATTTTAGCTTATTTCGACAAAGCAACTCACATTGGTTTAACTGCAACACCGAAAGAAACAACCGAAGTTTCAAATATTGATTATTTCGGTGAGCCTATTTACACCTATTCGTTAAAACAAGGTATTGATGATGGTTTCCTTGCACCTTACAAAGTTGTAAAAGTTACTTTAGATATTGATGCGGAAGGTTGGCGACCAGCACAAGGATTTGTAGATAAAAGTGGAAATCCAGTTGAAGATAGAATTTACCACAGAACGGATTTTGACAAAAATATAGTTGTTGATGAACGCAGAAAATTAGTTGCAAACAAAATAACCGAATTTTTAAAAGGTTATGACAGATTTGCAAAAACTATAGTTTTCTGTATTGATATTGAGCACGCAGAAGGAATGCGTTCTGCATTGGTTAATGCCAATGCCGATTTATTTGCTCAGAACAATAAATATGTAATGCAAATTACAGGCGATAACGAAGAGGGAAAACGTGAGTTAGACAGCTTTATAAATCCAAGCGAACCTTATCCTGTAATAGCAACAACATCAAAATTAATGACTACAGGCGTTGATGCGCAAACTTGTAAACTCATAGTTTTAGATAGCAATATTGGTTCAATGACCGAGTTCAAACAAATTATTGGTCGTGGAACAAGAATAAATGAGGAATACGGTAAAACCTATTTTACTATTATGGACTTTAGAAATGTAACCAACTTATTTGCTGACCCTGATTTTGATGGCGACCCAGTAATGATAAAACAAGTTGGTGAACATGATGATTTATCTGGCGCTGAAGATGAAATTACCGATGAAGTAATCACAGATAATTTAGATGGCGAGGAAGTAGAGTTTCCTGATATTGAGGGTGGTGGAGAAATCGAAGAAGATACAAGGAGAGAAAAAATTCGAGTGGATGGGGTTCAAGTAAAAATTGTAAATGAACGTGTGCAATATTTAAGCAATGATGGTAAAATTATAACCGAAAGCCTTAAAGATTACACCAAAAACAATGTTACAAAACAATATCAAAGTTTAGACAAATTCTTGGATACTTGGAACAACGCCGAAAAGAAAGAAGCTATTATTGAAGAATTAGAAGAACAAGGAATTTTCTTTAATGCTCTAAAAGATGAAGTTGGAAAAGAGTTTGATCCTTTCGACCTAATCTGTCACGTAGCTTTTGAAGCAAAACCATTAACAAGGAAAGAACGAGCAAACAACGTAAAAAAGAGAAACTATTTTACCAAATATGGAGACAAAGCCCAAGCTGTTTTAAATAGTTTACTCGACAAATACGCAGATGATGGTTTACTAACTATAGAAAGCACAGAGGTATTAAAACTGGATCCTCTAAATAAATTAGGAACTGCAATGGAACTTATTAAAGCCTTTGGTGGAAAGCCTAAATATTTACAAGCATTAAAAGAATTAGAATCTCAGTTATATAATACATCCGCTTAATGAGTATTAAACTAGCACAAAGGTTTGTTCAAAATTTTATGGACTCACAAGATTATAAAAAGCATACCGAGGATAAAGCTCTTTTATTGAATGGTATATCATATAGACTAAGACCTGATGATAGTTATTTTTTCGCAGATAAATTAGTTCTTATAGAGTATGAAAACAATTTGCGCCCAGTTGAGAGCATTTCAAAATTCTATTGGCTTTTTGAAAGGACGAACTGGTTAAAAAGTGAAATGCCCCTCCATCTTTTATTCATTATAACCAATGAGAAGGTAGAAACCAAATACAATATTAGAACAGAAAGTGTTAAAATACTTGGCAGTCGATTAATGCAATTAGAGCCAAAGTATTTTAAATTCAGTTTTATTAATAATAGTGAAATTTCACAAACGAAAATAGAGTCAGAACTAAAACAACTTTTAGAATAAATAAATGGGGAACGTAGCAGCAGTAGTAAGCAGCATAAGAAATATAATGCGTCAAGACAGAGGAATTTCTGGTGATGCACAACGATTAGAGCAATTAGGTTGGATGCTCTTTTTAAAAATTATTGACGATAAAGACCAAGAATTAGAAATCTTAAAAGACGATTATCAATCTGTAATTCCAGAGAAATTTCAATGGAGAACCTGGGCAAGCGACCCAGAAGGTATTACAGGAGACGATTTATTAGAGTTTATAGATAGTAACGCACAAAGCAACAGAGGTTTGTTTGCTACTCTTCGAGATTTAACAAGCGTAACTAACCCAAAACGTGCTGCTATAGTTAAAGAAGTGTTTGATGGCTCTAACAACTATATGAAAAGTGGTTACGAAATGCGTAAAGTCATTAATAAACTCAATGAAATTGATTTTAACAATTCTGCCGACAAACACATTTTTGGCAACATTTACGAAAGCATTTTACAAGAATTGCGTGATGCAGGAAACAAAGGTGAATACTATACACCAAGAGCTGTAACGCAATTAATGACACAAATGACCGACCCACAATTGGGTGAAAAAGTGCTTGATCCCGCAGCAGGAACAGGCGGATTTTTAACAGCAGCAATTGACCACGTTAGAGAACACTATGTAAATACTGTTGATGACGAACATACATTGCAAAGCAGCATTACTGGTTGGGAATTAAAACCTGTAGCTTATGTTCTAGGACTAACGAACTTAATTTTACACGAAATGGATATTCCAGACTATCATTACATTGATAGTTTAAAAAAGGAATACAATAGCATTGGTAGAAAAGACCAAGTAGATGTTATTTTGGCAAATCCACCTTTTGGTGCAAGTATAGCAGATGGTGTAGAAACCAACTTTCCTGCAACTTATCGTTGTAAAGAATCTGCTGATTTATTCGTGATTCTAATGCTACAACTCTTAAAGCCAAAAGGGCGATGTGCTATTGTATTGCCTGATGGCTCTATAACTGGAGATGGTGTAAAAGCAAGAATTAGAGAAAAATTATTAACAGATACGAATCTGCACACCATTATTCGTTTACCACAAACTACATTTTTTCCTGCCACAGTAAGTACTAATTTATTGTTCTTTGAAAAAGGCAATAAAACCAAAGACATTTGGTATTACGAGCATAAATTACCAGAGGGACAAAAAAGTTATTCCAAAACCAAACCCATACAGTTTAATGAGTTTGCACCTTTGTTAGAATGGTGGAATAACCGAGAAGAAAACGACCAAGCTTGGAAAGTAAATATTAAAGATTTAAAAGATTGGGATTTAGATATTAAAAATCCTACAAAAGAGGAAACTGAAAAAGAATATACTTCGAAAGAAATCATTGAGAGAATTCATATAAAACTTGAAAAATCAAATTCACTTCTTGAACATTTAAAAACTGAATTATTATGATTTGGAATAAAGTATCAATTGGTGAGTTTTTAGAAGAACGAAAAGACCGATTTAAACCTGAAAAAGCTAATAATTTAAAGTTAAACAGGATTAGTAAAATTGATTTTAGCGGAAATATTCATATTGATGAAAACAAGCTTACTAAAACCAATATGATTTTAATCAAGAGTGGTGATTTAGTTATTTCTGGTATTAATGCCGACAAAGGTGCAGTTTCTATTTATACAGGTAAGGAAGATGTAATGGCAACAATACATTATTCGTCTTATTCCTTTGATTCTTCAAGAATAAATATCGACTACTTGAAATGGTATTTAAAAAGTAAAACATTTCTAAAAATCCTTAAAGAACAAACTAAAGGTGGCATTAAAACAGAATTAAAAGCAAAGAAATTACTTCCTTTAGTAATTGATTTACCAGATTTATCAGGTCAAAAAGAAATACTAGAAAAAATCGAATCAATTAGTGTTGAATGCAATGATATCTGTGATTTGCAGTCAGAACTTTTATTAGACATTTCTCAACTCAAACAAGCCATTTTAAATGAAGCCATTCAAGGTAAACTCACCCAAGAATGGCGAGAACATAACCCACATACAGAACCTGCCAGCGAATTATTGGAGCGCATAAAAGCTGAAAAAGAACAGTTAATGAAAGACAAGAAAATTAGAAAGGAAAAACCCTTACCGCTAATCACAGAAGAGGAAATTCCTTTTGAAATTCCTGAAAGTTGGAGTTGGTGTAAGTTAGGTGAAATTAATAATACTTTTTTAGGCGGTTCTGCTTTTAGTAGCTCAAGATTTTTAAAATCTTCTTCAATCCAAGTACTTAGAATAAGTAATGTTAAAGATGACAAGCTTGATTTAATTAAAAATGCTGTTTTTATTGATGAAACTAATGCTAATGAAAATTTACGCAATGAATTATTTCCTAATGACATAATAATAACTATGACTGGTACAAGGTCGAAAAGAGATTATTGCTATACTGTTCTTTTAAAGAAGAATGACTTTATTAATAAAAAGTTGTTTTTGAATCAACGTGTGGGTTGTTTTAGACTAAATAACTCAATTGAAACAGGATTTTTAATAAAAGTTTTAAAATTAACGGATTTGCTTGAGCCAGTTTTTCAATCTTCTACCGGTTCTGCTAATCAAGCAAATATTGGTAAAAATGCTTTGTTGAATATTTTAATTCCACTACCACCATTTGAAGAACAAAAAGCCATAGTTGAAAAAGTTGATGTTTTAATGGAAAGGTGTAACGCGTTGGAATTGGAAATAACCGAAAGTGAACAACACGCCAATATGCTAATGCAAGCGGTTTTAAAAGAGGCGTTTGAGAGTAAAACAGAAAAAACGAAGGAATATTCTAACGCTTAAAGCCAAACACATTTGCAATTCGCTACAATTTTTAAATTTACTTTATGGGGTTCGTGAACTTATTTCGCACCAACCAACGCTACGCCAAAAATTGCAAAAGAGTATGTCTTGCCAACGCTCACATAAAGACTAAAAAGAAACATTGGAAAACCCAGTTAAACGAAAAAAGCCATTGTACAATAATGTATATAGCTCATAGCTAATTAGTTGCTTAATCGAAATTAATGCATACTTGGAAAGTCGCCAAGTTTTTAAATTTACTGTCGTTTTTATTTTATATTTTGGTAGCAGCAGACAATTTTCAGTAAAAGAACTTTCAATACGATATAATGAAAATAAGCACAAGCGTAATTATTAAAAGAGGGGTTGCTACATTTTGCAAACCCTTTTTACTTTTAGTAGCCATTGTTTTACTATGCAGTCATGATCTGTATATAAAAATGGAAAGCTATTTCCTGGAACCTTATGAGCAAGCTACCGTACGCCTTTATAACGGAACTTTTGAGCATAGCGAGAATATTATAACGCGCGATAGAATGCTAGATGCCTCGGTTATTGCGCAGGGCAAACGTACGGTTATAGATACAGCTAATTGGAAAGACCAGGACAGTACCATTACCCATGTGACCTTTAATACCGGTGCCGCTGGGACGTATGTTGTTGGGGTGTCTACCCGGGCCAGAAATTTAGCGCTCACTGCCGAGAAATTTAATGCCTATCTTAAAAGCGATGGTGTTTTCGACATGCTAGAACAACGTACCAAGGATAGCCTATTAGACCAAGACGCCGTAGAGAGTTATGAAAAACACGTAAAGGCCATCTATCAGGTTGGCGACGTACGGACCGATGACTGGGGCACCGTGCTAGGATACCCTATTGAATTTGTTCCGCGAGAAAATCCGTATGGAAAATACAGCGGCGAAACATTGGAAATTCAGTTACTATTGGATGGTATGCCACTTGCGAACCAACTGGTTTTTGCCGACTATATTACAAGTGGCCACGCACATACGCATCCCGATGAAAATCAAGCTCAGGAGCATACACATGACGGGGAAACACATTCGCACGGGCATAAAGACCAAGATGAAAGTCATGAACACGGTGAAAACCCAGGATTGAAAGAAGCACCGAACCATGAGCACGACCACGGAGGCGAAACACATTCGCACGGGCATCAAGGCGAGAATGACCCTAGCCACGCGCAGGAATCTGCAGCGACAAAAGCACCTAGTCATGAGCATGAACACGAAGAAGCATCACATTCACATGAGCATTTAGCCGAAGAGGACCGTACCCACGCGCATCAATTAGATTCAGAACAGGAGCATTCCCATACGAGCGGGCAGCAATTACGCACCAATAGTAAAGGATTGGTTACAGTTAATTTACCGGCAGATGGTATTTACTATTTGCGGACCATATTTATGAACCGCGTTACCAATAGTGATGAATTAACACACCGCTCTAAATGGGCGACGCTCACCTTCGAGGTGAGCCACTCGCACGATACCAGCACGCACGACCACGCGCATGATCAAGAAGATGGATTTCCATTATATGTTTTTATTATAGGCAGTATCTTGATTGTAGGAATATTGTTTTTGATCTTCAGAAAAAAAGGGTAACCTATGTTCCTAAAACTTAAGCGAGTAGTATTGTTTGTGTTGTTATTCGCGCCCATTTTAGGCTTTGCGCATGGCGTTAGCAGTGCCGATCAGGAGCTTTTGAACACCGGCGGGCTATGGCCCTACATTCGGGTAGGCGCAACGCACATGCTAACTGGCTATGACCACTTGCTTTTTCTGGCAGGGGTCGTATTCTATCTCCATAGTTTCAAGGATATCTTAAAGTTCATTACCGTGTTCACGATAGGGCATTGCATTACCCTGATAGGGGCCACCTATGCCGGAATAACGGCAAATGAGCACCTAGTAGATGCGGTAATCGCTTTGAGCGTTCTATATAAGGGGTTTGAGAATTTAAATGGTTTTGAGAAAGTAAATGTGAAAGCACCCAATCTACTTTTTATGGTAGGTCTTTTTGGATTGATCCATGGCTTCGGACTTTCCACGCGATTGCAGTCATTCGATATAGAACAAGATCAATTTTTAGAAAAAATCATTAGTTTTAACATAGGTGTAGAAGTAGGGCAAGTACTGGCGTTAATTCCCATAGTTCTAATCATTACATTTTCTAGAAAACACAAGCAGTTTCCAGCTTTTTACAGAGCCGTTAATTGGTATTTGATACTGGCAGGTATTTCCCTATTCGCCTATCAATTGTACAGCTATACCATTGCACATTGACAATTTGGATAAAACAGTCTGCCGTTGCGCTTCCGTACCACAAGCACACGCTTAAAATGGGTTGTGCCAACGCGAGATATTCACGCGCCAATGCAAAGCTGCCAACCCCACACGATATAGTAAGCACAGCCGTTGTACGCGGACATCCAAAAAACCGAAATTGATTTTATTACGTAAACATCCCTACAGGTATGTAACTATGGTACCTGTTTAACCAACCCTACTGTATGCTTTTAATACTACTTTTCGCTGCGGCTTGCTTCCTTGCCTATACAAATGGCGCAAATGATAATTTTAAAGGGGTCGCTACCTTATTTGGCAGTGGCACCCTCAATTATAAAAAGGCCATAACCTGGGCAACCGTTACCACATTTGCAGGTTCGGTCGCAGCTATTTTCTTGGCCGGTATACTGGTGAAAAACTTTTCGGGCAAGGGGTTAGTTCCCGATTCTCTAATCCAGTCGCCCGAATTTGCAATATCGATTGCCATTGGGGCGGCGTTAACGGTCTTTATAGCCACCAAAATTGGAATGCCCATATCGACCACCCATAGTTTGGTGGGAGCCCTATTTGGAAGTGGAATTGTGGCCGTAGGAGCGTCTTTCAATTTCGCAAAGTTAGGGAGTGCGTTTTTAATGCCCCTAATTGTGAGTCCGCTAATGGCTGCGGTAGTAAGCTTTATCGCCTATTTGATTTTTCGAGAGCTACGTATTATGCTTGGGGTCACTAAACAAACCTGTATTTGTATTGGCGAAGAGAGAATTCCTGTAATAATGGATAGTGCCACTCATGAATTTATTGCTATTGACAGCAAGAAGCAGCCACGCGTGAAAATATCGGATACCTCGAAATGCGAGGAAACGTACCGAGGCAATTTCGCTGGAATCAATTCGCAAAAACTATTGGATATTGCGCATTATATAAGTGCTGGGGTGGTAAGTTTTGCCCGAGGTTTGAATGACACGCCAAAAATTGTAGGATTGCTGCTTGTTATTAACGCAATGGACATAAAATGGGGAATGATTGCCGTGGCGATGGCAATGGCGTTGGGGGGGCTGTTAAATGCAAGGAAGGTTGGCATACTGATGAGCAAGAAGATTACGCCAATGAACAGCGGACAAGGATTTACGGCAAATTTGGTAACCGGACTCTTGGTTACAACCGCCAGCGTCAATGGGTTGCCGGTTTCTACCACGCACGTATCGGTAGGCTCGATTTTCGGAATAGGAACTGTAACGAAAAAAGCTGACTTAACTGTAATTCGGAATATTCTATTGTCGTGGCTGCTAACGTTACCGATTGCCGCGTGTTGCAGTGCGGTTGTCTATTGGCTTGTAACCACAGTTTAAACGGACCGAGCACCCAAACCGGATAGCCTATTGCCACTACCCGCCTACTAAAAGCATCATAAATTTTCTACCTGCCAATTGGCAGGTAGGCTCCGTTATTACTTGCTAAATATATTACTTAGAACACCCAATTAACCTGATACAAACACGCTGTTGATAAGCTAAGCCTGTATTAACAAAAAACACAACACGTTTTAAAAAATGAGAGCACTACTCTTTCTAGCCCTTGCCTTACGTTGCCTTTGGCTCCATAAAATGCCTTACCGAAAAATGGCACGTATGCAACGAAAGCGAAAGTCAGAAAAGAGCTTGCTGCACTACCTACCCGTTATTGACAATGACTACTTTATGGATACCGTGGCAATGAGGCGTAACTATCCCGAAATAGCCAATTCTCCCATCTAAGTAAAGCTATGGAGTGGCAGAAAGAGCCATTTAAAGACCCATTGGCTTCCACATTTTGATGCCATTGTTTTTATTGAAGAGGGCGAATTAGCTACCTATGTCCATTCAAAGTAACCATGCATAAAGTTTCAAAAGCAACTACACTAAAATTTAAAAATAACAAGCTGAGGAAAAAGTCGTATCTTTGGAATAGGCCCTTTGTGGCTGTAAACCATAACCTTAGGGCTTCCCTTTTCGATTATCGCTAGTTAGTTGAAACCGGTTGCCCACTCTAAAAAACGAAACTTATGGCACTTAAAATTATCGGGGCGGGCGTTGGACGAACTGGTACTTACTCCCTAAAAATAGCCATTGGGCAACTCGGGTTTGGTCCGTGTCACCATATGGAAGAGGTACTAAAAAACACTAGTGTCCAGGTACCCCTCTGGGCGGAGGCCCTAGCGGGAAATGCTAATTGGAGTGCCATTTACGAGGGCTTTAACAGTGCCGTAGATTGGCCCACGGCAGGGTTCTTTCGCGAATTGGTCCATGAGTACCCCAACGCTAAATTTATACTGTCTGAACGCAGCCCTGAAAGTTGGGCTGATAGCTTTGGCTCAACCATTTACAAATTGGTTGAGGGAAGGGCCAATGCGCCCGAGAAAATGCACGCCTGGCTTACTATGGTTAATGAATTACTGGTGAAAAGTGGATTTCCGCCAGGATTGGACAGGGAGGGATTAATGAATGGGTTTATCGCCCACAACAAGGCCGTAAGAGAGATCATCCCCGAAGAGCGGCTGCTTGTCTATCAAGTGAAGGACGGGTGGGAGCCCCTTTGCAACTTCCTTGGGGCACCCATACCCAGTGAGCCGTTTCCGCGCACTAACAATCGGGAGGAGTTCTGGGATTTGGTAAAGGCAGGAAGCTAAGGAGAATTTCGACTATTGGGACCAATGGCACGTATGTAGCCTGTCCCCTTGACATATTACTTTGGAATTTTTGAGGTGCGTAGTGGGTTGCTACCTCAGCTGTTTACATGCGTGGCTACCCATACCCAAACCCCTAATGGGGAATTTAAATAAGCACAGGTATGAAAAATGTACTGATTTTCCTGCTGATGATTCCGATTGGCCTTCTAGGGAAGAATGCTGCTGGGTAACAGGAACTGGAGTTGAAACAACTGAACGAATATCTATTTACGGAATATGCCCTAAACAAGAATACCGAACCATTCGAGGAAACTGCGACCGATGACTTTATCTTGATCGCCGCCCCCGGGAATATTGAAAATAAAACCCAGGCTATGGCTGGCGTAGGCAATGTAAACATTACCTCCCTACAGGTGTTGACAGATAACGTAGCGATCAGCGAAGAGCTGGGAATCGTGGTTGGCGTATTGGAAATGGACGGAACCATAATGATTAGGCCCGTGCCGGGGAAAATTCGATATTCGAATACGTTTGTGAAGGATGCCGAACAATGGAAACTAAAAATGCGCACAATGACCCCAATGCGAAGGTAAATTTAGCGGCCTCCCCGAACCGACACCAAAATGTAATTTGTGGTTTTGTGAAAAGCTGTATTTTTAGCCTATCTCCCCATTCATTGCGACCATAGAATGTGTTTATCTGCTATACGACTTGGATAGAGTGCATAATATGGATGATATAACCAGTTGTGCATAATATGAGAAAAACGCTGATTTTAATATTAGGACTTACGATTTTACAGCTAAATTTTTCTTGTAAAACCCAATATTCCGTGATAGAGTTAAACAATAATTTTACAACCGAGCAAGTAGCCGATTTAAAATTAATTTCTGACTTTTTTAAAAATCAAATGTGTTTAAATATGGACTCTGATTTCAAAACTTGTTATCAGAGAATACCTCACGAATATTTGGAGGCAATTGGAGAAGGATTTTGGACAAACATTGACTTTGAAAAACAAAAAGAGCTTTACGAACAAATATTAAAATCAACTTTTGACGAAATTTGGATGTTCTGTAAATCGACTGAATATAAAACTGGAAAAGAAACAAAAAGTATTTGTGCAAATCCAATCGGAATATACTATGAATATCTTGTCGATTTAGGAAAAC
>NZQO01000010.1 GCA_002693605.1 Flavobacteriaceae bacterium
GGCGCTATACAGAAGTATTCGCCAGGAAGTCCCAACCGATTATTTTACCCTACCGTTAGGAAAGGCAGCCCTCTTAAAGGAAGGAAGCCAGGTTACGATCGTTACATACGGTGCCGGGGTACATTGGGCCTTGGAAACACTTTCTGAACTGGAAATCTCGGCAGATCTGTTAGACCTTCGTACGCTGGCGCCATTGGATGTTGAGGCGATATATAAATCGGTACGGAAAACCGGCAAGCTGATCATCCTTCAGGAGGACACTCTTTTCGGCGGAATAGGGGCCGATATCTCGGCACTCGTTTCCGAAAACTGTTTCGAAAAACTAGATGCTCCCATCAAGCGTGTGGGCAGCTTGGAAACCCCCGTTCCGTTCGCGGCACAGCTTGAGCAACAGTACCTTCCGAAGAACCGATTCAAGCAGGTTTTAGCCGATCTCGTTGCTTATTAAACCCTTAACAGTTCTTGTTAAATATAAGATAAACATTCGTTTGCCAGAAAATTAGTTGCGTACCTTAGTGTTATACTAATCATTAAAACCACTAAAATTATGGTACGCTGGATTATTATTTTTCTTGTAATTGCAATCATTGCCGCAATCTTTGGATTTGGTGGCATCGCAGAAGGTGCAACCGACATCGCAATGATTATTTTCTGGATCTTCTTGGTACTCTTGGTACTTTCATTGTTGTCCAGGCTATTTAGAAGATAAACGAATATTCACTTAAACACTAAACAACCACGTATGAAGAAAATCATCATACTAACTGTATTGGCTGCCGCATTCTTTTCATGTGGCACGCCAAAAACGGTTATCGAATCGAAGAAAACAATCAAGGGCTATTGGGAGCTCACTAATATTACCTATAGTCAGTCGGGAACGTTTAACGTAAATTTACTGAACGACACCTCAAAAGAATGCTTTGAAGGAAGCACCTGGCGCTTTATCCCCAATAACAATACCGGTAACTACACGATTAACGATGCAAATTGCCCCACGGGAGAGCGTAATTTTGTGTTTACCATTCAGGAAATCGACCCCTCAACGGGCTTATACGATTTCCTGCTGAAACCTACCGATGAGCGCGGAAAATCTGCTACCGATGTCGGGTTCCGCCTACGACTTTCACAGTTGAGCGAGTCGTCCATGCGCTGGGAGCAAACGGTAGACCTAAACGGGAAGCCCTTTCAAATTAATATGAACTTTACAAAAATTAACGAACAATGAAAAATGCCTTAAAACAATTATCAATATTTGCCTTAGCGGCTACGCTAGTTACTGGTTTTAGTAGCTGTGAATCCGTGCAAAATGCCAACAACAAGCAAAAAGGAGCTGTAATTGGCGCCACCGGGGGTGCCATTCTGGGCGCCATTCTTGGCAATAACGTAGGTAAAGGGGGTAATGGTGAGATTGGCGCTGTTATAGGCGGAGTTGTAGGAGGTACCGCTGGAGTTCTTATCGGAAACAAAATGGATAAGCAAGCGCAGCAAATTGAACAGGAAATACCAGGCGCCCAGGTAGAACGGGTAGATGATGGGATTGTTGTTACGTTTGACGAGAACAGCGGGGTTTATTTTGACACCAATAAATACAACATAAATACAGCTTCACAGCAGTCTCTTGATAAGCTGGCGGGAGTACTTCGCGAATATCCCGACACCGATGTTTTGGTAGTGGGCCATACGGATAGTACTGGTTCAGATGAATATAACATGACGCTTTCTAAGCAGCGTGCCCAAGCGGTAACGAATTATTTTGTTCAAGATAAAGGTCTAAGCTCAGGTCGATTTACCACAAACTGGTTTGGCGAGCAGAGCCCAGTGGCTGATAACAGTACCGCCGAGGGAAGAGCTCAAAATCGTCGCGTAAATATAGCCATTGTGCCAAACGAGCAAATGATTCGGGAAGCAGAGCAAGAAGCCCAAGGAGGTAACTAACAGATAGTTAAATTGGCAATGAAATCCTGCGCTGGACAATATCACCGCAGGATTTTTTTATGTCCCCAAATTGAACGAACTTTAGCTAATGCCGCAAAATAACAGGTACGACGTAATTATAGTGGGCGGAGGACTTGCCGGATTAACCTGTGCGTTGCATCTGTCTGCTCGTGGTAAACGAATCCTCCTTATTGAGAAAAACTCATATCCATCCCATAAGGTTTGTGGGGAATATATTTCCAACGAAGTGTTGCCGTACCTAGCGACGTTGGGTATTGACCCATTTCAGCTAGGCGCCAAAAAAATTGATAGGTTCCAACTTAGCACCAAAAAGGGCAAATCATTAACAGTATCGTTACCCCTGGGCGGTTTTGGAATTAGCCGCTATGCGTTCGACAATTATCTTTATCAAAAAATAGTAGAAACAGACCGAGTGATCATCGATTCGGTGAGAGATATTCAATTCATAAACGACCAATTCAAGGTACGCACCCAAAAAGGTCACTGGGCATTAGCGCCCTATGTAGTAGGAGCTTTCGGAAAACGAGGCAATTTAGATCATTTCTTAGACCGACCATTTATTAAGCGGAAAACTCCGTGGTTGGCCATAAAGGCCCATTATAAGGGAAATCTTCCCGATAATTTGGTGGCGCTTCATATGTTTGATGGTGGGTATTGCGGATTGTCGAAAGTGGAGATGGACAGTGTGAATGTCTGTTATATGGTTCAATCGGAAAAATTCAAGAAATTTAGGAATATCGATTCGTTCCAAAAGGAAATTCTATATCAAAACCCAAATTTAGATGAATTCTTCAGCACTGCTTCTATGATCTTTCAGGCACCCGTAGCAATTAGCCAGATTTCGTTTCAGCAAAAAAGTCAAGTTGAAAAGCATGTGTTTATGGTTGGCGATAGTGCCGGACTAATTCACCCACTTTGCGGTAACGGCATGGCGATGGCGATACAGGCCGCCAAGATTTTTTCCGACTGTTATCTAACGGCCGAAAAAGAAAAATGGAGCAGAAACCAACTCGAAAAAACATATACTCATAGATGGAACGCGGCATTTTCAAACCGCTTACGCATAGGCGCACTCGTTCAGCGGGTTTTTCTCAATAATACGGCCATGGATGTGTCAACCCGCATCCTGCAGACGGCACCTACGCTAGTGCCCAAGATAATATCCCGAACCCATGGAAAGGCTCTCGCGTAATGGTACAATTTGCCTCTAAATATAGGTCTTCGGAAGTTGAGATAATGGATAGCTTTGACCTTCAAGGTGCCGAAATGTCGGAACTCCTAAATGATCTTAAAACGGTTAACCGTTATCTAGGCGGCACCCGAATTACGCTTGAAGGAATAAAAAAACTGTTGACCAACAGGCCTAGGGATAGGCCCGTTACGATTGTCGATTTTGGGTGTGGAGATGGAGAAATGCTTCGGAAATGTGCCATTTATGGTGAAAATGTGGGGTGCAAATTCAAATTGATAGGTGTCGATGCAAATGGCCATATCCTTGAGGACGCCCGAATAAAATCAGCCAATTACAAAAATATTAGCTTTCAGAAAATAGATGTATTTTCAACCGAGCAAAGTTTACCCGAATGCGATATTGCATTGTGCACCTTATTTTTACACCATTTTCGCGATAGCGAAATTGCAGCACTTCTGCAAAGAATCCATATCAGGTCCAACGTGGGTATCGTAGTGAACGACCTACAACGCAGCTGGCTAGCCTTTCGGCTTTTCAAGGTATTCGGTCGCGTGTTTCTGAAATCAAAAACCGCGCGCCATGACGGTTTGGTTTCGGTTGCCAGGGGTTTTAGAAAAAAAGAATTGATGCAGATAAGCAAAGAGATTGGGGCCGGCCATAACTCGGTGCAGTGGTGCTGGGCCTTCCGCTACCAATGGGTGCTATTCAAGAACTCCAAAGAAAATCTAAAAAATAGTTAATCAGAAATATGCCCGTATCTATTGTAACCGTAGCCAAGCAGCTTCCGCCATTCAGCAGAAAAACAGAAGAAATCCTGCCTTTTGTGGAAAGTTGGATACACGGTCAAGAAAAACGCTTTCAACGGAAAGTGATAAAACTGTTTGAAAATGCGGGTGTAGACAGGCGCTATTCCATAATGGAGCCGGCCGAAGTGTTTTTAAATACTTCTTTTGAAGAGCGCAATAACATTTATATCAGAGCGGTAAAATCGCTAGGAAAAAAGGTGCTGGAGAAAGCACTGTTTCAAGCAAATTGGGCCCCTACAGAAGTAGATTTTATCATTACGGTTAGCTGTACCGGTATTATGATTCCTTCGGTCGATGCCTATCTTATTAATGAACTTAAGCTGAAACAGGATATCGTGAGACTTCCCGTAACCGAGATGGGCTGTGCCGCAGGAATATCGGGAATGATTTACGCCAAGAATTTCCTGAAGGCCAACCCGGGGAAAAAAGCGGCGGTAGTTGCCCTCGAATCCCCTACGGCGACCTTTCAATTGGATGATTATTCTATGACCAACATAGTGAGTGCGGCGATCTTCGGTGATGGTGCGGCTTGTGTTTTACTGTCTTCTGAAGAAAATGGCACAGGGCCCCAGTTAATCGATGAGGCGATGTATCATTTTTACGACGCCACCCAAATGATGGGCTTTGAGGTGGTTAATTCCGGCTTGCAGATGGTATTGGACAAAGACGTGCCACAGAAAATTGCAGATCATTTTCCTCAAATTATTGAACCTTTTCTCCAGCGGAACGGCTACGAAATAGATCAGGTTAGCCATCTAATTTTCCATCCGGGCGGAAAAAAAATAGTCGCCACGGTCGAAGAACTTTTCCGTGGGATGGGAAAAAACATAGACGATACAAAAGAAGTCTTGCGCCGTTACGGAAACATGAGCAGCGTAACGGTACTGTATGTCTTGGAACGGTTTCTCAATAAGGAAACCGAAAGAGGAGACCTCGGATTGATGCTAAGCTTCGGGCCAGGGTTTTCTGCACAGCGCATCTTGCTCAAATTTTAAAAAAACGAATATGGAACGTGGAAAATGGGCAGTAATAATTGGTGGCAGCAGTGGCCTGGGCCTGGCATCGGCCAAGCAACTGGCGTCAATCGGTTATAATATCTGCATTTTGCACAGAGATCGAAAAAGCCATATGTCATCATTTCAAAATGAACTGGAATTAATAAAATCGACTAAAACTGAAGTAATTACCTTTAACAAAGATGCTTTAAAGAAAGAAACCATAGAAATTGTACTCAGTAAGTTACCCCGCAACCACGTTGGTGTCTTGATTCACAGTATCGCAAAGGGAAGTCTAAAACCTATGCAGGCCGATAACGGAATTACCTTGACCGACGAGGATTTGCACATTACGCTTAATGCGATGGCAATCAATTGGTACACGTGGAGCAAGGCACTGAAAGAAGGGGGCTACTTTTCCGATAATTCACGAAATATATCCTTTACAAGCGAAGGTAGTTATCGGGTTTGGCCCAATTACGCAGCGGTATCTGCCGCAAAGGCAACCCTGGAGGCGCTCATGCGTCAAATGGCCGTGAGTTGGGCTCCAGCTGGAATTACCACAAACTGCATCCAAGCCGGGACCACACATACTCCTTCGCTTGAGGCTATTCCCGATAGCGATAGGCTGATTGAGTTGGCGTCATCACGAAACCCCATGGGTCGCCTCACCGAACCGGAGGATGTAGCCAATGCAGTAGCCTTACTTTGCTCAAAAGATGCTAGTTGGATTAACGGTACAATATTAAAAGTGGACGGGGGCGAAAGTCTTCGTTAAGCTATGGACTCTAAAAACAACTTAATCGATTTGCTACCTTACGGACCTGAGTTTCGGTTTGTAGATTTGATCCATTCCGTTTCAGAAAGTGAAATCGTGGGTGAATTTACGTTTCGAAAGTCGTTATCATTTTATCAGCATCATTTTCTCCAAAACCCCGTTACACCAGGGGTTATCTTGGTAGAATGTATGGCGCAAATAGGGTTGGTGTGCTTGGGTATTTACCTAACGCAACAAAATACAGAAACACGCGGAAATATTGCCTTGAGTAATGCGAACATCGATTTTCTACATCCCGTATTACTCGGAGAAAAGGTAACCGTACGGGCAGCAAAGGTATATTTCCGCTTTGGGAAATTGAAATGCAACGTCTCTATGGAAAACGAAACTGGCCTTCGGGTTTGCGCCGGTACGCTCGAAGGAGTGGCAATTCCGAATAAGACGAAAATACATACCTCGAAAATATGAAACATAGAGTGGTCGTCACCGGTTTGGGCATAGTAGCCCCCAATGGAACTACCGTTGCTTCTTTTAAGAAGTCATTGGAAGAGGGCATCTCTGGAATTCGCTTTTTTCCAGAGCTGGCGAAATTGAATTTTTCATGCCAAATAGGGGGGATGCCGGCTATTTCCAACGAGCGAAAGCACGATTATTTTACCCCATTACAACTACGGCAGTTTAACAGCAACGGGATTATGTACGGTGTTATAGCCGGTATGGACGCCCTGCGAGATGCGGGGATTTCGCCTGTAGTTAAAGAAGATCCCCCTCTTTGGGACCTTGGTGTTATCTTTGGTGCGGGCACGAGTGGGGTCGAAAAATTCCGTGAGGCAATTTATAAAATTGACAAAAAAGAAGTCCGCAAATTGGGCAGTACCAGTGTTGTACAAACCATGTGCAGTGGCGTAAGTGCCTATTTGGGCGGTATGATTGGTGCCGGCAATACTGTAACGAGTAATTCTTCTGCCTGTGCAACCGGAACCGAGGCGGTCATAATGGGGTTTAACCGCATTGCGAACGGTTTGGCCACCCAAATGGTGTGTGGAAGCTGTAGTGACGACGGTCCCTACATTTGGGGCGGATTTGATGCTATGAAGGTTACGACGTATAAACATAATGAATATCCTACGGCAGGTTCGCGACCTCTTAGCGAAACCGCCAGTGGGTTTGTTCCCTCCGCAGGAGCCGGGGCGTTGGTACTCGAATCGTTGGAGAGCGCGGTAAGACGTAATGCCACTATTTACGCAGAAGTGCTAGGAGGAGCAGTGAACAATGGGGGCCAACGATTGGACGGGAGCATGACCGCCCCCAATAGTACGGCAGTACAACGGTGCATAACCTCGGCTGTGAAACTTGCAGATATCAGCGCTAACGAAATAGACTATATTAACGGCCATCTCACGGCAACCACAAAAGATTCACTAGAAATTGAAAACTGGTGCGAAGCCTTGGAAAGATCGGGTAGCGATTTTCCGTATATCAACACGCTAAAAAGTCTGGTGGGGCATGGCCTTGCAGCTAGCGGAAGCATGGAGTGCGTCGCAACCATTTTGCAACTATATCATAATTTTATTGCGCCCAATATAAACTGTGAAGATCTGCACCCTGATATTTCAGAAAGCGTCGCGGTTGAAAGGATTCCGAGGGAAAAGATCAGCACGCCGCTAAAGACCGCCATAAAAGCTAGTTTTGGCTTTGGCGATGTGAACGCGTGTGTTATCTTTAGGAAAAATTAAACCGCTATGACCACAGAGCAAATCTACGCAAAGTTGCTACCCATTATACAAGCATATCTTCCCACAGACGTAGATCCCGACTCGGTAAATCCCGATAAGGATTTGACCAATGAGCTCAATATCAATTCGGCCCATCTGGTAGATGTTGTGCTGGACGTGGAAGACCAGTTCGACATTGAGTTTGCGAATGAGGATATGGAAAATCTTCGTACCGTAAATGATGCAATAGAAATCATTCGGAAAAAAACAACATCATAATACATCTAATAAAATGAGCATGGGCGATACTACCGCGAAGAACCGCGAACCAAAGCGATTGGCAATAAAATTAAGCGCGGCTGGCGAACGCTCTATACATACGGAACATCCTTGGATATTTTCCGATAGTATTGAAAAAGTTAGCAAGGATGGAAACGCCGGCGACTTGGCGATTATTTTCAGCAAGCGGGCCAATTCCGTCATTGGCGTTGGCCTGTACGATCCGAGTTCGCCCATTGCCATTAAAATGCTCCATCACGGCTCGGGAGCTACGATAGATGCGGCTTTCTTCAGAAAAAAAATACAGCGGGCATTCGCCTTGCGTATGCCGTTGTTAAAAACAAAGACCAATAGCTACCGATTGCTCTTTGGAGAAAATGATGGTTTTCCAGGATTGATTGTCGATGTTTATAACGATACGGCGGTAATAAAGGTGTATTCGGAAATATGGGAACCCTATCTTCCGTTGATCGTACCCGCAATCAGTACCGTTGCCGGAACCGAGACTGTAGTACTTCGGTTGAGCCGGAAGTTGCTACAATCTAAGAATCATAAGTTAGGAGACGGTCAGGTGCTGCTTGGCACCCTCGACAGTGAAGAGGTCGAATTTCTGGAACACGGAATTCGTTTTACGGCTAACGTTATAAAGGGCCACAAGACAGGATATTTCCTCGATCATCGTCACAACCGTAAGAAGGTGGGCGCATTGGCCAAGGGTAAAACCGTGTTGGATGTTTTCTGCTATGCCGGTGGATTTTCGGTACATGCACTGGTGGGTGGCGCCAAACAGGTTACCAGTATCGATATTAGCGAGCAAGCACTGGAAGTGGCAAAGGCGAATGGCGCGCTGAATTCGTTTACCGGAACGCACCAGGTGGTTGCGAACGACGCGTTTGCTGAATTGGCCGATATGGCTAAGGAAAATCGCACTTTCAATCTGGTGGTTCTAGATCCTCCTTCCCTTGCATCCAAAAAAGACCAAACTGCAATTGCCAAAAAGAAATATGAGCAGTTGGCACAATTAGGCGCAAAAGTTACCGGTAAGAACGGTTACTTAGTAGTGGCCTCTTGCTCATCGCGGGTTCCTGCAACCGATTTTTTCGAAATAGTAAAAAAAGTACTCGACGCATCAGGTAGAAAGTATAAATTACTTGAGCAAACCTATCATGATACGGACCATCCCGTAACCTTTCCCGAAGGGAGTTATCTGAAATGCGGGTATTACCAATTCAAGGACTAACCGAGTGTTAATTGCTGTTAACTTAGGCGTTAAAGGTTATTAAAAGAGTTGGCAAAAAAGCTACTATTCAGTACTTTATCAAAAAAAGTATTTGTTATGAAACTTATTGCCACGTTTATATTTGCACTTATTTCCGTACACGCCTTCTCACAAGATCCATTTCTGCAAAAGGATTACGATAATTATGAAGGGCGTGCAGATGCCATAACCGAAACGTATAATTCTGAATTGGCTCTTAGCTCGAAGCAAGAATTGCTTTTTAAAAAGAAAGTGGCCGAGTTCCTGCCACGATACGATAAAATTAGGGAAGCGTATGAAGGACGAGATATGCTTAATAAAATTCACAGTCTGGGCGAGGAGGAGAGCGCCGAAATGCGGGATATTCTTACCCAACCACAGTTCAGGCTTTACGTTAGGATGAAGGAAAAGGTACAACCCCTTGCACGGGTGGAGAATTAATCTGAACTATTAAATAAAGAAAAAGCACGGCAAAACCGTGCTTTTCCCATTTATAGAATAATTCTTATTTAAAATCTTCGCCTTTGGTGGTACGCTCTATCGTGGGATCGTCCGTGTGCATCGTTTTCTTTAGTCCGGCGGAGTCTACGTCAAAAAAATCCATAATATTAGGTGGATTTTCAATTTGCTTTACGCGTTTACCCTTTATGGCTATTGGTTGGGTAAGTACCTCATCGTTGTTCTGAAGTACTTTTATCCAATCATCAGCATCAAAATTGGAGTGGTCGGTCTTATCGTCAAGTACGCGCTTATCTACCAAATCGCCAATATTTACATTTAGATCGTCGGCTATTTCTGCCCATTGGGTTCCCGTAACTTTAACCTTGGCTATGTCTATCGCGTTTATTCTATCGGTAGTGCCTTGCAAATAGCTGAGGGTGTGCTTTCCTACACGCGTGTTGCTGCTGTAAATTAATATAAGTTCATTTTCGTCCCTTGCGAGTACTGCCATATCTTCCATTATATTGAAATTATTTTTTCCACTAGCAAATTCTAGTGTGTGTTCATTTTTTCCTTGCGCTTCTTTAATTGGCGGTCTAACTGGTTTACCACCTCAGCAACTGACATCTTGAAGTTTTCCTTGCTTTCCTCGGCAAAGAGACGGGGGCCTGGGGCACTTAACCGAATGCCGGTCTTTTTACCTGTGGCATCGCTAGAGGTATTCTCTACCTTGAAAAAAACATCGGCCTTTACAATAAAATCGTACTTGTTGACCAATTTGTCCAAGCGCTCGCGAGTATATTCTTCTAAAGATTCGCTTGCCTTTACGTTGTCATATTCAAAATTGATATTCATTTGTCCTAATTTTTAGTTCAAATTAAATATACAATTCAGGGGGTAGGTTAACAAGTTTTTAATAATACTTTGTGAATTAACCGTTCGGTACCGGTGGTTCTTCTGAAGGCACCACGACCGAGGCGACAATACCGCCGGCCAAAGCCACTACAATGATGCCTAACGACAACCATTCTGGGATTTCCACATGGTGCGCCAGAATCATTTTCACCCCGACGAATGCCAATATTACCACGAGGCTGTAATTAATGAATCTGAATTTTTGAAGCATTCTCGAAATAAGGAAGTACATAGACCGCAACCCCAGAATAGCCAGAATATTTGAACTGAAAACTATAAATGGATCTGCAGTGATTGCCAAAATAGCCGGAATGCTGTCTAGGGCGAATAAAACATCGGTCAGCTCGATGACCATAAGTGCCACGAAAAGTGGGGTGGCGGCCTTTACGCCCATCCGCCTTATAAAGAACTTAGAGCCCTCCATGGTCTGGGTTACGGGAAATAGCCTTCTCAAAAATCGATACATCGCCGAATTCTTAGGGTCAAATTGGGTATCGTGACTCTTGTACATTTTATAGGCGGTATAGAGCAGGAATGCCCCGAATACATAAATAATCCAATCTACCTTATTGATGAGTGTAACACCGAAAAGGATCATCAACGCCCTAAACACAATCGCCCCCAAAATACCCCAGAAGAGCACCCGGTGTTGGTATTTTTCCGGAATCTTGAACGACGAAAAAATGACGGCAATTACAAATACGTTGTCAATGCTCAGCGATAGTTCAATAAGGTATCCGGTAATATATTTTAGCAAGGCGGTATCCGGGGTAAGCCCAGTTGGATTTTCGACCATTCCTTCAGAAAAGAGCCAATAGATTACACCTGAAAACCCTAGGGCCAAACTTACCCAAACGGTAGTCCAAATAGCTGCTTCCTTAGTTTTTATAACGTGTGCGCTTCTATTGAAGACCCCTAGGTCCAAAGCTAAAAAGAGGATGATGACAGCTGTGAAAATTATCCAAATGGTCATATATGAAAGGAAATTGGTTTCTGGTTAGTTAAAATTACCGGGCGAACTTTCGCGGCTCAAATATCGGTACAATCTATCACAAACCGACTTAAAGATATCTGAATTGTATTCCAAAACATCTAATTTATTGTTAAAGCGAATTCAGAACACAGGATTTTGAATACCTTACTTTAAACTATACTTTTTGAACCATGGGAATGAACGTAACGCAAAAATTAATTAAGGAGCATTTAGTCAAGGGAAAAATGGTGCCGGGAGAAGAAATAGGCCTGAAAATTGACCAGGCATTGCTTCAGGACGCCACTGGAACCTTGGTTCAACTAGAGCTGGAGGCTATGAAACTGGATCGTGCCAAAACCGAGGTGGCGGTACAGTATGTAGACCATAACCTGTTGCAAACAGATTACAAAAATGCAGACGACCACGTATTTCTTCACAGTGCCGCACAAAAATTTGGCCTGTGGTTTAGTAGGCCAGGCAACGGTGTTAGCCACCCCGTTCATATGGAGCGCTTTGGAAAGCCGGGCAAGACCTTGGTGGGTAGTGACAGCCATTCTTGTGCGGCTGGGTCCTTGGGAATGTTGGCCATAGGCACTGGAGGCCTCGACGTTGCAGCGGCTATTGCCGGACAACCCTATTTTGTGAAAATGCCTCAGGTAATGGGGGTAAAGTTAACGGGTACCCTTCCCAAATGGGTTAGTGCCAAAGACGTAATTCTTGAAATGCTGCGTCGGCACGATGTCAAGGGCGGTGTGGGTAAGATAATTGAATATTACGGGGAAGGATTAAAGCAATTAAGCGCTATGGACCGGCACGTTATTGCAAATATGGGTGCAGAACTGGGTGCAACCACAACGGTATTTCCAAGCGACGAGGAAACCAAGCGATTTTTGAAGAGTCAGGGTAGGGAAGAGGACTGGCATGAACTTGTGGCAGATGCAGAAAGTACGTACGATCTCTACGAGGAAATTGTACTGGACGATCTCGTTCCATTAATCGCCTTGCCAACAAGTCCGGGAAACGTGGTACCAGTGAGGGAAGTTGCCGGCAGAGAAATTAGCCAGGCAGTATTGGGGTCATCCGCAAACCCAGGACTTCGTGATTTCTGGATTGCGGGTGCAATTGTAGAGGGAAAATCCGTAAATCCTAATGTATCTTTTGATGTGAACCCCACGAGCAGGCAAATAATCCAAAATATGATAAGTACTAAAGCCTTCGCAAATCTTATTACCGCAGGCGCCCGCTTTCACCAAAGTGGTTGCATGGGATGTATCGGGATGGGGCAGGCGCCTGCA
>NZQO01000011.1 GCA_002693605.1 Flavobacteriaceae bacterium
ATAAACCCTTTTAGTGAAGCTTATTCGGTACTTTCTAAAGCAATGACTGAAAAGAGTTTAAAAGCAATGGCAGAGGTTATTTCAGGTAAAAAACCAAATATTTCATTAGAAGAGGCTAGGGATTTGGCTAAACGTGCTCTAAAGTTTAAAAATGAAAGAGGTAGACTTCCAGATATTAAATCAGCAGACCCTTGGGAGCAACGTATGGCACAAGGTATTGCCTATTTAGCAAGAAAAAAATCAGAAGAACAGAATGGCTAAGAAAGATAAATTTACAGCGGCAGATGATGAGCTATTAGCAGCTTTAGGTGTAGAAGTAGAAGTTAAAAAGAAGGCTACTTTTACTGCTTTAGAGGAACGTGTTATTGCAGGTTTTGAGGAAATTCAAAAATTTGTTGAAGAAGAGAAGAGATTGCCTCTTCACGGTGAAACCAATGATATTTTTGAAAGGTTATATGCAGTTAGATTTGATAAAATAAAAGAAAATCAGGAGTTTGTAGATTTATTGAAAGATATAGATACTCAAAATATATTATCTGGAGAAATTAAAAGTGCAACTGAAAATACAGAAGATTTAGATGATGATGAGTTATTGAAACTTTTAGGTGTAGAAAATGATGAGAACTCAATTACTAAGCTAAAACACGTAAAAACTCGTGCAGAAAAAAGAGCAGTTGAAGAGTTTGCAAATAGAGTAATATGTGAAGACTTTGAAAAGTTCAAACCGCTATTTGAGAAAACAAAGAAAGAAATTGACAACGGATTTAGGGAAACTATTCGCTTTAGAAAAGATGCTGGTTTTACAAAAACAATTATTAAAGAAGAACTCTTTGTAATTATTCGTGGTCAGATGGCATATATAGCAAGTAAAGGAGAAGTTTTTAAAGCGCCTAACGGTGAGGAAGACGCTCGTTTAAGAGTTATTTATGCTAATGGAACAGAGAATGACCTTTTACAGCGTTCTCTTATTAGAGCTATGTATAAAGATGAAACTAGTCGTTTTGTTACTTCACCAGGTTTAGGGCCTTTATTTTCAGATGAATTAGAGACTGATGATTTAGAAAGTGGGACGATTTATGTATTAAGGTCAAATTCTAAACATCCAGAAATAATTAAAAATAGAGAGATATTTCATAAGATAGGTGTAACAGGTAATGATATTAATAAGCGCATAGTTAATGCAAAAAATGACCCTACGTTTTTAATGTCAGAAGTAGAAGTTGTAGCAACGTATAAATTAGCAAACATTAAGCGTCATAAATTGGAAAATCTAATACAGTCGTTTTTTAAAAATGCTAAGTTAGATATAGACATTAAAGACAGATTTGGGAAGCCTGTTAATCCAAAAGAATGGTTTTTAGTTCCAATATTTATTATCGATGAAGTTGTTGAAAAGATAAAAGATGGTACTATAAGTGATTTTTATTATGATGTTAATTCTGCAATTTTAAAACCATATTAAATGCCAAGGACGCCAATAACAGAAGAAGAATATGAAAATCTATTTAGTTTAGCTGAAGGATTGGTTAATGCATCTCAGCCATTAAGATTCGAATCAAAAATATTTGATTTTTATATTGAAATAGAGCCATTTCATAGAGAGTTAGTTTTTAAAGACTGTGAATTTTTACAACCTCTACTTTTTTGTAAAGGTATTCCTTTGGTTGCAGCAGTTGAAGATAACAATGAAGAAGATGATTTGTTTAATCAAGTTGAAACTAATGTATTTAGTGAAAGTGTTACTTTTCAAGATTGCAGTTTTCAAAACCAAATTCAGTTCGATGATATTATTTTTGACAATAAGTTTAGAATGCATAATTGTCAAGTAAATAAAGCTTCATTTCGTAATACAACTTTTAATAGTTTAGCAGATTTTTGGTTGACAACATTTAATGAAAATATAATTTTTTACAAAACGGATTTTAATAAAACTACAGTTTTTAGTATGGCTACTTTTGTAGGTAATGTATTATTTACTTATTCATTATTTACGACTAAGGTAATTTTCGCAAGAACAAAATTTAATAAAGGTGTTGACATATCGCAATCTATTATATCAGGGAAATTACAACCTTTCGATTTGCAATTTATTTTCAAAGAATTTAAGGCAGAGTACGTTGGTAAAAATGATGAGACTTTTCAAAATTATATAGATAGAGATGCAATAATTCCATTAGTGAATAAGATACATACCTTTCAGGTTTTAAAAAAAGCATTTGAAGATATAGGTAATTATTCAGATTCAATTTTAATGCTTAGAGAAGAAAAAAGAGCATTAAAAGAATTAGTTAATTTAAAATTAAAGGAGAAAGATTCAACAGTAAACAAAGGCGATAAATGGATATTAAACTTAAATAGAATATCAAATCATTACCGTTCAGATTTTAGAAATGGTATTTGGTTTACATTAGGTGCTACTTTTGTTTTTGGCTTCCTTACTTTGGTTTTTACAGGAGCATACTTTGATAATGTATGTTTTAGTGATTGTAAATTTGATTCAAATAGATTGATGAAAGGAATAAAGTTCTTCATAAATTTTTTAAATCCAGCAAGGAGATTAAATTATTTAGATGTCCTTAATCCTTTATTTGGCGGTATATCATACGTATTTGATTTTGTTGGTCGTATAGCAGTTGGTTATGGTATTTACCAAACAGTTCAAGCTTTTAGAAAATTTAAATAATGAATTTAGATAGCTTACATACAAATTCCATACTTAAAGAGTTGCCAACAGAAGGTCATAGCCCTTTGTTAGTTTTGGGTAGTGATTTTAAGATGTATGTAGCTAAAAATGATAAAGGAAAACAACCGCCTTATTCTTTAATTAATGAGTGTTTAGGTTCTTACTTTTTTAATCATTGGGATATTGTAACGCCATCAGTAAAAATAATTGAAATTGCTAAGGAGTTAGTTGATAATCAAGACGGTCTTTCCAATAACCACAGAACACATTACTATGATACACCTTGCTTTGGTTCTAAATTTGTGGACAATGCTATAGATGTAAATGCATTGTTAGTTACGGATAAGAAAAAAGCATTTAATAAGTTACATAACCCTTTAGATGTATTTCATATTACATTGTTTGATACTTGGGTAGAAAACGATGATAGAAAACCAACAAATTATAATTTAATCTTAGAGTCTGCTGAAAAGAAATTTAAAGTTATTCCAATAGATAATGCCTTTATTTTTAGCACAATGTCATATTCGGATTTGAATCCAGAATTTGTTTCGGTTAGTGTAAATGACCATTTATTAGTATCTGATTTGGGCTACCTCGTGAAGAAGAATATTGCAGTTACTAACAATTTTATTAACAAAGAACGAGAATATTTTTATCTTTGCATCGAACGTTGCAGGCAAAACTTTGATGCTTTTATGGCACAAGTAACTGGTTTTTATAACGTAGATAGTAACTCTGTAGTCAGTTTAAAAGAGTTTTTGTTTAACGAAGAGAGAAATAATAAAGTCTTTGAGGAATACGTTTATAGGTTAAGACAATGAAAAACTTTTATTCAATATTAAAATTATCACCCAATATTGCCACGCAAGATTCTGTAGCAATCGGTATGCTTTTGTTTGATGGTTTTAAGTTTCGTTGTTATTTTTCTGAAAAAAAGAAAAGGCTTGCAAGCAATCTTTTAGATAATAAAAATATCAACCTTAATTTTATAGTAAATCAAATAATTGAAAAATGTAACTCTATTAATTCAGATAAAGAAGAATTAAAGTTTTTTTACAAATTTGATAAGTTGTCTGAAGTATCATATTTTGACTATTTAAGTAATTATTCTAATGGTTTAATACAATTTTCTAAACCAAAATTGATTTATGATGAGGTAGATGATAATTCGTATGAAAAACTAATACATTTTTTGTTTAAAGAACCTGTTTATAAAACTAACGCTATTTCACACAATCCTTTCAAATTTACAAAAGATGTGATTGAAAAGAATTTGATAAGTAAGGTCGATAAAAACGTTCATACTCACTACAAGTTTAAGCCAGAAGTGTTTCCTTCAATATACTTTCCTTATGAGATGGATTGTATTGGTCTTAATGGTTCTTTAATTGGAGCAAAATCGTTGTCATTTGATAAGTCTTTATCTGTAATTGATAAAAACATAAGTCATTATTTTACATTGATTTCGTCCTTAACAAGCAAATACAACAAATCGCTAAAGGACAACAACTTTTATTTAATATCTGATGAACCTAATGAAGTTGGTAGTAAAGAGCATAAATTATGGGAATCAGTTCGTTATAATGAGTTGATTTCTGTAATTAATCCTGAAGAATCTAAAAAGGTTGCGGAATTAATATTAGATAAAAAAGCTGCCAAATTCTTAGATTAATACTTTAGTCCTTCAAAAGCCCCACACAATAAAATCCAGTTTATTGCTAAGGCAAGAAACCTCTGTATTTTATTGTGTTCCGCTCGCCATCGCACAGTTGTTTTTAAGTCACGGTAATTGTAGCCAACACACAAATAGCACATTCCTTTTTTGTCGTGCCTAAAAAAAGAAAAGAGCTATTGCCAACGCTCAAACAATTACAGCGCCATAAAAACAACCCAAAGCTATGTTACATAATAGAAGTTATAGTAGCAAACGGCACTTTAATAGGTTTGCTACGCAGTGATAATGCATTTTGTAGCTATAACTGCTATTATGTAAAATAGCCGCTCAGCCAACGCGCACATCCGAACTAATCAATTAAAGCACTTAACTCATTCGAACTGCACAAAACCATCACTAAGTCCAAGTTTTCCTTAGCTCAAATCTTTGTTTGTCTCATTTCGTTAAGCACATTAATTGTCCACTTTTCCCCACCACCCAAGAAATAGGATATAAAAAAATAGGTCTATGAAATTTAGTCATACGCCATAGCACATTACTTTTTATCGTGCCTCAAAAAAGCAATACGCTATCGTCTATAAGTCCTGTAAGAGTAGCTTATTTAAATGCTGTTTTATCAAACAACTATTTAAAACGCTACACTTACAAACGCACCACCCAAAGCTCAATTCCGAAAAGACCTATTTTTTTAAGTGTTAATTCCCCAGAAAAGCGGAACATCAAGGAAACTTAACAGGGTTTTTGAGAATGTACTCAGTAGCCATTCTTTCAATATTGCTTGTCGTAGTTACTTTGTTTTCTAATACCCAAGCATCTATATCTTTTTTATCGAAATAAAGCCTTTTACCACGTTTTGCGTGCGGAATCTCTTTAGTACTTGTCATTTTGTATAAAGCCGATACAGATAGGTCTAAATAAGCTGAGAGTTGCTTAATATTCATAATTGGAGTTGTGGCAATTCCTGTTTCGTTTATATTACTTGCTCTGTAAATATTTTCAAGTAAAGCTTCAATACGTTCTAATCTTTGATTAATAATTTCAAAAGGGTTTTCCATAGTCTTCGATTTAAATTCAGGCTTCAAAAAATAATAAAAAAGAAATCAAAGATATGTGGCTTCCTTCGCCCACCGCACAATGCCGAAAAGGTCAAGCCCTACGGGTTTTGGATAAAACTTTTTCTAATATACTATTGAATATAATTTGATACATTTTGCTAAGAAAAACTTTTACCCAAAAACCTTGTCGCCATTACCCACGCCACAATTCTATATTGCTTTCTTTTTTTTCCTTTTTTCTTTTAAAAATATATAGGGGCAAAGTAATAGAGGGCAACCAAAGGCAATCGCAACGAGAAGATGCAAAAGCCTTGCAGAAGATTTTATATTTGCTTAAAGGTCAAAACCAAAATATTGTTATGTCCGAATTAAGTCCGTACCAGGTTCGAATAAGTAATTTTTAAATCTACATATGTTATGGGCAAAATCTCTCAAGGAATTTTAGGAGGACTATCTGGTAAAGTTGGAAACATTATCGGTGGTAATTGGAAAGGTATTGATTACATCAGAATCAAGCCTTCAAGTGTTGCGAATCCAAGAACGGAAGGGCAAGTAAATCAAAGAACCAAATTTTCAAGCGTTTTGGAATTTCTTCAACCGAATAAAGCTTTTTTAAAGGTCGGTTACAAGAATTTCGCTAATAAGAGGACAGAATTTAACTCTGCGATGTCTTATTTGCTAAATAATGCCATTACCGGTACAGCACCCAATTTTACAGTTGACTATACTAACGCTCTTTTAAGTAGAGGAAGTCTCTCAGGCGTTTTAAATGGCGTTACAGACCTATCAAATGCAGGGCAAGTTGATTTTAGTTGGGGAGATAATTCAGCGGAAGGGAATGCAAGCGCAACTGATAAAGCAATGGTGTTGGTTTACAACCCATCCAAGAAAGAATCTATTTATATTCTTGATGGTGCAGTTAGAACAGCTGGAGCACAGACAGTAACAATACCAAACACCTACGCAGGAGACACAGTAGAGCTATTTATGGCGTTTGTTTCGGCAGATGGTAGTCAAGTATCAAATAGTATCTATTTAGGCTCTGGTACGGCAAGTTAAAAACTACTAAATAGACACAAGAAAACCACTCTTAAAAGGAGTGGTTTTTTGTTTTAGCACAGTATTTTACAAGGGTATGAAATAAGGTTCAAAAAGTTGTACCTATGTTGTACCTTTTTTGTTATACCGTTTGTGAAGTCAATAACAAAAGTATATACAGAGTATTATTTGCATAATACGTTGTTGTACACCGTTATTTTCGCGTCAACATCCGCAATAATTTTCCACTATAGTGTTTGATTCGGTTTCTTTAATTTCATAATAACATCCAACTCCTTTATCTGTAGGTTCAAATTTAGATTTGTCTGAATTCCAGCTATGTTCAATATCCATTGGTGAACTCTGAAAAATTAACTCAATCCATTCGGTTAGGCTTTTTCTGTCAGTTTTAGGAAGAACCAGCGAAATTGAAATTCCGCCAGCTTCTTTACATTGTTCGATTGAGTAATTAATTCCGTTCTCAAAATCTTGGTTAAATGAGCAAATGCTATAATCAGGATAATCGTAATTTATTATTTCTCTTTTTTTCGCAATCGAGTCATAGTTTCTATTCATAAACACATAAATCACGTCATCAGCAAAATTTGTGCGTTTCATTTCCGCTTTTAATTCATCCACATTTGGCTTTTCAATCTTAAAGTTCTGTCCGAAAATTAAGATTGGAAACGAAAATGTCAATATTGC
>NZQO01000012.1 GCA_002693605.1 Flavobacteriaceae bacterium
AACCTTTTTTTGAAAGCCACCAGCTCTCTTTTTTTGAGATGACCGTTGGCCTTGCCTTTCACTATTTCAGAAAGGAGAAGGTCGATATCGCCATCGTGGAAGTAGGCATGGGCGGTCGCCTGGATAGCACCAACATTATTTCCCCGGAGGTTTCGGTAATTACCAATATTGGCTTGGACCATACGCAGTTCCTCGGAAATTCACTGGCTGCCATTGCCCGCGAGAAAGCCGGTATCATAAAATCGGGTATTCCGGTTGTGGTAGGCGAAACGACCGAAGAAACGATAGGCGTATTTCGGGAAGTGGCCAAATGGCAAAATGCACCGCTGTATTTGTGCGAAGAACAGCCGTTCCCTGAATACGCGAGTGATTTGAAGGGGAACTATCAAAAACCGAACCTGCGCACGGTAGTTGCAACCCTGCGACTACTTCAGGACAAAAATTGGAAAATTTCCGAAGCATCCATCACCGCAGGGCTATCGCGCACCGTTGCCAATACGGGGCTTTTGGGAAGATGGCAACAACTGGGTGAACAACCCACCATAATTTGCGATACGGCGCACAATAGGGAAGGGCTACAGTGGGTCATGCAGCAGCTAAGGGAGCAAACCTACAAACAGCTACACATAGTACTGGGAGTGGTACATGATAAGGACTTAACGGCCATTTTGCCCCTATTCCCAAAAAAGGCTGCCTATTATTTTTGCCGACCCGATGTTCCGCGTGGATTGGAAGCCGAAGATTTGGCAGCCGAGGCCCGGAAGGTCGGGCTAGAGGGTACCGTATATGAATCGGTGACCGTGGCATACCAGTCGGCATTGAATGTGGCCGAGGCCGATGATTTTATATTCATTGGCGGGAGCACCTTTACCGTGGCCGAAGTGGTATAATCAGTTTCTATCCTTAAATTCCCGTTTTTTCTTTTTCTTCGGATTGGTAAATAGCCGTTTAAAGAAGCTATCACGCTTGGTAGGTTCACAATCGAGCAATGACAGGGTGCGTACATTGGGGGGCGAAAATTTGGCCTGGCTAACATCGCTGTAATTGCGGTCGCGATTTATTTTCTGAAGCCACCGGGCCGTAATGGGAAGCGCCGCATGCGCACCTTGGCCAATACGGGTAGACTTAAACCCGATGCGGTGGTCATCGTGCCCCACCCAGGTAACGGTAACCATTTTGGGCATTATGGCCACGAACCAAGCGTCCTTGTTCGATTGGGTAGTGCCGGTCTTGCCCGCTAGCGCATTAGGCAAGCTATAGGTAGTTCGCATTCTTTTGGCCGTTCCCTCGTCCACCACAGATTTTAGCATTTCCAACATGATTTGGCGCGTAGATTTCGAAAAAGCTGGCTCGTCGGAAACTTTCGGCTGAAACGATTGCATAATTTTTCCTTCAGAATCTTCTATTCTCATAAGGTAGTAAGGCGTTACGGCCTTGCCGTCATTTACGAAGGCCGCGTACGCCCCTGCAATTTCTGGAATGGTAATTTCGGCCGTTCCTAGGGCCAGTGATGGAACCTGCGGCAGGTCGCTATCAATGCCCAACCTTCGCGCCAAATCGATCGTGTTCGCAATACCTGCTTTTTCCAGCACTTTCACCGAGACTGTATTGATCGATTGGCTCAGGGCCGTTTCCATACTATAGTTCATATAATCTTCCTCCAAATCGCCCGCATTGGAGGGGGACCAACCCTGCATATTCTCGTATTGAATTTCCCGCGCCGAGAAATAGTCGCACGGTCGAATTCCGCGTTCCAGGGCGGTAGCGTAAACAAGGGGCTTGAAAGTAGATCCTACCTGCCGCTTATTTTTGGCAACGTGATCGAACTTAAAATGCCTGAAATCCACGCCCCCTACCCAAGTGCGAACAGCCCCGCAGGAAGGGTCGATGGCCAGCATACCGGCACCCAAGAATTTGAGGTAGTGCTGAAGACTATCCAACGTACTGGCCTTTTCGGTTGTGTACTGGCCAAAACGAGAGAGCTGTTGCTCTCTCTTCTTGCTTAGCGAATCCATAATTTCGTTTTCCGAAAGGCCCGCAGTCTTGAGTTTTATATACGGTGCGGACTTTCTGACCACCGATTTAAAGATCGGGTGCGCTAGGCCCCACGGGGGTTGGCTGCCGTATTCCGCCTCAAATTCGTTCTGCAGTTTGTCAAGATGGGCCTCTACCGCATCCTCGGCATATTCCTGCAATGTTTTGTCCAAAGTAGTGTAAATTTTGAGGCCGCTGGTATACAGGTTGCACTCCTTGCCCAGTTCTTTCTGTTGTTCGCACCACGACAGCATTTTCAGGCGGAGGGTCTCCCTAAAATAAGGGGCGAGGCCTTCTTCTTCGTGGTAGCGGCCATAATCTAATTTTACCGAATCTTCACGGGCTAGGGTGTAAACTTCCGATTCTAAATAGCCATAGCGCTGCATCTGTGCCAATACCACGTTGCGGCGGTTTTTGCTTCTTTCTGGGTTACGGTAGGGGTTATAGGTGGCCGTGGCCTTTAGGGTGCCAACCAGCGTCGCGGCTTCGGTAAGGGTGAGCCCGCTCGCGCTCTTGTTGAAAAATTTCAGCGATGCGCTTTCAATACCGTAGGTGTTCCCGCTAAAGGGAACCGTATTCAGGTACAGTTCCAATAACTCGGTCTTGGTATAAATGCGCTCGAGACGGCGCGCGGTTATCATTTCCTTAGTCTTCACCACGGGCACGGTGAATGGGCCATAATTCTTTCGGCTGAAGAGGTTCTTGGCGAGCTGCTGCGTTAGGGTGCTACCACCACCGCTTTGCGAATCCTGTAACAGAATTGTTTTGAAGAGAACGCGGAATAGGCTTCTGGTGTCAATTCCGTTGTGTTCGTAGAACCGCGCATCCTCAGTAGCGATAAGGGCGTCTATCACGTGTTGCGGAATGCTGTCTAGGGAAATAGGCTGCCGATCCTGCAGGTAGAATTTCCCCAAGAGCGCACCGTTTCGGTCGTAAATTTCGGAAGCATTCTGCTGGGAGAGATCGCGCAGGTCTTCCTTAGTAGGTAGGGCGCCCCAGGCCCCAAGCTGAACGGTTGCAATAAAGATGAGAACTGCCAACACGAACAAGGCCAGTAGTTTTGCCGTAATGCCCAGGATGTATTTTAAGCGTGGTTTTTTCAAGTTTTTTGTGGCTTTGGATGTAACAAATAAACGCAATCACCGAGCCAAGAGTATGGCTTTAACGTAACTTTATAAGGTGGCGTTTTAGCCAATGTTATACTGGGAAATATTTTTACTTTTTTTCTGAAAAATTATTTGCTGAAACCGAAAACAGCCTTATATTTGCACCCGCCTACACAGTATATGTTTTGCGCTGTGAAGGTAAGTTCTAAAAATATTGGGGCGCGTAGCTCAGTTGGTTCAGAGCACTTGGTTTACACCCAAGGGGTCGGGGGTTCGAATCCCTCCGCGCCCACAGAAGGCTTCCGGTTTTTCCGGGAGCCTTTTTTGGTTATATAAGACGGAATTGAATTTTCTCCATTCGTGCGCTTATAGTTTCGTTTCAAAAAAAATATAGCTTACTTTTGCGATAGCATGGGTCATTAACTCAGTTGGTTCAGAGTGTTACCTTGACAGGGTAGAAGTCACTGGTTCGAATCCAGTATGACCCACAAAAAAGCCTTCCGAATATTTCGGAAGGCTTTTCTTTTGGTCGCTATAAAAGGTCCAGGACGCGCTCCAGCGCCATGCCCCGACTGCCCTTGATTAACAGCGCGCTTTTCGATAGGGGATTTTCCGCTAGATACGCCGAAAATTCCTCGAAATTCTTGAATTGCTTGATATGTTCGGCAGCTGTTTGCGTTTTATAGAAGTTCTCGCCCACCAAGTATACGGTAGCGAATGGATTTTGCTCCAAATAGGTGGTAACGTTTTGATGTTCGCGCGCTGCCTCTAACCCCAACTCGAACATATCGCCCAAGATCAATGTTTTGTTACTTCCAGCTGCTTGGCGGAAATTTTCCAAGGCGGCCATCATGCTCGTGGGATTCGCATTGTACGCGTCCAGTAGTATGGAATGGCCCTGCTGCTGTAGGCGCTGCGACCTGTTGTTGCTAGGGGCATATTCTTCGATAGCCTCTTGAATGTTTTTTGTCGGTACGTTAAAGTAATGGCCTATGGCAATGGCGGCAGCGATATTGTGGAAATTGTAAAGACCAACCATTTGGCTTTTAATCTCAATACCTTGGAATGAAACCACCAGCTCGTTCTTGGCATTGAGTAGGGTTACGATGCTATCGCCCTCAGGCCCGAAGAGAATTCGATTAGCACTTTCGGTATGTTTTAGTTGAAGCGGGTCGGCCGCATTTACGAATAATGACTTGTCATTTTTCTCCAAATGGCGGTACATCTCGGTCTTGCCCTTAATTACTCCCTCAATGCCCCCGAATCCTTCGAGATGCGCTTTTCCGAAGTTGGTTATATAGCCATAATCTGGTTTGGCTATGTTGCAGAGCGTTGCTATTTCTCCTTGGTGGTTTGCGCCCATTTCAACAACTCCAAATTCTGTTTCGGGAGTGAACGAGAGCAAGGTTAGCGGAACACCGATATGGTTATTCAAGTTTCCCTTGGTGGCCTTGGTGCGATATTTTTTTGCAAGTACAGCGGCGATTAGCTCTTTGGTCGTGGTCTTTCCGTTGCTACCGGTAAGAGCCACAATTGGGAGCCCGAGCTTATCGCGATGAAACGTACCAAGCTTTTGAAGCGCCATTAGGCAATCTTCAACAAGCACGGTTTTACCGGGTATGTGAAATTCCCCTTCATCTACCATTGCCGTGGCCGCCCCATTTTCCAAGGCATCGGTAGCAAAACGGTTCCCATTGAAATGGGTTCCTTTTAGCGCTACGAAGAAACAATTGGGGGTTATTTTTCGAGTGTCGGTACAAACACCGCTGCTTTTTAAAAAAGCATTGTATAGCTGTTCAATTTCCATAAAATTAAAGGTATCAAAAAAGCCCTGAATTTCTTCAGGGCTCCTTCGTATATAGTATGCTTTTTAGTTTCTTGGGCGTTTGCCTTTCTGCGCTTTTGAGCCTACGCGCGACATTGCACATCGGAAACCGATATAATCTGTCGCCATATCTTGTGGGAAGTAGCGGCGCTGTGCCGGATCTAGCCAGTAGTCTCGGTCTTTCCACGATCCGCCCTTGTAAACGCGTACTTCATTATCGATAAGCGTGGTTCGGCTTGAGGACTCGTCGTACTCAAGGTCAAGTCCGCCGGTACTGTCGCGGAACACTTTGTGCTGAGGCGAGTTGTACATACGGGCCTTGTCTGATTCCCCTTCGGCTTCATCGGCGAACGATTGGTAGTACCGGGTGGAGCTCTTGTCACCATCGCGGTAATCTCGGTTGTCACTGTCGGAGAAGTTGGTTCGCAAATAGGTTTCCTCTTCGCTAACGGGAACCTGTAAAATTTCACCAGGCAAGTTACGCGCCACAATGCGGCCGTTGCTTAAGGTGTCGTATACGATAGAGTCGGCAGTTACCACTTTAACTTGTCCGTCTGCACCGATTGCATTCTTGGTGTAAACGTTTCCGCGGTAATAGTTGAAGTCGTTAAACTCATCGTCAACGATGGGGCGGTAGACGTCTGCCACCCATTCGGCAACGTTCCCGGCCATATCATAAAGGCCAAAGTCGTTGGGCTCGTATGATTTTACCTGGGCGGTAATATCGGCCCCGTCATCGCTCCATCCGGCAATTCCACCGTAATCACCATCACCTTGTTTGAAGTTTGCCAATTGGTCGCCGCGGTTTTTACGCTTTCCAGAACGGGTGTACTGCCCACTCCAAGGGTATTTCTTTCGGCCACGGTATACGTTATAGTTTCTAAGTTCTACAAGACCCAATGCGGCATATTCCCACTCAGCTTCGGTTGGAAGGCGGTACGAGGGTAACAGTAAGCCGTCCTTTCGGGTAATGTAAATATTTGTGCTGTCCTCGCTGCGCTTCACCAATGATTCGGAACGTTTTCCGCCTCGGGTAATCGAATCTTTGCCACCGTACGTTTGGGTCGGGGCATTCAAATAGGTTTCGGTGCTAAAGGTTTCGCCCGGCTCCACTTCATAGCGGGCACCGCGGGAGGTAATTCCTTCTTCCTCGAGAATAAGCTCGTTTACGCGGTCGGTTCGCCAGTTGCTAAACTCGACGGCCTGTACCCAGCTAACTCCCACAACGGGATATTCGGCATAGGCAGGATGACGCAGGTAGTTATTGGTCATAACTTCGTTAAAACCTAAGCGGTTTCGCCAAACCAACGTATCGGGCAATGCGCCGTGGTAAATTTGACGGAAATTTTCGTTCTCGGGCGGAAATACTTCCTTCAACCAATCTAGGTACTCGAGGTACATCAGGTTGGTAACCTCGGTCTCGTCCATATAGAACGATTGTACGTGCTGTTGGGTGGGCGAGTTGTTCCAATCGTGCATAGGGTCGTCTTGAACCCTACCCATTGTGAAGGTGCCACCTTCCACGAAAACAAGGCCCGGCCCTGTTTCCTGCTCCTTTGCCTTTGGATTGTACTGGAAGCCGCCTTCTCGGGCGTTCATTTTCCAGCCAGTGGCGCGCGAGCTATTTTTATAGTCTCTAGAATTGTTACAGCTTACCAAAACGGAAACTGTTAATACGGCCAAAACCGGCCATATAAGTGCATTTTTTTTCAAGTTCATAGGTTTCAAATATGAAAAAATTGGGTTCGCAATATAGTAATTAACGGCAAAATTGCAATATTATTTTAATATTAATGCGGTGTTAGTTACCGTCGGTTTTTCCTACTAATGAAATAGCTAACGTCCATAAAACAATAATATTATAAATTATTTTTTTGATTTGAACATTAGAAACTACGGGTATACTAACTGTATATTTGCAGCGTTACTACTTATGATGAGAAAAATTGTACTTTTTTGCGCGGTGTTGCTCCTTTCCGTCGTATCGGCGTGGTCGCAAAATCGCAATATTGAAATAGATTGGGATTCACAAAAATCGGTAACCAGGGCTACGGGGTTCTCTTCGGAAAATGCCCCCGCATTACCGCGTGCGAAGGGCATTCTATACCTGAGCGATACCGACCTCGATTATTCGGAACGGTGGGAAGACGAGGCTATGGCCAATCCCGCCTCCCTGGTAATCAGCAATGTTTCGTTCCAGCCCGCAACGGGTGCCGATTTGCAACAGGCCAACCGCGACTTGATTCCTTCCGAAGTAGCTGGCTCCCTTTTCTCTGCAACCGCCAGGGGCAAGATTTACACCACCCTTTCTGTGGCGCCACTTGTAAATCGGAACGGGTCAATTCAGAAAATTACCTCCTTCTCGGTTTCATATTCGTACCTCCGCCAAAGTCGTTCGGGTGCGGGCATACCGCTTTCCAGTTCGGTTTTGGCAACCGGGCAGTGGTTCAAGTTCAAGGTAGACAGGACGGGCGTTCACAAAATTGACAAGCGGTTCTTGGAAGATCTAGGAATGAACGTCGGTTCCATAAACCCCCGAAATTTGAAGCTCTTCGGGAATGGCGGCAAGCCCCTGCCGTTACTGAATGCGGAAAATACCGTTTTTGACCTCCCGGAAACACCCATTCAGGTAATTGGGGAGGCCGACGGGAGTTTCGACAGTGGCGATTACATCCTTTTCTACGGAACCAACACTAAGGGATACGATTACGAGAACGATTCGCACTTAAATCCGTATAGCAATGATTCCTATTACTATGTTACGGCCGATGGCGCGGCCGGTAAGCGCGTACAGCCCATGGTAGAGCCATCGGCGGCCCCGACCGTGACCATACAGCAGTTCCACGACGTTCAGTTTCATGAGGTCGATGAGGAGAGTCCGGCCCGGGTGGGGCGACGCTGGTATGGCAACCGGTTTACCATAGAGAACGAACAATCGTATGAGTTCGTGTTCCCCAACATTGCATCGGGTACCCCAATGCGGGTTATGGTGCGTGCCGCGGCAGCTTCGGAAACTTCTACTTCCATGGCGATTTCGGTAAACAGCACCACCATGAATCCACTGAATTTCTCTCCCGTATCTGGGCAAACCTACGTAAGCCCGAAACTGTTGGACGAGGAGGTGCCGGCCGCGGGCGAAACGGTTACCGTGGACCTTACCTATAATAATGGCGGCAACCCATCCAGTATTGGGTACCTGGATTACGTGCAGGTAGAGGCGCTACGCCAATTAACAGGTGTGGGCGGCCAATTGCAGTTTCGAAATAACGATACCGAAACCCTCAGCGGGATCGGAGAATATCAAATTGCCAACGCAGCGCAGTTTACACAGGTATGGGATGTTACCAATCCCGCCTTTATTAGCAGTAAGGTAAACGAAGGCGGGGCGTCCTCGCTCACCCTGAAGGCGCCAATGGGCGTTTTGAGAACATATGTTGCGGTAAATCCCAATGATTACTTCGTGCCGGTTCAGGTGGCCGATGCGCGTGTGCCAAACCAAGATATAAAGGGAACGATTTTTAAGGATGCATCGGGCGCATTCCAGGATATCGATTACGTGATCATTACCGCACCATTTTTGCTGCAACCCGCGCTGCGTTTGGCCAACCACCATAAAAATGTGAGTGGCTTGCGAGTGAAAGTGGTTACGACCGATAAGATTTATGAGGAATTCAGTTCTGGCAAGCAGGATATCGGCGCCATCCGCAACTTTGTGCGCTACGTGTACGAAAATGCGTCCTCGCCTAGCAACCGGATTAAATATCTGGGAATCTTTGGCGATACGAGTATTGACTACAAGAACCGCCTTCCCAACAACAATAACGTGGTGCCAACATTCCATACTTTATTGAGCACCAACACCATCTCTTCATTCATGAGCGACGATTTCTTCGGAAATATGGATATTGATGAGGGCACCATTGGCCTTGAAAATGATGGAAGACCAGGGCCCGAAAGAGATATTGATTTGTTGGATATAGCCGTTGGTCGCATCTTGGCAGATAACGTGAGCCTAGCCAATGCAATGGTCGACAAAATTGTGAATTATACTTCTAAGGAGACCTATGGAAACTGGAGAAATAATTTCGTCTTGGTCTCCGATGATGTCGACAAGGCCAGCGACCGCAAGCTACAGGAGGACCTCGATGCCCTGGGTGATACCATTAGCGCTAAAAAGCCATTTATTAACGTAAAGAAAATACACAGCGATGCCTTCAGGCAGCAGTCGTCTGCAGGGGGAGATCGGTATCCAGAGGTGAACGAGGCCATCAAGGACGCCATTGATGTGGGCGCGGTGTTGTTTAATTATTTTGGGCACGGGGGTGAAGATGGGCTTGCCAACGAGTTTATCTATAACCAGGAAATTGCCCGGAACCTGCAGAACAAAAATAGGCTTCCCTGTATTGTAACCGTGACCTGCGAGTTTACCAAATTTGACGATCCGCAGCGAATTACCGCGGGCGAGTTGACGTATATGAATAGGGAGGGCGGGGCCATCTCCTTGGTAACCACCACCCGCTCTATAGGTATTTTTCTTGGGGTAGAGTTCAACAAGGCGCTTGCCGAGCAACTGTTCGGTTATGGTCTTGAAGTACCCAATACCCCTGCCGAGGGCTTACGGGTTTCAAAGAATAACATTTCGAACGATTTGCGCCGCGTGGTTTTCTACATAGGCGATCCGGCCATGCGCTTGGCGTTTCCGAGGCAATCGGTTCGGTTAACTACCCTTAACGGGGTACCCATTTCACAAGCTACCGACACCTTGAAGGCGCTTAGCAAAGTACGCGTAGGCGGCGAAGTGGTGAACGAAAACGGCCAATTGCTGACCGATTATAACGGCGTCGTGGAGACCAAGATTTTTGACAAGAACGTACAACGTCAAACCTTGGATAATGATAACCAAGGGGTAATTATGAACTTCACCACCCTTGGCGAAGGCCTCTTTAATGGGCAGGCCTCGGTCGTAAATGGGAAGTTTGAGGTTGAATTTGTCGTGCCACGAGATATACAGATTCCCGTGGGTAAGGGCCGTGTTAGCCTGTATGCCCGCCGGGACAACGCGCTGGAAGACCAAACCGGGTCCAATCTCGATCTAAAAGTAGGTGGGCTCAATGAGAATGCGCCCGAAGATAACATTGGGCCTACCATCAGCCTTTTTATGAACGACGAGAGTTTTGTGTCGGGCGGGGTAACAAACGATTCGCCCATTTTACTTGCCAAGTTGGAAGATGAGAATGGGATTAATACCGCAAGCGGTATTGGGCATGATATTATTGCAATACTCGATGGGGATGAAGCGAACCCCTTTGTGCTGAATGATTATTACCAAACCGATATTGACGATTTCACCAAGGGAACGGCAAACTATAAACTGCGCGACCTCGAGGAAGGGGTGCATACCCTTACGGTGCGCGCCTGGGATGTGTACAACAACTCCTCAACCTCAGAGATACAATTTGTAGTAGCGGGCGATGACCAGCTGAAGATTACCCGGGTGCTCAATTACCCCAATCCGTTTGTGAGCTATACCGAGTTTTGGTTTAACCATAACCGACCGTTCGAGCAATTGGATGTACAAGTTCAAGTGTTTACGGTAACCGGAAAGGTGGTTTGGACCAAGAACCAAATGGTTAATACCGATGGGTTTCTTTCTCGCGATATTGTATGGGACGGTCGCGATGATTTTGGCGATCGCATCGGAAAAGGAGTGTACGTGTACAAGATTACGGTCAAATCTACGTTAACCAATCAGCAAACTGAAAAATTTGAAAAATTGGTCATCCTTTAACCAAAACATTTATATTTGTTCAAAATTCAAAACCTCATGAAGAAAATACTCATCCCAATTTTAATTGGTCTCTTGTCTTTTAACGCATTTTCCCAAGATAATACTGAATTAGGCCCTAGCGATCGGGTTATTACAACGGGTGTTCCGTTTGTGTTGATCGCTGCCGATGCCCGTGCCGCGGGTATGGGTGATATTGGGGTAGCTACCTCTTCCGATGCCTTCTCGCAACAGTGGAACCCGGCAAAATATGCCTTCGCTATTTCAAAACAGGGCGTGGGTCTTACCTATACACCTTACTTGAGCCAATTGGTGAACGATATCTTCCTGGGGAACCTTACCTATTACAACCGTTTGAACGAGCGTAGCGCCATTGGCGCAAGCTTGCGCTATTTCAGCTTGGGCGATATCGAACTACGGCCAGATGCTATTTCTGAGCCATTGCTTCAAAGCCCTAACGAGTTTACCTTCGACGTATCGTATGCCCTGCGCCTAAGTGAGCGCTTCTCTATGGCAGTTGCGGGACGTTACCTACGCTCTGACCTTCGTATCCAGGCGTCTAACGAAGATGCCTCAGCGGCGAGTTCGTTTGCTGTAGATATTGCGGGGTATTACCAGAGTGAGGAAATTCCCTATAACGATTTCGACGGACGCTGGAGAGCCGGTTTCAACGTATCCAACATTGGTCCGAAAATTAAGTACGATGAAGTAGGTCAGGAAAACAACCTGCCTACCAACCTTGGTCTTGGGGGTGGTTTCGATTTTATCTTAGACGAATATAACAAGATTGGAGTTTCGGCCGAAGTGAACAAATTGCTGGTGCCAACGCCTCGCGATTTTGACGGTGACGGCGATATCGATGCAGAGGATGACGAGGAGTACGAGGACATTAGCTTCTTCTCGGGAATTTTCGAGTCGTTTGGAGATGCTCCCGATGGTTTCAGTGAAGAGCTAAAGGAATTTACCTGGGCGCTGGGTGCCGAATATTGGTACCAAGATGTGTTCGCGTTACGTACGGGTTATTTTAACGAGAGCGACGACAAGGGTTCCAGAAAGTTTCTTTCATTGGGTGCCGGTTTCCGCTATACCGCTATCAACATCGATATTTCATATCTTTTCTCTACATCGAAGGTGCGCAGCCCCTTGGAGGGAACCCTCCGTTTCGGGCTTACGTTTAACTTTGGTGACGAGTACGACGAATACTAGACCTATTGAAATCACATAAAATTGAAATCGTTCTTGAGGTATTCAATTCTATTTCAGAATTGCCACAGGACATTCAAGAGCTAATGGGTAAGGCGCAAGAGGCACGGGAACGGGCTTATGCGCCTTACTCGCGTTTTAAGGTAGGTGCGGCACTTGCTATGGCCAACGGCACCGTTGTGACCGGAAATAACCAAGAGAACGCGGCGTTTCCCTCGGGGCTCTGTGCCGAGCGGGTTGCCATTTTTAGCGCGGGTGCGCAATTTCCCGACCAACCAATAACCGCGATGGCCCTAACGGCAAGATCGCTCAGTCAGGAACTGCAATCGCCCACGCCACCTTGCGGGGCATGTAGGCAAGCCATCGCCGAGTACGAGTTGAAACAGAAACAGCCCATCGCCATCTACTTTATGGGCGAGATGGGAAAAATAGCCAAGGCCTCCTCCATAAAAGATTTACTGCCATTGGTTTTCGACAGTAGTTACCTTTCCTGAAATATTTGCCCAACCCCCTTCTTTTTTTAAGGTTTTACGGTTTTGTAGAAGGTTAGAAAACACTATTTTTGTTATTCATGAAATACAGGCCCCGTGGGGCCGTAAACCATTCAGATGAAGAAAATTACGAAAGAAACCTACCTTAATTGGTATGAGGAAATGCTCTTTTGGCGCAAGTTTGAAGACAAGCTGGCGCAAGTTTATATAAAGCAAAAGGTACGTGGTTTCCTGCACTTATACAATGGCCAAGAGGCCGTTCTGGCAGGATCGCTACACGCGATGGAGCTAGGAAAAGACCGAATGATAACCGCCTATAGGAATCACGTCCAGCCCATTGGCATGGGCGTCGATGCCAAGAAGGTAATGGCAGAGCTCTACGGTAAGGGCACCGGAACATCACAGGGCCTGGGGGGCTCTATGCACATTTTCTCTAAGGAGCATCGCTTTTATGGCGGGCACGGTATCGTGGGAGGGCAAATTCCACTGGGTGCTGGCCTTGCTTTCGCCGATCAATATTTCGAGCGCGATGCGGTAACCCTTACATTTATGGGTGATGGCGCCACGCGCCAAGGAGCGTTGCACGAAGCCTTTAACCTAGCCATGCTGTGGAAATTACCCGTCGTATTTTGCGTGGAGAACAATGGCTATGCAATGGGAACCTCGGTTGCCAGGACGGCCAACCATACCGATATTTACAAGCTTGGCCTGGGTTATGAAATGCCTTGCAAGCCCGTCGATGGAATGAAACCCGAGGTTGTCGCCAAGGAAATGGACGAGGCAATTGCCCGTGCAAGGCGTGGCGACGGACCAACCTTCTTGGAAATCCGCACCTATCGCTACCGCGGTCACTCCATGAGCGACGCGCAGCATTACCGCACCAAGGAAGAAGTGAAGAAAAAACAGGAGGAAGACCCAATCTCGTACGTCTTGAACAAGATTTACGAAAAGAAATGGGCCACCGAAGACGAGATAAAGAAAATCGACAAGCGTGTCAAAGACCGGGTTGCCGAGTGCGAAAAATTTGCCGAGGAATCCGATTACCCTGCTAAGAACGTGATGTACGATACCGTTTACGAACAGGAGGACTATCCATTTTTATCCCATAAACTATAAAATATGGCAGAAGTAATAAATATGCCGCGATTGAGCGATACGATGGAAGAGGGCACAGTTGCCAAGTGGTTGGTGAGCGTGGGCGATAAGGTGGAAGAGGGCGATATCTTGGCCGAGATCGAGACCGACAAGGCCACGATGGAATTTGAATCCTTTTACGAGGGTACCTTATTGCATATTGGTATTGAAGAGGGCGAAACTGCCGAAGTCGATAAGCTGCTTGCCATTATTGGCGAGGAAGGCGAAGATATTTCAAGTTTGATAGGCGGAAACGATAAAAAGGAAAATAACAAGAAGTACGGAACTTCGGAGGACGCTTCCGATGACGATAAAGATTCAGAAGATGACAGGGAGGACGATAGTGCAACCGATTCTACTTCCGAGGAAAACGATGGCGACGACAACTTGCCCGATGGGGTCGAGGTAGTTACCATGCCGCGACTGAGCGACACCATGGAAGAGGGCACCGTAGCCACTTGGCTGAAACAGGAAGGCGATACCGTGGAGGAAGGCGATATCTTGGCCGAGATCGAAACTGACAAAGCCACGATGGAATTCGAATCGTTCTATTCGGGCACATTGTTGAAAATAGGTATCCAAGAGGGTGAGACCGCCAAGGTAGATGCCCTGTTGGCAATTTTGGGACCCGAAGGTACCGATGTTTCTGGCGTTGTCGAAAGTTTCAAGAAAGGCGGCACCTCTAAGAAACAGGCAAAGAGCGGTGAGCAAGGTGGTAAATCGTCTAAGGAGGAATCGAAAGAAGGGTCGAAGCCAGCGTCCGGTGAATCCGAAAGCAGCGATTCAAAATCGAAGGGAACAGCTGGTTCAAAATCGTCCGAAACGGCTTCTAAGGACGGCGCAAGAATATTCGTTTCGCCATTGGCCAAAAAACTGGCAGAGGAGAAAGGAATAGACCTAAGCCGCGTACAGGGAAGTGGCGATCACGGCCGCATTGTTAAGAAGGACATCGAGAATTTCCAGCCTGGGGCCGGTGTACAGGCCTATACCCCTGTAGGTCGTGAAGAGTTCGAGGAAGTGAAGAACTCCCAAATGCGCAAGACTATTGCCAAGCGCTTGGGCGAATCGAAATTTACGGCTCCGCACTATTATCTCACGGTGGAATTGGATATGGACCACGCCATTGCGGCGCGGGAAGCGATAAACAGCGACCCCGAGATTAAGATATCGTTTAACGATATGGTAATTAAGGCGTGTGCTATGGCATTGCGAAAGCATCCGCAGGTAAATACCCAGTGGCACGGCGATACTACCAAGATTGCAAAGCATATCCATATTGGCGTGGCAGTAGCGGTAGATGAGGGGCTATTGGTGCCCGTGCTAAAGTTTGCCGACCAGATGAGCTTTTCTCAGATTGGCGCAAACGTTAAGGAACTTGCGGGGAAGGCGCGAAATAAGAAAATAAAGCCCGAGGAAATGGACGGTAGTACGTTTACCGTTTCCAATTTGGGGATGTTCGGTATCAAGGAGTTTACCTCTATCATCAATCAGCCAAATTCTGCCATACTTTCGGTGGGCGCCATCGTTCAGAAACCCGTGGTAAAAAGCGGTGCGATAGCCGTTGGCAATACTATGGCCGTTACACTTGCCTGCGACCACCGCACGGTAGACGGAGCCACCGGTGCAAAGTTTTTGCAGACCCTGCGGCAGTATATCGAGAATCCCGTTACCATGTTCGTGTAAGGGTGCATCACTAACCAAAATAGCAATTACCTCACAGCCCGTGCTGTGAGGTTTTTTTATACCGAAATTGAATTATGGAAAAGAACATTATTATAACCGGAACAAGTAGGGGTATTGGCTTTGAGCTGGCACGTCTTTTTTCGGAAGCGGGGCAGCGCGTATTGGCGCTGTCTAGGAACAGTACGCCCATAGAAGAGGCGAAGCTGGGCAATTGCCATAGCTTCCCGTTCGATATTACGCGGCAAGACGATATTGACCGGGCCGCTGCGTATGTGGGGGAACACTGGACGCGAGTAGATGTGCTCATCAACAATTCTGGATATTTGGTAAACAAACCTTTCATCGATTTAAATGAAGACGACTTTAAATATTCATATAACGTAAATGTAACCGGGGTGGCAATGCTCACCCAAAAAATGTTGCCGTTTATGGCGAAGGAGTGCCATGTGGTAAACATTAGCAGCATGGGCGGCATACAGGGCAGTTTGAAATTTCCCGGCTTGGCTGCCTATAGCAGTAGCAAGGGTGCGGTACTTACCTTGACCGAGCTGTTGGCCGAGGAGTATAAGGAAACCGGCCCTGCCTTTAACGCACTAGCGCTAGGCGCCGTGCAAACCGAAATGCTGGAGGAGGCCTTTCCAGGATATGAGGCGCCCCTTTCGGCCCGGGAGATGGCGGCCTATATAAAAAACTTCGCGCTTACCGGACATCAGTTTTACAACGGAAAAATACTGCAGGTAAGCAGTAGTACACCCTAGCTATAGCTTGAAATTGATCACTGGCAGTTTCATAGGAATACGAAATCTCCCAGCCAGATAGTTCCAGCGTTTTTACATTCACCTAATTTTCAAGAAATGGGTCGTCCATAGACACAAGTAGTAGCATGTGCGAACAAAAAACTAAGTAAATAAAATTTTTCTCATATTGAATTTGGAATAATGGTTAATTACATAAAGAAAAAAAAACGATACAAATTACATAGTTTATAAAAACTTGACTTTTATTATTCTATGTCGATTCTCTAGATGTGAGGAAATTGAATGGTAAAAAGCCTCCCGAATTGCCTATTTTTACCGTCGTGGATTCTATCTTGTTAAAATATATTCCCCAACCTTCGGTACAACCGGTCTTTGAGCTCATTAAAAACCATAACGTACACTTAAAGATCGTAAACGAACGGGTTACGCGCCACGGCGATTACCGAAAACTGCCCACGGGCCAGCACCAAATTACGGTAAACGCCAATTTAAACCCATATCGGTTTTTAATTACATTGGTCCATGAGATAGCCCATTTGGTGGCGTTCCAGAAATATGGCCATTCCATTAAACCCCACGGCCGGGAATGGAAGCACACTTTTCAGTACCTTATGCTGCCTTTTATAAGGCCCGAGGTTTTTCCGCATTCGCTGTTACCACTATTGGCGTTGCATTTCAAAAACCCGAAGGCGAGCAGTGATACCGATGCCAGGCTTTCGTTGGCATTAAAGCAATACGACCCTCCCAACGATAAAAACTTTATCTTTGAAATTCCACCGGGTGGCCTCTTCCGTCTGTATAACGGAAAGATTTTTAAACGGGGCCCAAGGCGGGTAAAGCGATATGAATGTATAGAGGTGGCGACGGGCAGAATCTACCTGTTTAACCCAAACGCCGAGGTCGAATTTTTAAATGAATAGCTAGCATCTCAAATGAAGCTAATGCGAAATAAAAAACAATACCTGTGAATAAAAATTACTACGCCGTTATCATGGCCGGCGGAATCGGTTCCCGGTTTTGGCCCGTGAGCACGTCCCAATTTCCGAAGCAGTTCCACGATATGCTGGGTACTGGCGAGACCCTGCTGCAAAGAACATTTACCAGGCTTTCGAAGATCATTCCCGAACGGAACATCCTCGTGTTAACTAACGAAAGGTACCTTGAGATAACGCTCGGGCAACTTCCACAAATTTCCGAAGAACAGGTGGTGCTGGAGCCCGCTATGCGCAATACGGCCCCCTGCCTGCTGTTGGCTGCCATGAAAATAAAGAAGGAAAATCCCGATGCGGTGATGCTCGTCGCGCCCAGTGACCATTGGATTGAGGATGAGAGGACATTCCAAAGCGATGTGCAATGCTGTTTTGACGCTTGCCACGGCAACGACTACCTCATGACGTTGGGCATTCCACCCACCTTTCCGAATACCGGCTATGGCTATATTGAGGCGGCTCGAGATTCTAATGCCGAAATTGTAAAAGTGGAACAGTTCCGCGAAAAGCCCGATTATGATACGGCCAAGAAGTTTCTGGAAAGCGGAAATTTTCTGTGGAACGCAGGCATTTTTATCTGGAGCGTTTCCAGTATCGTAGCGGCCTTCAAAACCTATAAGCCAATTATGCACGCGCTTTTTTCTGAAGGAAAGGAGGCTTATAACACCGCTGCGGAGACCGATTTCATTGAAGAGAAATATGCGCTGTCCGAGAACATCTCGATCGACTACGCCATAATGGAGCCTGCCAATAACGTCTACGTAAAAAAGGCCACCTTCGATTGGAACGACCTTGGTACCTGGGGCGCCTTGCACGATAAGCTCGAAAAGGACCCCCAGGACAACGCCGTGGTCAGGGCCGTACCGTACCTGAAGAACGCTCAGGGCAATATGGTGTACACGGCTTCAAACAAGCTGGTAGTTATCGATGGGCTGCGCGATTACATCGTGGTGGACAAGGAAGAAGTTTTGCTTATCTTTCCGAAGGAAAAAGAGCAGGAAATTAAGACCCTGCTCACCGAAGTGAAACAAAAGTTCGGCGAAAAGTATACCTAGATGACAGAAAAGCAGCAAGACGATATTAAAATTACGCCCAACGATGAACAGTTTGAACAGGTAAAGCTCACCACGTGGCAAAACCTGAAGAAATTTTTGCAGGAACTGTTCGATATCCGGTCTGAGAGCGACCGCGACGCCACTATCGAGGCGGTAAAGAAGGATATTTCGTTTAAGGGCCATACGGCCTGGATCCTTATTTTTTCCATTTTCGTAGCCTCTATCGGGCTAAATGTAAGCAGTACTGCCGTGGTTATTGGCGCGATGCTTATCTCGCCGCTAATGGGGCCCATCGTGGGTATAGGTCTTTCCGTAGCCATTAACGATGTAGAGACCATGCGTCGTTCGCTCATCAATCTTGGGGTTATGGTTTTTTTGAGCGTGTTAACGGCATTTCTCTATTTTAAGCTATCTCCGCTAACCGAGGAAACTCCCGAACTCCTGGCGAGAACGTACCCTACAATCTTGGATGTGCTGGTGGCCATTTTTGGTGGCCTCGGGCTTATCGTGGCAAAAACCAAAAGTGGGACCATAGCGAGCGTAATTTTTGGGGTTGCCATTGCCACCGCGCTAATGCCGCCCCTATGTACCGTAGGATATGGCTTGGCCATTGGCAATTTCAACTACGCAGGCGGCGCTATCTATTTGTTTTCCATCAATGCGGTCTTTATTGCATTATCCACCTTCATCGTTTCAAAATTACTTCGTTTCCCATTGGTACGCTATGCCAACAGCAAACGGAGAAAGCGAACGGCGCAGATAGCTTCCCTTATTGCTATTATTGTTATGGTGCCCAGTGTATACTTGTTCGTGCTATTGTACGACCAGCAGGTTTTCGAGACCGAAACCAAGGATTTTGTTAAGGAAATAATTAGGTACGACGGTGCCGAGGTGGTGAAATTTACCCAAGATTACAAAACGAAGAACGTGGATGTCTACCTAATTGGGCAACCGGTGCCGCAGACGAAGATTAGTGAATGGCTCGCCGAAATGAAGACGATAGAACGACTGGAGGGCGCAAACCTCCGCATATATCAGGGTGCCGACCAAAGTGGCGAACTGGCCGCGAAGCTTTCCAGTGAGGTCAAGGCCGGAATCCTAGAGGACCTTTACGTAAAAAACGAACAGCTGTTGGAAGATAAGAATTCGCGTATTGCATTTCTGGAAAATGAAATCGCCCGCCTTCGAATTAAGGATGTGTCGTTCGAGAGCCTAAGCGAGGAAGTGAAGACGGTATACATCGAGCTCGAGCAATTCGCCTATTCGAAGCGGATTACCACGAACTTTAAAAGTACCGATACCATTCCCGTTTTCTATGTGCGGTGGAACCAGGGCTTAAAACGACCGGCACGGTTAGAAAAGAATCAGACACTTTCCAACTGGCTGAAATTGAAGATGAAGGTCGATACGCTTCGGGTACTCGAATATCCCGAATAAAAAAAGCGTCCCGTTGCGGGACGCTTTTTTTATCTATACAAGCTACAAAATTGCTAGTTCTTAACGAACTTATAGGAGACCGCTTGTTGCTCTACGTTAAGTTTCGCGAAATAGGTGCCCGAGCTCAGGGAACGGACGTTTACGGTATTTTCAGAAGAAATTTCAGTAGCCATTACCACGCGACCGTTAATATCCACAATCGATACGGAGGTGCCGCTTAAACCTTTCAGTGAAAAGTTCAATACTTCGGAAGTGGGATTTGGATATAGGCTGATTCCCTCTTTCTGAAAATCGGTCACCGCCAGTACATTTTCACCTTCAATATATACGTGCTGTGTATTTACGTCTGGGTTTTCAATCTCATCTACCACTCCAGAGGGCCATTTAATAACGATTTTATCAATGGTCGTCGCCTGGCCTAAACCGAAATGTCCCGTAAGCGAGCTCATATGCCCAAAACCTTGCCCTGAGCGGATTTCACGAATTTGCACGCCCCAGGCTCCATAGGCCTCGATACGCGCGCCAATCCCGTTAATATTGCTCTCATCGCCCTTTAAGACCACTTTTACCCAATTATTGTCGTTGCCGTTGTTAATCCATAAGTCGCCATCGTTCACTACGTCCAGGAAGCCGTCGTTGTTCATATCGCCTATGGCGCCTTCGTCGAAGGGCAGGTCCATACCGGTAAAGGTGAGGTCCCCATTGTTAAGGTACAGTTCCTTGGTCATTTCAGAAAAGATGTCAACATAGCCATCGTTGTTGAAATCGCCTGCCTGGTTTTCCCACGCACCAAGATCAGTTGGATCAATACCGGTAGTTGCAATGATGTCGGTAAAGACGCCCGCACCATCGTTCAGCATAAAGCGATTTTGGAAATCGTGGTTTACGATAAAGGCATCGAAATCGCCGTCGTTATCGAAATCTTCAAATACGGTGGCCCAAGATTGGGCGTTGTCGCGCATATTGATGTCCTGTGCGTTCTCGGTAAACGTTCCGTCACCGTTATTGGTGTACATCGCATTGTCTCGGAAGGGGTCACCCGGGGTAGACCCTCCACGGCATTTGGTAAGGTACATGTCAATATCGCCATCGTTGTCATAATCTACCCAGATAGCGGCGTAGTTGCCGGGGGCGTCAATGGTTTGTATTAAGCTTTGGTCCAACACCATATTTCCGTTGCCGTCGTTACGGTACGGATGGCTTAGATCGACATCGTGGCAAACAAAGGAATCTAGGTCGCCATCGTTATCGATATCGGCAAAGGTAGAGCGCTGTGAGAAGATATATTCCTGTTTCTCGTCTTCGGTGTAGGCCGTGCCATCGCTATTTGCGACTAAAAACGACACACGTGAGCCGTTGCCCAGGACGAAGTCGTTATAACCGTTGGCATCTATATCACCCACGGCAATACTCCAATCTGGCACATTTTGTATGGGCATGGAGATAAGAACGGAATTGAAGGTGCCATCGGGTTGCTGATAATCGATACCTATTCCGTTGTTTGAAATACGCACATAGTCGTCTAGGTCGTCACCGTTCATATCAACCGCCACTTCATTCGAATCGGGGTAATTTCCAATCAAGTTGTTTTGATTGGTAAAGGTAACTTGGGCTACGGCCACGCCAGTAAATAGAATAGCAGCGCCCAAAAGTAATTGTGTCTTCATAAGAGGGAATTTTAGGAACTAAAAATAAGGTAAAAATATTGATTGCTAAAGAGATGCAAATATTTATTGTTTCTTTAGCTGTACTTCGCGGATTTTCTTGAACAGGTCTGACGAATACACAAAACTTACCACGTCTTCATTATCGGTCTTGAATATTTCGCTATTGGTACCCTGCCAGGCCAATTTGCCATTCTTGAGCAGAACTACTTTTTCGCCAATTTCCATTACCGAGTTCATGTCGTGGGTAACCACTACTGTGGTAATATCGTTCTCGTGCGTTATTTCCTGAATCAGGTTATCGATCAATGTCGCCGTCTTGGGGTCGAGGCCAGAGTTGGGCTCATCGCAAAACAGGTACTTCGGCCTATTCACTATTGCCCGTGCAATAGACACGCGCTTTTGCATTCCGCCGGAAATTTCCGCCGGAAATTTTTTGTTCACATTCTCGAGGTCTACGCGCGAGAGTACCTCGTTAACGCGCTCCAACATTTCGCTCTTTTTCTGAGTGGTGAACATGCGAAGCGGAAACATAACGTTCTGCTCGATGTTCATGGAGTCGAACAGAGCCCCGCCCTGAAACAACATGCCCATTTCTTCGCGGAGACTGCGCTGTTGCTCGTCGTCCATATCCTGAATGGCATTCTCTTCGTAATAAATTCGTCCTTCCTCGGGCTTAAAGAGACCAATGAGGCATTTTAGCATAACCGTTTTTCCGCTACCGCTCTGGCCAATAATCAGATTGGTCTTGCCCTTGTCGAAGGTGGTGGAAATACCCTTTAAAATTTCCTCTTCCCCAAAGCGCTTGTGTATGTTTTCAACGTGGATCATGAGCTTAAAAGAAGTTGGGTTATAATATAGTTGGCCAAAATGATGATTACGCTCGTCCATACAAACGAGTTGGTGCTCGCCTTCCCAACCTCTAGCGCGCCACCGGTCATATAATATCCCTGCCAAGAGGGAACCGTAGCCAGGATGAAGGCGAACACGAACGTTTTCAGAAATGCATAGGTAAGGTGAAAAGGTATAAAGCTATCCTGTATGCCCGCTGCAAAATCTGTGGTAGAGGTGAAACCGCCGTAAACCCCGGCAAGCCAGCCGCCGGTTATCCCCAGGAACATGGCAATAGCGATGACAAAAGGGTAGAACGACAGCGCAATTATTTTCGGAAATACCAAGTAGTTCAATGAATTTATGCCCATTACCTCAAGGGCATCTATTTGTTCGGTAACGCGCATCGAGCCGATACTTGACGTGATGAATGATCCCACCTTCCCTGCCATGATAATAGAAATGAAGGTAGGGGCAAACTCCAATATTATTGACTGTCTGGTAGCGAACCCGATAAGCGATTTGGGAATGAGGGGATTGTCCATGTTCAATGCGGTTTGTATGGCAACCACACCGCCCACGAAAAACGAAATAAACGCGACGATACCAAGCGAGTTGATAATTAAATCGTCTATTTCCTTAAAAATAAGTTCTCGCAGCACAGACCGTTTGGTAAAACTGCCAAAAACCTTTTTAATCATTATAAAATAGGAGCCAATGTCTCTTAGGTACTTCATAAATAGCTAGCTTCTGCTAAAGTAACAAAATTCGGTGAGGGAAACTTACAAATCGTACTTCTGAAGGTGCGCGCGCATTACTTTAACAGTAGTTCCCTAATTTTTTCGTACACGGCGGTGTTTTCGTAAACCCCGCCAAATTTTTCCTCCCCTGGCCCTTTTGCAAAAACCGGAATCAAGGTGGCCGAGTGCCCACCGGTTGAAAAACTTGGCTTTATGGCGTTATAGTCGCCTTCGTCGGCCGCAAGTGTAAACCCGCCGGTTTCATGGTCGGCAGTAACAATTACCAACGTTTCAGGGTTGGCGTTTGCATACGCTAGGGCTACACCTATGGTCTTATCGAAATCGAGCTGCTCGCCAATGAGGTACGCTGCATCGTTAGCGTGGCCGCCCCAATCTATCTGTGATCCTTCTATCATAAGGAAGAATCCGTTATCCTCTGCAGATAAGTTTTCGAGTGCCAGCTTGGTAGCATTGGGTAGAAAGTCGCCGCGCCCTTCGGTCATTTTAGGCATGCCATCTTCCGCCAAAAGAATAACGGGTTTTTCATTTTCTGCGGAAGCTGGTAAGGTTTCGGTATGTAGTGTATATCCATTTTTAACCAGCTCAGTATACAAATCACGTCCATCCTCCCGATTGGTAAAAAACTTGCGGCCCCCACCCGCCACAAAATCTAATTCACTGCCTGAAAGGTAGGTCGCGATTTCATCATAGAAACGTCGGCTCCTTACGTGTGCGAAGAAACTTGCCGGCGTAGCATGGACTACCGATGAGGTGGCTATGATCCCGGTTGCCAACCCCCGTTCGGATGCGGTTTCCACCAAGGTTGGGACGGCCCTTCCTTCGGCATCTACCCCAATGGCCCCGTTAAAGGTCTTCACCCCAGCCGAAAATGCCGTTGCGCCAGCGGCCGAGTCGGTAATTAGATCGCTGGATGCACTGGTTTTAATAAGGCCAACCGTAGAAAACATCTCAAAGTTGGAAGGGGTTTCTGAAAAATAGATACCAGCCGAAATCTGGCTAAGGCCCATTCCGTCGCCAATGAGTAGGATAACATTTTTTGGGGTTTCAGTTTCGGCTTTTGGGTCAACTTGGGTCCTGTTCGATTTTGGCGCGGTCGCACAGCTTTGTATCAATATAATGAGGAGCAAGGCGATGCCAGAAAAAGTTCTTTTCATAAAATGGTTGAAATTTTGAAGTTTCAAAAATAAGGAGAATCGCTTATTTTTTCCAGATAGAGATGTAACAATTAGCCCAAAACTTTTTCCTTGATGCCTTTCCAGCGCAATCTTCTTATAAAAACTCCCTCCTCGGCAGAGACCATTGCCGGTGCGTTATCCTGCCAGGCCCGGACAAACCCCCTTAGGCAGTCTATGAAAAAGGCAATGCTGTTTTTGCGGTGGGCCAGTTTAGCGGCGGCCACTAGGGTAAGCCAAAAACCGTAGCGCAGCTTGTAGAACGCTTCCCCCTGCTTATAGCGTGCCTGCCGAGAATAGGAGGCGCCGGTGGGTTTCAGGTGCTTCACGTGCAGTGCCTCATCGGTCTTTACCGTCCAGCCGTGGAATTGCGCCAGTAGCTCGTCTACGGTGTCCCAGCCCATCGCAGTGCGGAGCCCGCCAATACTATCAAAGCACTGTTTCCGGTAGGCCTTCAAGGCACCGCGCACATGGTTTTTATTGGTGAGGTTTTCCAGAACCCATTGGCCATTTTTTTCGATATAGCAGAAACCGCCGGCAATGCCAACCGTTGCATCGTTCTGGAAGAGGGCCGAGATGACCTCTAGATAATTGGGGGGAAATAGGAGATCGGCATCGAATTTACAGATGATATCGAAATCGGAATCTAACGTGGCGAATCCCTTTTTAAAGGCATTGATAACCTTGCTTCCGGGTTCGTGCACCGCATCCGATTTCTTTTGGACAGAAGAAATGAACGGGAATCGCGCTGAAAAATCGTCGATTATCTTTTGTGTGCCGTCTGTGGAATTGTCGTTAACGATTACCAATTTCTTCGGAAGAAGCGTCTGGGCGGTTAGCGATTGTAGGGTCTGTGCCAGAAATTTAGCTTCGTTATGGGCCGGTATTATAATATAAAATCTCATTACAGCCGCTCGGCATATACTAAATAGTAGCGAGGGGTAAACCTTCTCAGAATAGGGCGTATGCCCACTTTTTTCACCGGATTGGTAAATTTTTCGCGTTTCTTAATGTGCCAACCGGCCTTTTCGAGTAACCAATCGAACTGCCAGTCCTCAAACTCGTGATAATGCCGGTCCCGGACGTCTCGCGGATTCTTGTATGCAGATGCAAACCAAAGTTTTAACGGTACGGAAGCCACAAGTTTTCGTGCCTGGATGTCCTGCAGAACATTAAATGGGGCGACAAGGTGTTCAAAAATTTCAAAAGCGGTTACCGTATCGTATGCGTCGGTTTTAACGGCATCGGTATGTAAATCTAGGTCCTCGCCCTGGGTGTTTTTGACTGTATATCCATTGTTGCGCATGACTTCGCTGAAGGGATTTTCAATGCCCAGATCGAGAATGGTATTGGTAGTAGGAATGTTTTCCTGAAGAAAGGCCAGCGTATGCTTGTACCTTTTTTTCGGGTATTTGCCTTCGTACATAGCTATACCTTGTAAACGATGGCGTTAATGTTCATCCCGGCCCCCACGCTCGCAAAAAGGACAATGTCGCCCTTAGCTACGGAGTGCTCTTCAATTTCGCCCTTAATGACCAAATCGTATAAGGTTGGTACGGTGGCAACGCTACTGTTCCCCAATGTGCCAATGCTCATGGGGAGGATGTGCTTCGGTTGGGTTTCTTTGCAAACGTTGTAAAAACGCTTTACTATGGCCTCATCCATTTTTTCGTTCGCTTGGTGAATGAAGATTTTCTTAATTTCCGAAACCTCCACCCCTGCTTTCTCGACACAGGTTTGCATTGCGTTGGGCACGTTGCTGAGGGCAAATTCATAAATTTTCCGACCGTACATTTTAATATATCGGCGGGCATCGGTACTGCTTTGGTTGTTGCTTTCGCCAAAATAGATAAAGTGGGCTTCGTCCAGCGCATAGGTGGCGCTATGGTATGCCAAAATTCCCTTCTCATCTTCTTTCCACTCTACCACCGCGGCACCTGCCCCATCGCTATAGATCATCGAATCGCGGTCGTGTTGGTCTACCACGCGACTCAACGCCTCGGCGCCAATAACCAGGCACCTTTTCGCCATGCCGCAAGAGAGGAAGGCGTGGGCGTGAATCATTCCCTCTACCCAGCCGGGGCAACCAAATAGCAAGTCGTAACCTACGCACTGCGGGTTCTTGATCTTTAACAAGTGCTTGACCCGAGAGGCCAAACTTGGCACCGTATCGCTTTGCTGGCTGCCGTATTTAACATCGCCATAATTATGGGCGACAATGATATAATCGAGTGTTTCCTTATCGATAGCCGCATTTTCGATGGCCTTCTGCGCTGCGTAAAACGCCATGTCCGATGTGGTGAGATCGTTGTTCAGGTAGCGGCGTTCCGATATGCCGGTTATCGCCTTGAACTTTTCTATGATCACAGCATTCTCATGGTCAAAGCGTGTGCCGTCCTCATTATAGAAGCTATGCTGCTCAAACTGGTGGTTGGGGGCAATTCCTTGGGGAATGTAACTGCCAATGCCTGTAATCTTGGTACCCATAGTTTAAATTTTGGCTAAAATTACGGAAAAGTAGGCGGTTAATTATAGTATTTATAGTGAAATCGATAGGCCGCGATTGGCTATTTCGGAAATTTCCGAAAAAGAAAACCCCTTGAAGGAAGTAGGTCCGTCAAGGGGTTTTGGGAGGTTTTTCTTGCAGTTACGCCTCCTCCATGTACGATTCGATAGGCTCGCACGTGCAGATGAGGTTTCGGTCTCCGAAGGCATCGTCTACCCGGCGCACCGTTGGCCAAAATTTATTGTCCGATACGTACGGTAGCGGAAAGGCCGCTTGTTGCCTAGTATACGGAAATTCCCAATCATTGGCTGTAAGCATATGAAGCGTGTGCGGCGCATTTCTCAGGATATTATTCTCCTCATCCTTATCGGTACCGGCAATTTCCTTTCTGATGGAAATCATCGCATCGCAAAATCTATCCAGCTCTTGCATACTCTCGCTTTCGGTAGGTTCAATCATCATCGTCCCCGCCACCGGAAACGAAACGGTAGGGGAGTGGAAGCCATAGTCCATAAGGCGCTTCGCGATGTCGACTACCTCAATACCGTTGTTTTTGAAAGGCCTGCAGTCTATGATCATTTCGTGGGCGGCCCGTCCTCGTTCGCCGGTATACAAGGTTTCGTAGTGCCCCTTTAGGCGTTCCTTGATATAGTTGGCATTTAGGATGGCATATTGGGTAGCCTTCTTAAGCCCATTTTCGCCCAGCATAGTGATGTAGGCGTATGAAATTAGACACACCAATGAGCTTCCCCACGGGGCCGCCGAAATTGCGGTAATAGCTTGATCACCACCGGTTTTAATAACCGGATTGCTCGGCAAAAACGGCACCAACTGCTTGGCAACGCAAATAGGGCCAACACCTGGACCACCGCCCCCATGGGGAATGGCAAAGGTCTTGTGAAGGTTTAGGTGGCACACATCTGCCCCAATAGCGCCTGGATTGGTAAGGGCTACCTGGGCGTTCATGTTCGCCCCGTCCATATACACCTGCCCGCCGTGTTCGTGAATAATTGAGGTGATTTCCCGAATGGCCGATTCATATACCCCGTGGGTAGAGGGGTAGGTAACCATCAGGGCCGCCAAGCGGTCTTTGTACTTTTCCGCCTTTTCGCGCAAATCGTCCACGTCGATGTTCCCATTGTCGCTCGCCTTGGTGACCACCACCTGCATACCGGCCATAACGGCGCTGGCGGGGTTGGTCCCGTGGGCCGATGAGGGAATTAGACAAATATCCCGATGGGTTTCGCCACGCGATTCGTGGTACGCCCGAATAACCATCAGCCCCGCATATTCTCCTTGAGCACCCGAGTTAGGTTGTAAAGAGGTGCCCGCAAAACCGGTTATTTCGGTAAGTTGCTTTTCCAATTTTTTCAATACCTGTTGGTATCCTTCTGCCTGGTCTACCGGTACGAATGGGTGGATATTCCCCCACTGCGGGTCGCTCAGCGGTAACATTTCGGCCGCGGCATTGAGTTTCATGGTACACGATCCCAATGAAATCATGGAGTGGTTAAGGGAAAGGTCCTTGCGCTCCAATTTCTTGATATAGCGCATTAGTTCGGTTTCGCTATGGTATAGATTGAAGACCTCATTCTGAAGAAATTCGGTTTGACGTGCCGCTTCGGCCGGAATGGCCTTTCCTTCAACAATTTCGGAAATTTTAACAAATTCCTT
>NZQO01000013.1 GCA_002693605.1 Flavobacteriaceae bacterium
CCTCCACGGTAGCGATACTATGTCCTATACTGCCTCTGCCCTTAGCTTTATGCTGGAAAACTTGAATAAGCCGGTAGTTTTTACGGGCTCGCAATTGCCCATTGGCGATTTACGGACCGATGCCAAGGAAAATTTAATTACCTCAATACAAATAGCCAGCCTTCGCGATAAGGGATATCCCAAAATTACGGAAGTGTGCCTGTATTTCGAATACAAGCTGTACCGGGCCAACCGTACCACAAAGATTAACGCCGACCATTTCGAGGCGTTCGCCTCGCTGAACTACCCGGCCCTTGCCGAAAGTGGCGTGTACCTGGTAGTTAATGATGATGCGCTCTATAGGCCCAACCGAAGAAAGAAGCTGAAGGTTCACAAGCAGTTGGAGTCCAATATAGTCTTGCTGAAGATGTTCCCGGGCATCGACAAGACCACCGTAGAGTATATTTTGGACTATCCCGAAATGAAGGGGCTCATTATCGAGACATACGGAAGCGGCAACGTGACCAATAAACCTTGGTTCCTCTCGGCCCTAAGAAATGTGATAAAGAAGGGGGTGCCCGTCGTTAACGTTACCCAGTGTTCAGGGGGCGGGGTCATTATGGGGCTGTACGAAACTAGCGTCGCCCTGAAGAAAATGGGGGTGGTGTCTGGAAAGGACGCCACTACCGAGGCAGCCTTGGCAAAATTAATGTACTTATTGGGCCAGAAAATTTCGCCTAATAGCTTCAAAACCATATTTGAAACCTCGCTGCGCGGGGAAATGCTGTAAAATAAACCCTTTAAATATTTTATCAGCTTATTTTTTTTTTGTTATTTGGCAATCCTTTTACGGGGGTGTCAGAAATTTAGAGAGGTGGCCGAGTGGTCGAAGGCGCACGCCTGGAAAGTGTGTATACCCTAACCGGGTATCGAGGGTTCGAATCCCTTCCTCTCTGCTAAATAATCTTGGAGATTAACTATTTTATTTCATATCTTTAAACCTTTAACTAAAAACAAACTTTAAGTCGATAGCAATGAAAAAATTATTTTCTATTATGGCAATGGCCGCAATGGTATGTGCGGGTACAGTGAACGCAAATGCCTCAGCAGCCCAAACCCTACCAGCGAGCGCCCAGAACTTGGTGACCGCAGCCACGGTAACAATTATTCAGGATGAAGATGCAGTGGCATCAGACGGTGATACTAAAGGATGGCACCAAGAATTGAAGGAGCGTTTCGTAGAAGGTGGGCCAACCTTTATGGGAATCGTACTCCTGTGTTTGATTCTAGGTTTGGCAATTGCCATTGAGCGAATTATCTACTTAAACCTATCTACTACCAACACCAAGAAATTGGCGCAAAACGTTGAAGATGCCCTTAATAGCGGGGGTATCGAGGCAGCTAAGGAAGTGTGCCGCAACACCAAGGGCCCCGTTGCCTCCATCTACTACCAAGGTCTTGACCGTGCCGACGAGAGTATCGAGGCGGCCGAGAAGGCAGTTGTTGCCTACGGCGGCGTGCAAATGGGACAGCTGGAGAAAAACGTATCGTGGATCTCCTTGTTTATTGCCTTGGCGCCTATGCTAGGTTTCATGGGTACGGTAATTGGTATGATTATCGCATTCGATAGAATTGAAGCAGCTGGTGATATGAACCCTTCGCTTGTGGCGGGTGGTATTAAGGTGGCACTTCTAACAACCGTATTCGGTTTGATCGTGGCCATTATCCTCCAAATTTTCTACAACTATATTATCGCTAAGATAGATAGCATCGTGAACAGTATGGAAGACGCCTCTATCACATTGATCGATATGTTGGTAGACTATAAAAACAAAAGATAAATCAAAAACAGACCAAAATAATGGCTTTACATAAAATTTTAAAAATTGTAGCAATCCTGCTAAGTGTGGCCGGAGTCATTTTCTTGGGGATGATTTTCTCCAGTGGAGATGAAGTGGTTCAAGCCACGGGCGAAGGCGTGGATGGATATCTATTCGTAGCGTATATCACCTTGGCACTAGTGTTACTCTTTGTAATCATATTCGTGCTGAAAGGCTTATTTGAAGGAAACCTGAAGCGAACCCTGCTTTCTGTAGGAGCATTTTTGGTAATCGTTCTCATAAGCTACATGCTTGCCGATGGAACCCAAATGGAAATGCGCGAAGGAGAAATCCTAAGCGAAAGTGGGTCGAAATGGGTAGGTACAGGCTTGAATGTATTCTATATCCTTGCCGTACTGGCCATCGGTTCGATGGTTTTTAGCGGTGTTAAAAAAGTTACAAAATAATATGGCTAGACGATCATCACCAGAAGTTAATGCTGGGTCTATGGCAGACATCGCCTTCCTGCTCCTTATCTTTTTCCTGGTTACCACCACGATTGAGAAGGACAAAGGGATTGCGAGACAATTGCCGCCCAAGCAAGACGAGCAAATCGATCCGCCAGATATTAAGAACAAGAACATTTTCATCGTATTGGTTAACAAAAACGACCAATTGCTTGTTGAAGACGAACCCATGGAAATCGGGAATCTTCGCGAAGCGGCCATTGCCTTCCTGGATAATGGTGGCGCACCGCAAGGTAGTCCAGAATTCTGTTCTTATTGTCAAGGCGATCGCGACCCCGCCTCGTCCGATAATCCGAACAAGGCAATCATCTCGGTAAAGAGTGACCGCTTGACGTCGTACGATATGTACATTGGCGTACAGAACGAGTTGGTGGCAGCCTATAACTTCCTTAGAAACCGGGAGTCACAGCGACTGTACGGTTGGAAGTATACCGAAGTGAAGAGTGCCCTTGCCGACGGAAGTTACAAAGGAAACGAGGAATTAGCTGAGGAACGGTTAAAGGAAATCCAAGATCTATATCCGCTGAAGCTTTCCGAAGCAGAACCAAAAAAGACCGAATAATATGTCAAAATTTAAAAAGAAAAAAGGAAACGAGATTCCAGCCGTGAACACCGCGTCACTGCCCGATATCGTATTTATGCTTTTGTTCTTCTTTATGGTGGTTACCGTACTTCGGGAAAACGACCTTTTGGTTCAGAACGACCTGCCAAAGGCAGATCAGCTCGAGAAACTTGAAAAGGACCGTGCCGTGTATATTTATGCCGGGAAACCCAGCCAGCGTTACCAAGACAAATACGGTACTGAAGGTAAAATACAAATTGGCGACAAATTTACCGATGTTAAGAGCATTGGGTTTGCGCTAACCGAAGCAAGGGAGACCTTGCGTCCAGACCTTCAGGACAAGGTAATGGTTGCGTTGAAAGTAGACGAAGATACCAATACCGGAATTGTTACCGATATTAAGGAAGAATTAAGGGAGCTGAACCTGTTGAGGATAATCTATATTACCGCACCGGGTAACCCAGTATCTAGCTTAAATTAGCATATACTTGCTTAGCTTAAAAACGCCTTGATATTCTCAAGGCGTTTTTTTGTGCCCAACCGTATAATACAATTATATTTAACGTATGGTAACACGACCTCTTACGTTGCTCTGCATAGCCCTTGTTGGCCTCTCGTACACTCAAGTGAGGGCACAGGAAATCGATTCCCTTTCAGTTGATAATATTTATGAAGAGTATCGAGAAGACCAATTCTACCTTGGGGTTAACTACAATGTTCTGACAGACGTGCCGGGAACCGTTTCCATAAGGGGTTTATCAGGCGGGCTACAGGTGGGTTTCCTGCGGGATATGCCGGTTAATGAAAGACGTAACCTTGCTATTGCCGCTGGACTTGGGCTTACCTACGATCAATTTGGGAACAATCTCTATATTGGTCAATTGTCTTCGGGACAGACGGTATTTCAAGTGCTGAACGAGGACGACATCGAGTTTGACAGAAATCGTTTTAGTATGGCCACCATCGAGGTGCCCATCGAATTTAGATGGCGTACCTCTACGGCACGAACCTATAATTTCTGGAGGATATATGCCGGTTTTAGGGTGGGTTATGCCTATTGGTACGGAGCTACCTTTAAACAGATGGATAATGAAGTTTCGCTCTCTTCTATCCCGGAGTTTGAACGGGTTCGGTTAAAGGGTACGCTCAGCTTTGGATACAACAAGATCAATTTTTTCGCTGCCTATAGTTTCAGTCCTTTCTTTAAGGAGGCGGTTAGTGTTTCGGGGCAATCGGTCGAATTTAGAACGATTCGCGTGGGACTCATTATCTACATACTATAGGTAAAAATTGAACATTATTAGCTGGGGCAACATCCCTAGAAAGAATCCCACGACCAATTCTGAGCCCACGTGCGACTCGGTATGTAGCCTGCTTGAGGCTACCCATCCGTTCACAATAAAGAAGAAGGAGAGACCTATTAGTACATTGACCTCGAAGTGAATGCTCAGCCCAATTAAGAACATGGTGACCCCGGCAATTCCCATTTGGTGTAGGCTGGCCTTGAACTTAAATATTCCCAAGATCAGTGCGCTCAGGGCCGAAAATAAAATACCCACAAAAAAATAGTACAATTCCGTCTCATCGTACGGGTCGAAAACCAATTTAACGATAAGCAATAGCAATAGGCATTGCAACATGAGAGGTATGCGGCGTTCGCGCACTGTGTTGAGATGAATACTATCTACGGCACCGAGACTTTTCAGTAAAAAGAATAAAATGATGGGTACGATAAAGGTAAGGATGCCTATTGCCAGGAGTTTTGCCGCCACGATGTTTGGATCGGCAAAACGGGGCGAAACCATGTAATAGCTCACCACGCCTAGTAAGGGCATCAGTAAGGGGTGAAAGAGGTACGCACCGGCCCGTAAAAAGTAGTTCATTATATTTCCTTTCGAAGTCGTGCTACCGGCAGGTCCAATTGCTCTCGGTACTTGGCGACGGTGCGCCGGGCAATGGGATAGCCCTTTTCCTTTAAGATTTTTGCCAATTTGTCGTCGGTATGCGGCTTGCGCTTATTTTCATCGGCAATGGTCATTTCGAGTATCTTCTTGATTTCCCGGGTAGAAACGTCTTCACCTTGGTCGTTTTTCATCGATTCGCTGAAGAATTCCTTGATCAGCTTGGTACCGTACGGGGTATCGACATATTTGCTGTTTGCCACACGCGATACGGTCGATACGTCCATATCGATCTTATCGGCTATATCCTTTAAGATCATCGGTTTGAGCTTTCGCTCATCGCCCGTGAGAAAATATTCTTCCTGGTGCTGCATAATGGAGTTCATGGTCACGAAAAGAGTCTGCTGCCTTTGCTTGATGGCTTCAATAAACCATTTGGCCGAATCTAGCTTCTGCTTGATGAACAGAATGGCATCCTTCTGTTTTTTCGATTTTTCCTTAGTCTCCTTGTAGCCCTTCAGCATATTGGTATAATCTCTGGAAACGTGCAGTTCGGGGGCGTTACGGCCATTGAGTGTAAGGTCCAGCTCCCCATCTACGATCTTAATCGAAAAATCGGGTACCACGTGCTCCACCATGCGCGTATTACCCGAATACGTGCCGCCCGGCTTCGGATTTAGCCCTTCTATCTCGTGGATTGCGTCGCGTAGCTGGTCTTCGGAAATATCAAATTTCTGAAGTAATTTTTTGTAATGTTTTTTGGTGAAATGGTCGAAGGCGTCGTCCAGGATAGCGATAGCCAACGCTACCGGCGGCGTGGCTTCCTTCCTGCGCAACTGTATCAACAAGCATTCCTGTAGGTCCCGTGCCGCCACCCCGGCGGGGTCCAACCCTTGCACTATCTTCAGTACCTTTTCAATTTTCGCTTCGGAAGTATAGACGTTCTGCGTAAAGGCGAGGTCATCTAAAATATCGCGCAGTTCGCGGCGAATGTAGCCGCTCTCGTCCACGCTCCCTACCAGGAAGAGCGCAATTTCGTGCTCTTCTTCATCTAGCCTATAGGTGTTGAGCTGTTGCAGCAAATGTTGGTTAAAGGACGTTCCCGAGGCGTAGGGCATTTGTTTTTCCTCGTCGTCTGCACTGTAATTGTTGGACGAAAGCTTATAGCTGGGTATCTCGTCATCGCTCAGGTATTCATCCACGTTAATTTCGTCTGCATCAATCGATTCGTTTCCGTCATCGTAATCATCTTCGTAAGTGTCGCCGTAATCATCCTCATAGGTGTCAGACTCTTCCTTGCCCCCCTCCAGGGCCGGATTTTCCTCCATTTCCTGTGATAGGCGCTGTTCAAATGCCTGGGTGGGCAACTGAATTAGCTTCATGAGCTGTATTTGCTGTGGCGACAGCTTTTGGGAAAGTTTGAAATTTAATTGTTGTTTCAGCATTTCGTGCGTGTGGTAACGTCTATATAAAGTTAAAAAAAACCAGCTACTTTGCGAATAAGGTAGCTGGTTTTATGAAAAGGTTGTGAAAAATTGGAGTGGCAGACTGTCTTTGGTTAAAAGGAAGCATTGCCCGGCGTGCGCGGGTAGGGTATCACGTCGCGAATATTGCCCATCCCGGTTACGAACTGCACCATGCGCTCAAAGCCCAAACCAAAACCACTGTGCACCGCGGTACCGAATTTGCGGAGCTCTAGGTACCACCATAGCTCTTCCTCAGGAATGTTCATGGCGGCCATTTTTTCCTTGAGTACCTCATAGCGTTCCTCACGCTGCGAACCGCCTACTATCTCGCCAATTCCCGGGAACAGTACATCCATAGCCCGTACGGTCTTGCCATCGTCGTTCAGGCGCATGTAAAAGGCTTTGATCTTGGCTGGGTAATCGAAAAGGATAACAGGGCATTCAAAGTGCTTTTCCACGAGATACCGTTCGTGCTCGCTTTGCAAATCGGCGCCCCATTCCTCAATGGGGTACTTAAATTTTTTCTTCTTGTTGGGCTTCGAGTTTCTTAGGATATCGATCGCCTCGGTATAGGTAACCCGCTTGAAATTATTTTCCACCACGAACTTCAGCTTATCGCGAAGCGGCATCGGGCTGCGTTCGGCCTCGGGTTTGGATTTTTCCTCTTGTAGCAGGCGCTCCTCGAGAAAAGCAATATCATCTGCACAGTTTTCAAGGGCATAGGTAATTATATACTTTATGAAATCTTCGGCTAGGTCCATATTGCCGGCCAGATCGTTAAAGGCTACCTCGGGTTCAATCATCCAGAATTCGGCCAAGTGTCGCG
>NZQO01000014.1 GCA_002693605.1 Flavobacteriaceae bacterium
CTTATTCAAGATTGGTGGACAGATTTTTTTTGAGACCCATTTCTTTCCGCTCATTAAGATGCAGGGATTTATCAAGGAAGTGTATTTCGATATAGTTCGGAAGGACAAGAGCATTTTCCACGGACTCATAAACGTGCGCGAAATACCGGGTCGCAGCGATCAGCCCACGACCTACCAAGCTACGATATTGGATATTTCCGACAGGTGGCATTACGAGGCAGAGCTGCTACAGGCGAAGAAAAGGGCCGAAACCGAATCGAAGGCAAAAGCCGAGTTTCTGGCAACGATTAGCCACGAAATCAGGACCCCCCTTAATTCTATCCTCGGAATTGGCAACCTCCTGCACAAAACGTCGCTAAATGATACCCAAAAGGAATACGCGCGGCTGCTGCTGCATTCTTCCGAACATTTACTGGGCCTTGTTAATAATCTACTGGATTTGAGCAAGATTGAAGCGAATAAGATTACCCTCGAGCGTATGCCCTTCAACCTTTATGAACTATCCAGCCTTATTAACCATACATTTGCGGTAAAGGCGACTGAGAAAGGCATCGATTTACATACCACGGTGGAAGACGACGTCCCGCATCACTTAATTGGCGACCCCCTAAAGCTGAAACAAATATTAACCAACCTTATTGGCAATGCCATAAAGTTTACCAAAATAGGATCGGTCTCACTTACCATATCAAAGGAAGCCCAAACCGATGAAAGTGTATTTCTTTGCTTCACGGTAGCCGATACAGGCATCGGGATTCCAGAAGAAAAATTGGAGGCTATTTTCCAAGAATTCTCGCAGGCAAGTTACGACGTAAGTGTAGAGTTTGGCGGTACCGGACTGGGGCTCACCATAAGCAAAAAATTGTTGGAGTTGCACGATAGTACCTTGCAGGTTGCAAGCAAACTCAACAAGGGCTCTACCTTCAAATTTATTATTGGATACGAACAAACTGAGGAAATAGCTTCCGACGAAACCCTGGATATTGATGAATCTGACCGTAAACGGTTTGAAAATATGCAAGTATTGGTGGTAGACGACAATCCTGCGAACATTTTTATAGCCGAACAATATTTGGCGCAATGGAACATTCAGCACAAATCAGCTGCCAGCGGCGCCGAGGCTTTGTCAATTCTGAAAGACTACAAGTTCGACCTGGTGTTACTCGACCTGCAAATGCCTATAATGGACGGCTATGAGACTGCTGTGAACATTCGGAAATTGAATTTAAAGGCGCGCCCCGCAATCGTGGCATTTTCGGCTTCAACGAAGGGCGAAGTAGACGCTCTGCTGGAAGATGCAGGGATAGACGACCATTTATCGAAGCCGTTCCAGCCCAAGGAAATGTTCCAGATTTTGACGAAATATTATATCCGACCCCAAGAAACGGCTCAAAAGACGTTCAGTCAAGAAAAAGATCGCAACCCGACCAAAATTAACCGAGCTGGTACTAAGGAGGTCCCTCAGGCGTCATTTAATCTGTCACGTTATAAGAAAATGGCACAGAACAAACCTGAATATTTACAGAAATTCGTGATGAGCACCCTCGATGCGATGGTCGGCTATCAGAAAGATTTCAATAAGGCTGTAAAGAAGCGTAAACTTGGTGAATTGTCTGACCTTATCCATAAAAGTACGATGTCGATATACTATATCCAGGCCGATGGTCTGAGCGAACTGATGAAGGAATGTCGTAGCTTATTGGAAGAACCTACTGTAAACGAGGCGCTGCTCTCGAAAAAGGCATCCGCATGTAATGCGGTGTTCAACGAGATTATCACAGGCTTGAAAAATAAGTAGCCGCAACTGCTTCTACAATCCATACATACAGATAATAGCTTCTTATAATTTCAGAAGATTATTTGATAAACCGAATGGTCATAAAGTAACTTGGTGCTTCGTGATTGCTCGCGCGTATGGCATTGACTACCGGAAGCACAAAACCGAGGATACACACGGCTATTATCATTAAAATGCCGAGCCCCAACAACAATATGGCAGGTATGCTAATTAGGGTATACAGAATAAGGCTAATCTGGAAATTTACTATGGCCTTTCCGTGTTGGTCCATTCCCTCCACCTTCTCTTTTTGGGTAAGCCAGATAATAAGCGGTACGATGAGCCCGCCGAAACCAGTTACATAATACAGCAGTTGGGTAAGGTGGGTGACGACCAACAGCTGGGTGTCGGTTCTCTTTTCGGTGTGGTGGTTGATTACTTCCATTTTTTGATTGATTTATTGATGATGGGTTAAAATAGGCTTAAGAGTAAAGTAGCAACCAGATAAGCGATAATGGCTACCCCAATAAATAGCGCTAGGCTGCGCAAGAGCGATTTCATGGGATCGGGCTTTTTTTTATCGTCCAAAGCTACTTTATTCTATTGGTAGCTTAAAGATACAAATTGTTACACGTATACCGCACGCAACCTGTTTTCAAATGCAAAAGATAAGCGTACCTTTGCCCCAATATGGCTTTACACCACGACACCATAGTAGCATTGGCAACGCCGTCGGGCGCAGGGGCCATTGCCGTTATTCGGCTTTCGGGAAGCGCGGCACTTTCTATAGCCGCTACCCTGTTCGCCTCTGTTTCAGACAAGCAGCTGCAGGAGCAGAAAACCCATACGGTGCATCTGGGCCATATAAAGGAAGATGGACGTGTAATAGACGAGGTGCTTGCCACGGTGTTCAAGAATCCCAATAGTTACACCGGGGAAGATGTGGTTGAATTCTCATGCCACGGAAGCCCGTATATTCAACAGGAAATTATACAGGCCTGCCTTCGTCGTGGTTGCCGCATGGCACAGCCGGGGGAGTTTACCCTGCGGGCGTTTCTTAACGGGAAAATGGATTTGAGTCAGGCCGAGGCTGTAGCCGATCTTATCTCTAGTGACAACGAAGCTTCCCACCAACTGGCCATACAACAAATGCGTGGGGGCTTTTCTTCGGAAATTGCAAAACTGAGGGAAGAACTACTCAACTTCGCTTCGCTGATTGAATTGGAGCTAGACTTTGCCGAGGAGGATGTGGAATTTGCCAATCGAGACGAATTTCAGGAATTGGTTTCGCGAATTACGCAGGTGCTAAAGCGCCTTATAGACAGTTTTGCCACTGGCAACGTCATCAAAAACGGAATTCCCGTAGCTATTGTAGGAGAACCGAATGTGGGGAAATCGACCCTGCTTAACGCCCTGCTCAACGAAGAGCGCGCCATCGTGAGCGATATTGCGGGTACTACCCGAGATACAATTGAAGATGAGATTACCCTGGGCGGCATCGGATTCCGCTTTATCGATACGGCGGGCATCCGCGAGACAACCGATACGATTGAAGGGTTGGGGATTCAGAAAACATTCCAGAAAATAGAGCAGGCACAGGTAGTGGTTTATCTAATTGATAGCGTCCTGCTTAGCCAAGAACAGTTGAAACTGGAGCAGGTACAGATCGCCATTGAAAAGGTTAAGAATAAGTATCCGCAAAAGCCCCTAGTGGTAATCGCAAATAAAGTAGACATCCTTACGCAGTCGGACATTTCAACGATTCGCGCGCAACTCGATGGCGTCCATTTTCTATCGGCCAAGGGGGGTCAGGGAGTGGAAGAACTTAAAGACACGCTGCTAAATTTCGTAAACACCGGTGCCCTTCGCAACAATGAGACGATTGTAACCAACACCCGCCATTATGATGCCTTGCTAAAGGCCTTGGCCGAAATTAAAAAAGTACAGCAGGGACTCGACACCAATTTAAGCGGCGACTTGCTTGCAATTGACATCCGTCAGGCCCTGTCCCACTTTGGGGAAATTACCGGCCAGATTTCGAACGACGAACTGTTGGGAAATATCTTTGCTAATTTCTGTATTGGCAAATAGATTGTACAGTCAAAATGTACGCTTCTATCAAGAAAGGATATGCCTTCCCATTATTGTCATAAAACAACATCAAGAAATAATCGCTGCCTTTTGTTTCATATTGACAATAACCTTGCGAATGGTCTGTATGTTGGTTTTCATCAAGACGACAAAAAATATAATTCTCCAGAAGTAGCAGATGACCTCGTGGAGGTTGAAAAAGAACTCAAAAACACATACGGTTATCTTAAAATTGATGAAAATTATGTAAGTTACTCCAGTTATGATGAATATTGCAATTGAAATACGTTAGTTACCTTACGAAGCACGTCCCTCGCGAATTCGAAAAATGACTTTACACTTTTAATCCAACAAATACCGGCAATGTGCAAATAGATGAATAAACCCCGCTACTTCACAAAATCCAGGTTTAAGCTGGCACTCGATTGTCCCACTAAGCTGTTTTATACGCGCAAGAGTGAATATGAAGACACAAGCGAGATGGACAGTTTTTTACAAGGGCTAGCGCAAGGTGGTTTTCAAGTGGAAGAACTGGCGCGGATGTATTTTCCCGAAGGTGTTGCCATCTTAGGTGATGACCATAACTACGGCAAACTCGTTGCAAGAACGAACAAATTGTTGCAGCGGGAAAACGTGACCCTCTTTGAACCTGCTTTTTTAGTAAACGGACTCTTTATACGAGTGGATATTTTAGAAAAAAAAGGTAACCAGGTCTGCCTGATCGAAGTAAAAGCCAAGTCAATTGATAGCGAGTCGCATGACTCATTTATAACTTCCAAAGGAACTATCGGCGCCGGGATACAGGCATATTTATACGACGTGGCGTTTCAGCAATACGTAATACAATTGAGTCAACCAGATTGGAACGTTACTCCCTATCTCAATCTGGTGGACAAGTCAAAACAAACCACAGTAAACGGGCTCAACAGTCATTTTAAGATAGTGCCCAACTCCGAACTACGGACGAACGTGGAAGTAACCCCCGGACTGTCTAAGGAAGATTTAGGCGAACCTATTATGGCCATGATCAAGGTGCAGGAAGAGGTGGCTCTTATTTTAGATACAAATCCTGTTGATTGCGACAGAACATTTGATGAAACCGTCAAATTTTTTCGTGATCACTATGCAGAGGACATTAAAATCCAAAATGAAATCGGGGCCCATTGCAGGGACTGCGAGTTCAAATTAGACAATCCCGGCACAGGCAAAAGCGGTTATCACGAATGCTGGAGTGAACAATTGCCGAAGCAAAGACCAGATCTCGGTACCATCACCAATGAAATTATTGATCAACCCAAAAGCTATGAAGTCTGGTAAATCCAGCTAAAAAAGCAATTGCTGAAGGACGACTTTTCATGAAAGAACTTACCCGGGATGACCTAAAAGACGACCCCGGTACTTTTGGCATGAGCCGCTCCGGTCGGCAATGGTTGCAGATTGAAAAAATGACCCATAATGATCATACAGTCGCGGTGGACGTGGAAAATCTCCGGTTAGAAATGAGTCAGTGGACGTTCCCACTTAACTTCATAGATTTTGAGACCTGCGCAGTTGCCATCCCATTTACCTCTGGCATGCGGCCTTACGAGCAATTGGCATTTCAGTTTAGCCATCATATTGTTTATGAAGACGGGCGTGTGGAACATCATAGCGATTATATAAATCTCGAAATTGGCGTATTTCCTAATTTTGAATTTATCCGAGCACTGAAGAATTCCTTGGAACATAATGAAGGTTCAATATTCAGGTATCACAACCACGAGAATACAATCGTCAATGTTATTTATAACCAATTATTAGGTTCTGAAGAGCCTGACAAGGAAGAGTTACTGTCTTTTATCGAAACCATTAGCCATAACACCAACAGCAGTGCCGGTAAATGGTGTGGCGCGCGGGATATGGTAGACTTACAGCGCACTGTTGTTCGCAATTACTTTCACCCTCAAACGGCGGGTTCCAATTCCATCAAAGCGATATTGCCAGCCGTGTTGGACTCAAGTATATTCTTGAAGAAAAAATACACCCAACCCATAAAAAACATCGCTCTTACTTCGCGCAATTTTGACGATAATTATCGCTTTCTTACCAGTAAGGATGGGGTAGCTGCAAATCCGTACAAATTGCTGCCCCCACTTTTTGAGGGGGTTACCAATGAAGATTTAGAAGACGCCGTTGAACGCGCAACTTCGGAAGTACATCAAATTGCTGACGGAGGCGCTGCGTTGTTTGCCTATGCCAGGCTTCAAGACCCTACGCTCTCCGGTGTGGAAAGAGCCGAAACCAAAGCAGCTTTACTCCGTTATTGTGAATTAGATACCTTGGCAATGGTAATGATCTACGAGTGTTTTAAGGAACTATGCAAGGGATAAAGTTTCAAAAAACGAACCGGAAAAAAATGATAATTTTCAATGGTAAGAACATAAGGCCATTGGCAAAATCCACAGACTATAAGGTAGCTTAAACCAAGAAAAGGTTCTCCTGGCAAAATACGCAACTGCATTAGCGGCAGCCGAATCGCCCGCTTCGTTAAATGGTATTTAATCGTTTACGATAAACGCATGTATAACCCCTGGTAACCATCCTATTAGTGTAAGTAAAATACTAATAAGGAGGGTGCCGCTCACGCCGTGTTTCATAAATACGGCGGCTGGCGGTAATAATATGTTTAATATAATTATTAATGGTGACATAGTGTATGTGGTTTAAAGTTAGTTGTAATTAGTCTTCAATTTGTTCTTCCTTAACGGTGGTATAAGGTGAACCTACTGCACCTCCCGCAAAGGCCGCGCCGGCACCTAGTAAAAAGATAAAAAATGCAATAATGCTATATTTGCCGGCAATATCGGCTGCTTCGTCGGTTGCAGCGACGGCTGTCTCTTTTACCTCGGCATAATACTCCTCAGCGCTGTTAACGGCGCTTTCTATCTTATTGTCCCATTTTTCAATCACACCATTAATTTCAGCTTCAGACAAGTCGGTGTTTTCGGCCAGATAGTCCTTGATCTCCTCGGTATCCAAAATCTCATCGGCTCCCTCTGCCGTAATCTTTAAGTTTCCTTGTTGGTCTAGATCTACCGAGAGTTCATTGAAGAATTCGTCTATATTTTCGTCAAGGTTTAAATCATTTAATAATTCCCTTGAATCGCTTCGCGCCTCGCGCAACGTACTTCTAACCGCACTGGAGGCATCATTGGGCAGAATGTCATTTCTTTCTGCGGTATTAATTAACTGAAAGGCCTCTTGCTTGATATTCTCTATGGAAAATGTAGCATTGGCGGTTCCCTTTTTCTGGGCTTTATTTAAGGCTTGCGCCATGTTCGTTGCCTTGGAATCTGAAAAAACAGAGTTCGCGGCGCTCGCTATTCCGTTGAAAATGCCGCCAATAGTAGAAGTTACCAAATACAGGGAGAGAATTAAATATAAGCACCACGCCAAGAAACCGTGAAGCCCCCCCTTCACTATTTGCCGGTAAGCCACTCATACGACCCGCAACCATACCTCCCATAAAAAGGGCAGCGAGATTCGAGACACCCCACCAAATTATTGTGCCGGTCCCTAACCCATCGAGCGGATTGGTTTCTGTCAAAGGGTCAATGGTTGTTAAACCAATTCCTAGCCCAAGCATATTAAGAAGAAACGATACCGTAATAGCGGCAAGCGCACCTGCAAAAATTGCCCCCCAAGATATACGTGAGATTTTCGGAAATTTGTTTTGAACGTATTGATTTCTCATAACTTTGATAATTAGCGTTAAACTTAATTTGTTGCTATTTTGGTAATCTAGTTGGTAGCAATACTTCTAAAATTATTAAAAGCGGTAGTTTTATGCCTTATTTTTAGCGAATCTTTAGCTAAATATGTTAAAAACTATAAAAATAACAGTACATCAACCTTTTCTTTGGTGCATTATCAATAAAAACAGATACGTTCTTCGTATCGCGTAGCCAATCCTAAAAACCGTGTTAATTACCCGAGTCTCGGCACAACGGCCGGGCAAAAGCGTAATTTGGGCCGCAACCTTCAACTTTAACGTAACTTGTCTTGCAATTATCCGTGGGGA
>NZQO01000015.1 GCA_002693605.1 Flavobacteriaceae bacterium
AATGAAGGCAAGACCTTCGAGACCGCTACTTTTATCTGGGCGGCCGGTGTCACCGGAGCCCCCATAGCGGGCATCGACGGAAGGGCACTGGTTGAAAAGGCAAATAGATATCGCGTAGACACCTATAACAGAATCGTGGGTCTGGAACACATTTATGCGGTGGGCGATATTGCGCTTATGGAAACCGACGATTTCCCGAAGGGGCACCCGCAGGTTGCGCAACCTGCCATCCAGCAGGGTAAGCACCTGGGAAAGAACCTGAGCAGGCATTTAAAGGGCAAGCCAATGAAGCCTTTCGATTATTTCGATAAGGGTACGATGGCCACCGTTGGCCGTAACAAAGCGGTTTGCGATATCAAGGGGCTGCATTTGGGAGGAGCCTTTGCGTGGTTTTTATGGATGTTCGTGCACCTTTACTTCTTGGTGGGGTTTCGCAATAGGGTAGTCACATTTTTTAACTGGACCTATAGTTATATCAATTACGATAGGGCAGCACGCCTTATCATTAGACCTTTCAAAAAATAAAGGGGCCGAAAATTAGTCTAAGGTTACGGGCAGCGGACCTCCCATTCGCACAAAGGAGCCGCCAATTTCATCTATGTTTATATCGAGCTCATCAGATGTTTCGATTTTCTTCAAATTTACCTTTACCTCGTCATAGGTGTCTACCCCCTTCAAGTTCACATTTAGTTCGTCGTAGGTATTTATATCCACCAAGCGGACATCTATGGTATTTGATTCTGAAATGGGAACCAATTGGTATTTTGGAGAGTTCATTTTGTCTTTATTCGCTTCGGAAGCATACACGGTAGGCATGATTTCAATTTCCTGAAGAAGGTTTACACTTAGGCAAAATGCGATTATGGTAAGTACGATTCTAGTATAGGTATCGGTTTTCATGGCGACTAATTTTAGAGTGTCCCACTAAAATAAGTTAATTTTCCTTGGTATAGGTTACCAACCCGATTTCCTCGCTCTTTCCACGTAGTTTTTCCTCGCCAACACTATGGCGGGTCACTCCCTTAGGAAGGTTGTATGCCACATTGGCAAACGCCTCAGATGCCAAAATCTTCACCCCAAGTTCATTGCACATAGCCTGTATTCGCGAAGTGGTGTTCAATACATCGCCCGAAAAGGCAATATCGCGTTTTATCTGCCCAATTTCGCCCACCATGATCGGTCCATAGTGGTAGCCTACCTTAAACTCAGGTGACACCCCGTATTTGCGAAGGTAGCGGCCCGACTTGTACTCTAAGATGCGCTGCATGCTATAATAGCACTGAATGGCATTGCCCCGTTTAAGACCGTGCTTCATTTTCCAGGAAACTACGACCTCATCGCCCACATATTGGTACACCTCTCCCCGCGTTTGCACGATAGCCGGAGCAATATCCCTGAAGAAATCTTTCAGGAAGTTAAAGTATTTTTGCTCGCCCAGGGTTTCGGCTATGCCCGTGGCATTCTTAATATCGGCAAACATGAAGATGCGCCTTTCGTGCTTTGGGTGAAAGTAGCGCCCCAGCAGATAGTCTACAAAAACCCCCGGCCCATACTTGTCGTTTACCATTAAAACAATAAGGGTGCTGATTACAATAAAGAGCCAGATGATGAAGTTCTTCAGAAAAAGCCAAGTACCAAAAAAGACATATAGTTCTGAAACTACGTCGATATGGTAAAAGGGCACGGCAAATTCCTCACTATAGAAATAAAGTGCCCCGATGGTACTCACCAAAAAGGCGGCGCCGATATAGGTGATAACGATATAGACCAAGGCTTTCCAAAAAGCATGTTTCCTAAGCCAACGTTCCATTAGGTTGATGGTTACAATGCCGCCAATAATACCGGCCGTAACCGAAAAGATCAGGTTTGCGTAGAATGCCTGCTTAAAATCAAAGGCCGAACTCAGGATATCGTTGCTGGCCAAGGTAAAGAACTCGTAAAAAAATATGATATTCGCAATAACCACCCACGACACGAGGATCCAGAATGCCCGTCGGGCATAAAACCATAATTGTCTGAAGGTGTAGCGCTTAAATCGGGGCTTCATTCGGTACTAACTGTTTTTGTATTTGTCATTCAGGCCCTTGCCATCCTCTATAAGGGGTATGCACTTATCCAATCGGCGGCGCTTGGTAGCATCTTGCTTAGCGGTGGCGATATATTCTGCATATTCCCGTTGCTTTCCGGGTGTTAGGGTTAGAAAGGCAGCGTTCAGCTTGGCATTATCGGTCAAGGCTTGGCGCAACAGCGGTGGTAAGGTAAGTTTCTTTTTTCGCTCGGGCGTAAGCTCCTTGCCTGCTTTTGCATTTGAAATGGCCTCCAAGACATAGTCCCTAACCAAATCGACATTCACCGAATCCCCTTCCTCGAATCGCCATTGCCGCAGGGCCTTGGTGGTGCCCTCCTGTGCATTTATCAATTTATTTTCTGAATCTTCCAAAAACACCCCTTGGTGAAACCAAACGGCGCAGTGGTTCTTGAACCCGGCCAAACCGGCCACGAGCTTGCCATTATAGGTATAGTGCGGTGTACCCCATTTAACAGTTTCCTCTAGCTCGGTTTCCCGAAAAACGGAGCGTAGCGTATCTAGAACACCTGCCCACTGGGCGTGTTTGCGCAAATAGTTCTCAATTTTATGATCATCGGTCATGATACCCGGTTGTTTAGGTCGAAGATACCATTTTTTGAGTGCCGTAGTTCTAAAGAAACGTTATAATTGGCGTGCTTCAGTTGGGCGTGGATATTTGACAGTTCGGTACTTTTTATTCGGAAAATGGCTGAAAACTACCCACTTTTGAAATAGCAAAACCAACCTGTCATGAAAATTAACTTTACATCGAACGTCATAATTTTCCTCGCGCTACTTTCCACTTCCAGGATAATTTCACAAGAGTCAATATACGGAATTGTTACCCAGAAAAACGGAACGCCCATTCTGGGTGCCAATGTTTACCTGGAGGGCACTTACGACGGCACCTCGACCGGCGTGGATGGTACCTTTTCCTTTGAAACTTCCGAAACGGGCGTTCAAACCCTGCTAATTTCGTATGTTTCCTTTGAAACGAAGACAGTGACCGCCCAGGTGAACGAGATGCGGGATTTGAAAATAGTACTGCGGGACGATGTCAATTCACTTGAAACGGTGGTACTTTCGGCAGGAACTTTCGAGGCGAGCGACAATAGCAAGGTATCTGTGCTGAAACCCCTCGATGTGGTGACCACCGCGAGCGCGCTAGGCGATTTTGTGGGCGCATTGCAGACCTTGCCCGGCACCACCACCGTGGCCGAAGATGGCCGACTCTTCGTGCGTGGGGGAGATGCGGGTGAAACTCAGATTTTCATAGATGGCATTCGCGTTTTTACCCCATACACGCCAACCACGAACAATATTCCTACGCGCGGAAGGTACAGCCCCTTCCTCTTTGATGGGATTACCTTTTCCACCGGCGGTTATTCCGCCGAGTACGGACAGGCGCTCTCCTCGGTCTTATTGCTCAACACGATCGACGAGCCCGATCAGGAAAAAACGGAAATCGCCGCTATGAGCGTAGGCGGGGGCGTGGGAAATACTCAAAAATGGGATGAAAGCTCGCTTAGCGTGAATGCTTCCTATATAAACCTCGCGCCATACATTGCGGCCTTTCCCGATAGAAACGATTGGGAAAAACCATTCGAGGCGCTTGCCGGGGAAAGCGTTTTTAGAAAAAAAACCGAGAATGGTTTATTTAAATGGTACGGGGCCTTCGATACTACCAATTTTGAATTGACACAAGAAGACATCAATGATCCGGAGGGGGTACGCTTCGGTTTGAAAAATTACAATTTCTACACCAATGCAAATTACGGGGTTGCTTTGGGAAATAAATGGAAGGCCTTCGTAGGGGGCAGTTATACCTATAGCCGTACCGATATTGGCATACAAGCCAGTGATATTGGAAATAAGGAAAATTCGGTGCATGTTAAGACCGCCTTTCGGAAACGATTCAGCAATAGGGTGAAATGGCATTTTGGCGCCGAACAATTCGTGACCGATTTTAATGAGGATTTTTCCGAGGATGCAAGTCGGGCCCAATACGGTTTCCAAAATAATATTTCCGCTGCATTTACCGAAATTGACCTAATATTTTCGCGCAACCTTGCACTTAAGGTAGGGCTGCGTGCCGAGTATAGTCCGTTGTTCAGGGAAACCACCCTTTCCCCGAGAACTTCCCTCGCCTACAAGACGGGAAAGGACAGCCAGGTATCGATAGCCTACGGCGACTTCTATCAGCAGCCAGGGAGCGATATCCTGAAATTTTCAACCAATTTACAGGCCCGAAAGACGCAGCATTATATACTCAATTACCAATACGTAGCGAATAACCGGATTTTTCGTGCCGAGGCCTACCATAAGCAATACGAGAACCTGGTTGCCTACACAACCAAAATGCCAACTTTTGATAGCTCGTTTAGCAACGAAGGCAATGGGTATGCGAAAGGGATTGATATTTTTTGGAGGGACAGTGAGTCATTCAGAAACTTGGATTACTGGGTTAGCTACTCCTGGTTGGACAGTGAGCGCAAGTACCAGGATTATGCGAACAGGGCGCAGCCGCCCTTTGCCAATTCGCACAACCTTTCGGTAGTGACGAAGTACTGGGTAGACAGCTGGAAGAGCCAGCTGGGCTTTAGCTACCAATTTGCCAGCGGCCGCAGCTATACTAACCCTAACGAGCCAGGATTTTTGCAAGCGAGGACCAAAGCCTTTAACAATCTAAGCGTTAATTGGGCTTATTTACTGGCTCCCCAAAAAATACTGTACCTCTCGGTAAATAACGTGCTCGGATATAATAACATAAACGGTTACCAATATGCGAATACGCCTACGGCCAACGGCAACTTTAATCGCCGTGCGCTCCGTCCGGCTGCGGACCAGTTCTTTTTCGTAGGATTTTTCTGGACGATAAGCGAGGATGGCAGCGACAACCAATTGGATAACTTATAAACCAACGGTTCGTCCCCACTTTTTGACAGTTCGGTATAGTTCCTTTTGAAAACCCCGATTACACTTACATCTTTGTAAAGATTTTAACCACTAACACCTCACTATTATGAAACTTGTACTATTGATTTTAACCTTCACTTTGGCCGCTATCGGCTGTATGGCACAGAATACCATAACTGTAAACATGAAAGGTTTTGATTCGAACGAGGGCACCGTCCGGGTGGGCCTGTACGACAAGACAGGCGATTTTCTCAACAAGGCCTATAAAAGCCGTTCTTCGGAAATTTCAGAAAAAATGGCCGCCGTTACATTTACCGATGTTCCCGATGGCACCTACGCCATTTCGTGCTTTCATGATCAAAATAATGACGGCGAACTCGATATGTTCATGGGCGTGATGCCGGCCGAGGACTATGGCTGCTCCAATGGGGCTAAGGGTTTCTTCGGCCCGCCAAAATGGGAAGATGCGAAGTTCGTATTAACGGGTGGTAAGACGAAAACGGTCAACATTAGCTTGTAAATTAATCTTTTAAATAAAATTCAAACTTCAGAACTCATGAAACATCTTATATTGATAACGCTTACGTTGCTCGCCCTATCGGCTTCCGGGCAATCCAATTATGAAAAGGGAATGCAGAAGGCATTCGATCTTTGGTCTGAACAGAAAACCACCGAGGCCGCCAACTTGTTCGAGCGCATTGCCCAAGCGGAACCCGACGACTGGCTACCTCCGTTTTATGTGGCACAAATACATGTGCTCTCTAGTTTTTCGGAAAAGGACAAGGAAAAAATGATACAGCACATGAAAACAGCGCGCGATTTCCTGAACGATGCACAGAGGCTTACACAGGACAATGCCGAGATGCTCGTGCTCGAGGCGCAGCTGCTTACGGCCTGGGTGGTTTACGATGGGCAGCAGTACGGGATGAAATATTCTTCCAAAATAGCCGACCTTTACCAAAAAGCATCACAATTGGCACCCAATAACCCTAGGGTGGTGCTGGGTAAGGCCGAATGGGATATGGGGTCGGCAAGGTATTTTGGGAAACCCACACAGCTGTACTGCGAGGACATTGCCCGCGCCTTGCAACTTTTCACTACCTTTAAACCAGCGGGTCCATTCCATCCGCAGGGCGGCAAGGAGTACGCCCAGCAGGTGTGGGAACAAAATTGTAACCAATAACCAATGACACGATTTTTCAAGGAACTGGGGAAAGCTTTCTTCGTTGGGACACTCATCTTTATTGTACTAGGTGTTATCCAATATTTTAGCGGGGTCCAGATCAATTCGGGCAAGGAACTGCTCAGGAGGTTTCTCTATAACCAGCTCTACTCGGTGGTGCTTTATATGGCGAACGCCTATTTAATAATGTACTATGTAGTAGATAAGTATAAATTGTCGCTGTACAAGTGGAAAAACCTGTGGAAGGCTGCCTTGGGAAATATTATCGTTACCGTTGCCATGCTCTTCCTATTGCGTTTGTTCGATGAAGTCTTCATACAGGGTGCCACCTTGCTCGGATTTCTTGCCGATCAGGAGATAGGCTATTACTTGATTTCCTTTATCATCTCGATGGTCGTAGTGGCCATTTTCTACGGATTCTTCTATTATAAATTCGTGCAGGAAAAAAGGGTCAAGGAACAGAAAATCATTGCGGGAGCGGCCTCGGCCCAGTTCGATGCCCTTAAAAATCAACTGGATCCCCATTTTCTCTTCAACAGCCTAAATGTACTTACCAGCTTGATAGAGGAAAATCCAGAGGCTGCAACACGGTTCACTACGGCACTTTCAAAAGTGTACCGCTACGTCTTGGAGCAGAAGAACAAGCAATTGGTAACTGTAGAGGAAGAACTCTCCTTCGCCAAACTGTATATGAGCCTCATTAATATGCGCTTTGAGGATAGCATTGTTTTTGATTATCCGCGGCAGCTTGCCAATCCAGCGGCCAAGGTGGTGCCATTGTCGCTTCAGCTATTGCTGGAAAATGCCGTTAAGCACAACCAGGTAACGCCCACCAAGAAATTATACATTTCAATCTATGAGGAAGACGGCAACCTGGTTATCAAGAACAATTACCAACCAAAGCAGGTGGTGAAGGAGAGCAGTGGGGTAGGGCTCCGCAACATAAGGCAGCGCTATTACCTATTAACCAATAGGCCCGTCACCATTCGTCAGGATAATTCATATTTCATCATCTCCATACCTATGCTCACCCAAGAAACGATGACGGTGCAATCGGCCGACGGCTATATTTCTGAAAAAAAATACGCACGCGCCAAGGAGCGGGTAGAAAAGCTAAAGGGCTTTTACATACATTTGGCCATCTATCTATTCTTCGTACCGGTTTTTATCTGGCTAAACCTCAAATCGGGTACCAATTTTCCCTGGGCGCTGTTTCCCATTGCGGGCTGGGGGTTTGGGGTGCTTGGCCACGCGGCCGAGACCTTCAACTACAATCCGTTTTTTGGAAAGGAGTGGGAAGCGCGGAAAATAAGGGAATTGATGGATAAAGAGGACTAATTACAGTTGGGCACCCAAATGCTACAGTTGGGTAAACCGTTTTTTCAGAAATTGAAACTGTTACTTAATTTTACTTCAGAAACCTTAAAAACCTAGAAAATGAGAAACGATAACCAACCACAGGAAAGACTGGAACGCGCCAAGCAATATGTTGAAAAAATTAAGGGGTTTTACACCCATTTGTTCATTTACTTGCTGATAGTTCCGCTATTGATATGGCTTAACGTGACGTCCAATACAAATTTTCCCTGGGCATTGTTCCCAGTTTTGGGTTGGGGCCTAGGGATCTTGGGCCACGCCTCGGAAGTAGGCGCCGTCAACTTTTTCTTCGGAAAGGAATGGGAGGCCAGAAAGATCAAAGAATATATGGACAATCAGCTATAAGCAAGTTTCTACGGAATATATAAATAAAACACTAAGGAATTATGAAACCGGAACACGAAAACAGCAATAGATACCTACGCGCTAAGGAGCGAGTAGAGCATATTAAGAAGTTCTACACCAGCGTAATGATGTACGTTATTTTCATCGGCTTTTTGGCAGCATTGAATTACTATACCAACCAATGGAGCTATATGTGGTTTTTATGGGCGGCGTTTGGCTGGGGTGTTGGTCTGTTTTTTCAAGCTGCGAAGGCCTTCGACTGGAATCCATTTTTGGGCCGTAGCTGGGAGGAGCGAAAGATGCGTGAATTCTTGGAAAAAGAGGAAGATACCAAGTCCGGAAAATGGAGCTAACATTACAAATTATGGAAACTCGAGATGAAAGTAAATTTTGGAATGCCCGCAAAAAAGTAGGGCAACTACGGGGATTTTACGTCCATTTGGCATGGTACGTAGGCATTAGCCTCCTGTTAATCGGTTCACGAATATATTACATGGTAACCGCGGTGCCCGCACCTACCAACATGGAATTTCAAAATTGGCTAGACTGGAATATCTTCCTGCTGCCCGTAATTTGGGGAATTGCCGTGGCAATTCACGCCCAGCGGGTATTCAGTCTGAAATGGAATCCGTTGGCGCGTTGGGAAAAGCGTAAGTTGCGGGAAATTATGGAATCTGAAGAATAAAATGAAGATAGTATTATGGACACCCCATCATCAAAATACGAGAAGGCTAAAAAAAGGGTAGAAGAGATCAAGGGGTTCTACACGCACCTTGCGGTGTACCTAATAATAAATGTATTACTGTTGCTATTCAATTTGGGGGTGTTCCAAAATGGGTGGATCAATCTGCACATTCCGAGCTGGTCATTGTTTACCACACCTTTCTTTTGGGGCATTGGTTTGCTAGGCCACGGCCTTTATGTATTTGGCGGCGGTATACGATTTTATAAGAATTGGGAAGAACGAAAATTAAGGCAGTTTATGGAAGAGGAGGAGAGCGCCTTGAATCACACCGTTACCCAGTCCAATGAGAAAACGGATATCGGCAAGGGATAAACTTCTGTCTATATTGCGAAAAATACCATAGTAAAATTCAATATTCAACATAACCTACCAAAAAGTTTAATATGAACGTTCTCATTATTGAAGACGAAAAACCTTCGGCCCGCCGATTGCAGCGCATGCTGGAAAAGTTGGACGTTTCGGTCCACCAAATGTTACACAGCGTAGAGGATGCCATACATTGGTTTACCAACAATGTGCACCCCGATTTGATTTTTCTGGACATTCAACTAAGCGACGGACTTTCCTTCGAAATTTTCGAGGAAGTAACCATCAAGAGCGCAATTATCTTTACAACCGCCTTCGACGAGTACGCGCTACAGGCGTTTAAACTGAACAGTATAGATTACCTACTGAAACCGATTGACGAAGACGAGCTGAAGGCGGCAGTGGAGAAATATAGGGAGCTAAAACCAAATCAGCAGAACGTTCAGCTTAATTTCGATGATATTAGAAAATTGCTGGTAAATCCCGTAGAGCGCGAGTACAAGAAACGTTTTACCACGAAAATTGGGCAGCATATCAAGATGATTCCGGTAGATGAGATAGAATGTTTCTACTCGGAAAACAAAGGAACCTATGCCCACACGGTCGAGGGACGGAATTACCTGCTCGACACCACGCTGGAACAGCTGGAGGACGAGCTGGAACCATCGGTTTTTTTCCGCGTTAACCGTACCTTCATCGTTTGTATCCATTCCATTAAGGATATAATAGCGTATTCCAATTCTAGGTTAAAGGTGGTGCTGAAGGATTATTCTTCGCAGGAAGTGATCGTGGCGCGCGAGCGCGTACGGGATTTTAAACTTTGGTTGGAATAATTTTACGAAGGCAGATTCTTACCCTTACGCTCAATCCTGTTTTCGTTAAACGCAGAGGGCAACATCCTCGGAATGAATTTTACCAGCAGCGGTAGAAGTACTCCACCCCCGGGCAATAAGAATATTGTGAGCGAGGGGATGGTCTTGCAAATGTCCAGCAACTGTTCCTTTACCTTATACTTTTCCCCCACCGTCAAATCGCGCACCGTGCTTTGTCCCAACAATATCATTAACTCGCCGCTCTCCGCTAGCTCCTTGATCAACCGTTTTCGGTTTCTCAAGATAAGGAGCTTTACCGTTGCCGCAGATTGCTTGTAGAACAATTTCACCGGATGCGTATACTCAAAGAGCGAAATTGCGCTACCGTGCCTCTCCGCAAAAGAGCCTAGATCCGATATGGCCTGTTGCACGGCGCCGGTTGGAAGGTCTAATTGCTTGGTAAGCTGTTCCAGAAATTTATATTCAGCTTCATCCATTTCATAATCGTCCCATATGGCAAGGCAACTTAAGTCTAAAAGGTAATGGGCATATAATGTGCCGGCATCCTTGGTATTTGGCATAAGATGGTGCGAATCATTCTGACCAGTTTCCTGCTGTTTGTTCAAAAATGCGGCAGACGATTCAAACAGTTCCAACAATAACAAGTCGTATTTATTCTTGCGTTTTTTTGAACGAAGTGCCGCAAAGGTTGTTGCCATTACGGTGCTTTCCAGTTGCTTGGCATACTCCTTAACCATTTCGCCACCGGCTAGCCAATAGGTGTAGGTCTGTAGGTCTATATAGAGGAGCGAGTACGTTAACAGCGAGACATAGTTCTTTTTCAGGACCTTGCTCGATTCCTGAAGCCGGGCTGCCAAGATTGCCTCAAGCTGGGAATAGGTGTTCCCCCCGGGCGTAATCTTGCTTAGGAAATTGAGCTTTCCCTTGCCTAATAGGGCATAGAAGGAAAGGATCGACGCGCTAGCCTTTTTGAAAGACGGATTACCAGTAGCGGTCATATGGGTGTGGAACAAGGAATATAGCAAGGTTGCCTTGGTACTTTCTTCCCGGGTAAGATCGAATTTCTTTTCTGAAATTTCAATCGGAAGCCCTACCGACAATCCGAAAATAAATCCGTTTCGCTTTAATTCGGTGTACAACTGTAACGTAGTGGGCCACTCCATATTTGCGTCTTGGTCTTCAAGATAACTCACGAATTTTGGAATCCAGCCGCTCGCCGATGGGTTCATTTTAACTTGAATTAAGAGTTTTATTGTGCCTTTAACAAGGGATTAACCAGCGGCCAAATTAGATTAACATAAGATTAACGCCCTGCCCAAAACCTCCAACGTACTTTAGTCGTAAATAATGGTGACAAAGTAAAACATTTAATAAATAACAATTAAAAATTATGAAAAAAACAAAAATTATTGCAGCCATCGGCGGAGTTTGCGTAGCGGCACTTTCAGTGTTTCTAATCGCTGCCGACCACATCGATGCGCCGGCGGTTGCCGGAACGACTTCCGACATTGCCGACCTTTACGCCTTTGAGGGTGATGACCCAGACAACACCGTGTTTATAGCCACACTGCAAGGACCGCTAGAGCCGGGGACCGTTACCCAGAATGCCACCTTTGATGAGGATGTTATGATTGAATTTAATATCGATAACACCGGCGATTTTAAAGAAGATTTAGTGATTCAGGCCGTAAAGCGAGGTGATTCTATGTACTTCTTTGGCCCTGCCCAACCAGCACAACAAGGATTGAGCAGTACCGTAGCCACGTTCGCACAACGCAATAGCGTGAAAATCTCGGCCGTGGGCGAAACTGAAGTAGCGACCAATAACGGAATGACTTTCTTTGCCGGACCTAGAAGAGATGCCTTCTTCTTCGATTTCAACCGTTTTAACAAGGTAATTGCCGGTGAGGTTGCTCCAGAGGGCTTTTTGCCACAAGGACAGGCCGAAGATTTCTTCGACACTCTCAACGTTCTGGCCATCGCTGTTGAAGTACCCAACTCACTTTTAGGTACGGCCCCCGCACACGTAGCCGGGAGCGTAGGCATCAACGGTTTGCCACCCTCCTATAATGTATGGGTATCAGCCAAGAGAAAGCAATAAACTATCAACACTAAAATTTGAATACAATGAAACTATATAAACTATCAGTATTTTTTGTCGCCATTTGTACATCGCTATTATTCGTACAATGTAGTGATGACGACGATAACGTTATCGTTAACGCAACGTGTAACGACGGAATCCAGAACGGCGACGAGTCGGGTGTGGATTGCGGCGGAAGCGATTGTGGGCCCTGCGAAACCGCCTTCACTGGAACGTATGTCCAGGAAGACATCATGGGCCGCCCAGGAATAAATACCGTTTTTAGCGGAACCGATCAATTGAAGAACAATTTTAATACCACGACCGTTTCTGGCCGTGCCGATTTTCAGGATGATTTTGAAAGTCGCTTAGAATTTTACCATGACGTATATGCACAGGCCCTGGGTCTAGACCCTAACGATGTGAATTACGAAACAAACATCTTAGGTCTCGATGCCCCTACCTTTACCACCGTATTGGCACAGTTCGATGCCCTTCAGGTAGCACCCAATGCAACCACATCCTATTTCGTGCCCGGAGGGGTAGCCCTTACCGGTAGAACGTTGACAGATGATGTTATAGACGTATCGCTCACCCTTATGTTCGGTGGTAGCGACGGTATGCGCTTTAACGGCCAAAATGGATTACCGTTATTAATTACAGATAACGTAGGCTTCGGCGATCGCGAGGTACAGCCATTCCCGTACCTAGAGGCACCGTTAACACAATAATTATATTGAAATGAAAGATAGAAAAGAGCAAGCGATTGCTCTTTTCTTGTATATAGGTTTCTGAAAATTTCAGTATCCAATAACCAAAAGTAAATTTATAATGAAGACAACATCGATAATCATTCTATTTCTGGCGTTTGTGGCCTGTAGCGAACCTACGCCCGAGAAAATAACCAACCCAGAAGAGTATAATACCTACCTTCTCAGTTCAAATACCACCACCTTTGATGAAGCTGTATCCAAAAAGGATTTTTGGAACAAGCGATTGGCAGCCGATAGCAGCGGCGTTGGCGATTTAGGTCCGCTGGCCGCTGCCTACGCGCAATTGTTTGAAACCACTGGAAACGTGGAGCATTTACGAAATGCCGAAAAACTGTACCGTAAGGCAATGGATATTTCCGCCAATAATAAGGACAGCTATGCCCGTGCCTTGGCGCACAACCTAATATCACAGCATCGTTTCAAGGAGGCAAAAACCATTCTGGAAGAATCTTACGGGGGAGTTTCAAATAAACACGAAACGGAGCTTATGCTATTCGATATCGCTATGGAATTGGGCGAATACGATGCCGCCTATCGGTATTTGGGCAAGGTCAAGAACAACAGCGATTACCACTACCTAATTCGCGCCGCAAAATGGAGCGATTATAAGGGCGATCTTGACAACGCGATCAAAAATATGGAAAAGGCAAAGGAAATTGCCGAATCGCGCAACAGCACTCCCTTAAAAATATGGACATATAGCAATTTGGGTGACTACTATGGGCACGCGGGCCGAATAGAAGAATCCTATAACCACTATCTGAAAACATTGGAACTTCAGCCAGACAACGCCTATGCAAAGAAGGGAATTGCGTGGATAGCCTACTCCCGTGAAAACAACCCCGAGGAAGCCAACCGAATTTTAGATTCGGTAATGCGCACCCATAAGGTTCCCGATTACTATTTGCTAAAGGCAGAACTAGCCCAACACCAGGGCGCCGAAAGTGAAGTAGTAGCCAACGAACAAAAATTTATCAGTGCAGTTGATAATGAAAGTTACGGCCCTATGTATAACGCCTATTTAATAGAATATTTTGCAGAGACAGACCCAGATAGGGCCTTGCAGTTGGCACGGGAAGAGGTCGCCAACAGGGCGACGCCCGAAACGTACCACCTGCTTGCACTTGCACAGTTAAAGGCAGATCGTGAGATGGAGGCCTTAAAAACCATTGAGGAGCACGTGGTGGGAAAAACCTTCGAGCCTATGGCGCAATACCATACCGCACTCGTTTACAAGGCCAACGGTATGGAAGATAAAGTTGCAGAACTAAAGCAAGAACTTGAGGAGGCTTCGTACGAGCTCGGACCCGTACTTTCAAAAAAAATTGAAAAATTATAGCTGTTTGGAAATCCGAACAACGCTCGGCTTCGTATATGTATGTGAAAGGTTGGTTATCTATCGGTAATGATAGGTACTATAACTGGCGAAGCCGGTTTTTTCAGAGTTTTTTTGTTAGTTGAAGCGCCCTCGAAAGGGGGCGCTTTTAATTTATGTAGTTACTCAAATTTAAAATATTTTTTAAGGGGCTACAGTTCCCAGGGTGTAGAGCTGCTGTAATGTGGGCGACTCGCTTCCGCCGGCTGGCTCTAGCGTTATCCCAAAGGCCTCTGGGTCGGGAATGTTATCGAAACGGTACACCCCACCTTCAATTTCCTTGGAGGGTTCCAATAACCCCACACTGCGGGGGGTCAATGGATCCATAATTAATGACCACACCTGATAGACCTTATCCTGAGGGGCCGGGGGCAAACCGCGGGCATCGATATAGGCAATTTGGTCTTTCTTGTTAAAATACACCTTAGCATATGCCTGTGGGGCAACCGCCTGGTTTCCAGGTAAGGTAAATGCCGCATATTCCTTGGAACGTAAAATGTCCAGCAGTTCGTTGGTATTTGCCAATTGGGTTTCCGTTGTCTGTACCTGTTCCTCTAAAATTACATTTTGGGTGGTCGTATAGCGAATGTCCTCGCGCAGCTCGTTTGTTTCCTTCAGCATCCAGAAAATCCCCGCAATGCATAGTATGGCCGCTGCCCAACCGGTAATGGCGGCCCAGTTGGTTCGTGTAGTGGCTTGGGTATCCAATTTCTGTACATTCCGTATGGCGTTCAGGATATAGGTCCATACAAGGGCGGGCAGTGGCGGTGTCGCCGCCTCCGCCAATTGAATCAGGGTGGCTTCGAGTTGCTCGATGTCTTCGCGCAATTCGGGATATTGGGCCAGGGCTTGTTCGAGTTCCCGCACTTCTTCCGCTGGAAGGGAGCCGGTAACGTACAATTCAAGTTGGCCAGATGTTCTAATTTCTTCTATATTCATAATGTGTTATCCAAGGACAATGGTTCTAAGGTCGCGCAGGCAATTACGGTTCCGTGTTTTCAAGGTTCCTAAGGGCAGCTGGAGGTCTTTTGCAGCGTCGGCTTGTGTAAATCCTTTAAAATAGAGAAGGTCGATAATTTGTATACACGCCGGTTTCAATTTTTCTACAAATTTCTTGATCCCAATGCTATTGGTCTTTCTATTCAGGTTTTCGTGGCTCGACAAGATATCTACGAAGTTTGAGGTACTAAGGTTTTTGCGTGAATTTTTAAAGGCCTTGGACCGTGTTTGGTCAATGGCCGTATTGCGCGCAATGTTGAGTATCCACGTAAAAAATCTTCCTTTTTCTACGGAATAGGATTTCGAATTGTCCCAAATTTTGATAAATACGTCCTGAAGCACCTCCTCGGCCACGCCTTCATCCAGTACAATACTGTAGATAATACCGTGCAAGGCTTCCGAATACATGGTGTAAAGTTTCGAAAATGCCTTTTCATCGCCGCCTTGCATCGCTATAATTAGCTCATTGGGCTGTTCCATAAAAAATAGTTAGAGTGCTAAAATACTAAAATAATCGCTCTATACGTCGAAAAGTTACCCTTGCCATACTTTCGCAAAGGGGAGTTTTTACTGAGAGAATTGAGGCACTGTGGGGTTTGGAAAAGGCATAAGCCATTAAAAGGTTTCTTCCTGAGAAAGTTTCATGTTGGCATCGATTTTTTGCTCAAAAAAATCCTTTTTTTTCATTCGGAAAAGATGCCCGCAAACTAAATTGTGGTACATTGCGTAGCTTTTTCGACCCCCTTTATTTTGTCTTTAAAATGATTTTGGTATCATTTTTGAATACACTATAATGCGGCCTGAAAAATAAGGGTCTGCGTTGTGAAACATAAAGTAAACG
>NZQO01000016.1 GCA_002693605.1 Flavobacteriaceae bacterium
AATCGATGGCCTCCTGTATTTCATCTGCATCAAAATCTTTTATGGGAATGCCAGGGGTGAGCATGTCGCCGATGCTGATCAAGTTTTCTATCCATTCGATTTCTGTTACGATGGCGTATTTCCGAAGGTTTTTTAGTCCAAACCATTTCATTTCCGACAGGAAGCCCAGTCCCTTGAACTTCATCAGGCCGGCAGCGTCTTCCAGCTCTAGAAGAATGTTGAAATGGCCCTCTTTCTTGGTTATTTCCTTCATTTGAGTGAAGGCGTTTTCGTAATCGAGTTCGGTAGTGTTACGATCTATGATCATATGCACTGTGGTGTGTGTGTTTATCATTTGTCAAATGTTTGGTACGAGTACAAATATAAATGGGGTTGATGTTTCATTTTCTGATGTTTGTCAATAGCCCTGATGATATATATCATCGTATTATATGCACCAAGACGCCATATTTGTAAGCTCGTGATTGCCCGGTTTATCTGCTTGCTCGATTTTCCGTGCCTAATTGTATCGATAAACCGTAGTAAACTACCCGTGCACTATAATTCTGCGCTTAAGTAGGGATACTCGCTTTTTACAAATTTGAATTATGGAGCATAACTACCTAAGGGTTCTGCTGAAACATCTTATCGTGTGGCCCCTCGCTTTCGGGCTGTGGATGCTTTTGCGTAATTTTGGGCAAACTGTCGATTCCGAATTTAATTCGCTTCCCATTAGTGAAAGGGTATTGATACTTATTGCCCTCGGGCTCGTTGCAGGCTCCTTGTTCGGCTTTTTTGAAATGGTCTTTGAAAAGCACGTTAACCGAGCGATGTCCTTGGGCAAACTTGTAATCGTTTCTTCCCTGAGCCATCTCACAATCATTTTTGTCCTGATATTTTTATCGGGCCACATACTTCACGAATTAGCGGGTGAAACGTTTTATTGGGAAACTTTCAAGGAGTTAATGTTCTCTAACCAGATGGCCTTGCTGCTGCTCTACTTTTTCATTGTCATTACGTTGATAAGCGTTTTTAACGAAATCGATAAACGACTGGGACAGGGCAACCTGTGGAAACTCTTTACCGGCGCCTTCTATGTTCCCAAAGAAGATAATCGGATATTCTTGTTCATCGATTTAAAATCGAGTACCACCATTGCCGAAACCATCGGGCATTTGCAGTACAGCCGGTTATTGCAGGAATGTTTCAGAGATTTGAGCGTGGTGGCAAAATCGAAGGCACAGATTTACCAGCACGTGGGCGACGAGGCGGTCCTCACGTGGCCCACTAAGTTGGGAATAGAAGACTGCAATTGCCTCAACGCCTTCTTCGATTTCAAGTGCAGATTGCTGGAGAGAGCCCCGTATTATTTAAGGAAGTATGGTGTGGTACCCGAGTTCAAGGCGGGAATGCACTACGGAAAAATAATAGTTGCCGAGGTTGGCGAACTAAAAAGGGAAATGGCCTACCACGGCGATACCATCAATATTGCGGCGCGTTTGCAAGAAAAATGTAATGAACTAGGGAAGGAAATGCTCGTTTCGGCCAAAATGAAGCAGAAGTTGAAAGCTGCCGAACAGTTTCATTTCGACTACCAAGGAAAATTAGTCCTTAAGGGAAAATCGAAGGTGGTAAAGCTCTACAGTGTGGAAGGGACTTCACATCATGGAAAAACTACTTAAGATGGTGTAATGAACACGCAAAAAGAGTTTCGCCGGAAAAGCGATACTATTTTTTTAAGTATTATTTAACATAAGCTCACGAAATTTAGCGACTACTCCATCGTTGTGTGTTCAGTCGATTCAAAATTAGCGAATAATGAAATACGCGTGGGTGTTTTTACTGGCAGTGACATTGGCGTCTTGTTCGACAGGCGATGACAGGATCGCAACTGCCGAGGATTTTCTGGTGGGCAATTGGTACTGGCAAGATGAACTGGTGAACGGAAAATTGATTCCATACGCTTCTCACGAGGCGTGCGGTAAAGATTATATAATTTTTTCCGAAGACAATTCATTCGCAGAAATGGACGTAATATCCTGCGAGGAGCGTCAACAGATGGTAGGAGAGTGGGAGGTAGAAGGGGCTACGCTCACTATCTCGGCCTACGGTTTTTCTGAATCGGCCAAAGTGCTAGAGTTAACTGAAACGCAATTGCACGTTCAAATTCGATTCGATTATGATGGCGACGGCAGAAACGACACGGTCATACAGCGCTTCACTAAAAAATAAGTCCAAAATCGAAACTGCCAACCATTTTGGCAAAAACGACCTTGGACGAACTTTATCTTAGTTTCTCGTCACACCGATATTAGTTGAGGGGGATAAACTCAAATTGCTGGCCCCCCACGGCAGCCTCTAGGCTCAATCCTGCCTTGGGCATCACGAACACGGCCACGCCTTCGGAATAATCGGCTGCTAGCGACGCTCCTTCCTTTATCAGGACGGCCGACATACTTGCCGATAATTCAAAATCATCATCTTTAAAACGCTTGAGGGGTTCCTGTTGATCGAAGAATATAACCTCGCTATAGGCCGCTCCTCCAATTTGTGCGCCCACATCTATCTTTTTCATATCTGCCAGGCCAATCAAGGTGCCATTCTCCCACACGGCACCGTTTCCGGAAGCTCCCCCAATAATGAAGGCCCCTTCGCCCACATTAGGAAAAATTACGTAAGCGTCTGCCTCGTCAAAATGTTTTTGTAGCGACGGGTTCTTATCAATCATGGCCATTTTTGCTTTTTCCGCTTCTTTTACCAATTGTTTATCCTCGGCATTTTGTCCGTGGGTTATACCGATAAAAAATAGGATTGTTAACATTAGGTGTATCTTCCTCATAATTTCTTCTTTTTTAGTTTACCTAAAGGTACGATTAGTGAATATTCTTAGGCGTTAACGGCGTGTTAGACTTTCGCAAAGAATATCATAATAAGTTGCCTTGGGGTGCCAACCTGCAAAGACCGCGATTCTTAATTGGAACCTTTTTGCATTTTGGCGTATCTTTACCGATAAAGAATAGAAAAATGGCTCACAAAGCAGGATTTGTAAATATTATCGGGAACCCAAACGTGGGAAAGAGCACGTTGATGAATGCCTTTGTAGGAGAACGACTTTCCATCATCACCTCGAAGGCCCAGACCACCAGGCATCGAATTCTCGGAATTGTAAACGGCGACGATTTTCAAGTGGTGCTTAGCGACACGCCCGGCATCATAAAACCCGCCTATCAGCTGCAGGAAAGCATGATGGATTTCGTGAAGTCTGCCTTCGAGGACGCCGATATTCTACTTTACCTGGTTGAACTGGGTGAGCAAGACCTAAAGGACGAAGCATTTTTTATGAAAATAAAGAATGCCGAAATTCCCGTACTTCTCCTCATCAATAAAATTGACAAGGGAAATGAGGAGCAATTGATGAATGCTCTCAAGCTATGGGAGGAGAAAGTGCCCAACGCAGAGATATTCGCGATCTCTGCCCTTCAAAATTTTGGGGTTAACGAAGTGTTCCAGCGCATACTGGATCTCTTGCCAGAATCACCCCCGTTTTACCCCAAGGACCAGCTTACCGACAAGCCCGAGCGCTTTTTCGTAAACGAAACCATCAGGGAAAAAATCCTACTGCACTACAAAAAGGAAATTCCCTACTCGGTTGAAATAGATACCGAAGAGTTTTTCGAGGATGATACCATTATTCGCATTCGCAGCGTCATCATGGTAGAGCGCGAAACCCAAAAAGGCATTATCATTGGGCATAAGGGCGCAGCCCTTAAGAGAGTTGGTGTAGAGGCGCGGCAAGATTTGGAAAAATTCTTCGGAAAGCAAATCCATTTGGAAACCTACGTAAAGGTGAACAAAAATTGGCGTAGCGATGAACGGCAATTAAGGCGATTTGGGTATAACAAAAAATAAGAATTAGGGCGTGGCCAGCGTGCGCTCCATAAATCTGTGGAGGGTCATCATCTGTCCATTCCCCGCTTTCTTTCCTAACCGGCCGCCAAAATATAGGCCAATCCAGAGCAGTGCTAGAAGTGCCATACCCGCAATTTGCACGGCATACGGTTCGTTTAATGACGCCAGCGTATAGGCCCAAATGCCCAAGCCCATAAAAAGAATTGCCACGGCAAAATGGACAAACATAAAGAAGGTCCATAGCGTAGGGCTGGGCCCAAAAAGACCGAACACGGTACAGCCGCCATCCTCCTTTCCCAGCACTTCCAAGTGCAGTTGAGGTGACCAAAAATGCTGATTTATCTTAGAGATGCGAATAAAAATATGATCATCTACCACTGAGGTAACAACTTCATCCGTAGAGGCCTTTTTCCTGCCAAAAGCCTCCAAAATGGATTGTTTGTCTTTTTCCAAATCCAGTTGGAAGCGCGGGCGTAGTACAATTTCGTTGGAAAGCGGCATATCGCAGGTGTTTAATGGCAAAGTTGAAAATAGTAAATTTTTCGAAACAAGGTCCCCTTGCCACATCCTTAGTATTAAATAACCTATTTTTGTACCCAGTAAAACAACCCAAGGTATGAGTATTGTTGCGATTGTAGGAAGGCCCAATGTAGGAAAATCTACTTTTTTTAATCGATTAATCCAGCGCCGCGAGGCGATAACCGATGCCGTGAGCGGAGTTACAAGAGATCGCCACTACGGTAAGAGCGACTGGAACGGGAAGGAATTTTCCCTGATCGATACGGGCGGTTATGTAAAGGGAAGCGACGATGTGTTCGAGGCGGAAATCGACAAGCAGGTCGAGCTCGCCATAGACGAGGCAGACGCCATAATTTTTATGGTCGATGTCGAAAACGGCGTTACCGGTATGGACGAAGAGGTGGCGAAGCTACTTCGGAAATCGCATAAACCGTTCTTTCTAGCCGTAAACAAGGTAGACAGCGCCACGCGCGAGAACGATGCGGTCGAGTTCTATTCCCTTGGCGTGGAGAAATACTACACCCTTTCCAGCATCAACGGTAGCGGCACGGGCGATTTGCTCGATGATCTCGTGGAGGTATTGCCCGAGAAGGAGCAGCGCGAGGAAGAAACCTTGCCCCGCTTTGCCGTAGTAGGCAGGCCAAACGCAGGTAAATCTTCCTTTATAAACGCCCTTATAGGGCAGGACCGGTACATTGTTACCGATATTGCCGGAACCACGCGTGATAGTATCGACACGCGCTATAACCGCTTCGGATTTGAATTTAACCTGGTAGATACCGCCGGTATCCGAAAAAAGAGCAAGGTAAAGGAAGATCTCGAGTTTTACTCGGTAATGCGAAGCGTGCGCGCAATCGAGCACTGCGACGTGGTAATCCTGGTTTTTGATGCCACCCGTGGCTTTGACGGGCAGGTTCAGAATATATTCTGGCTCGCCCAGCGCAATAACAAGGGTATCGTCATCCTCGCCAATAAATGGGATTTGGTTGAGAAGGAAAATAAGACCACCAAGGAGTTTGAGGCATATATCCGTCGCGAGTGCGAACCCTTTGTCGATGTGCCGATCGTGTTTATTTCGGCCCTTACCAAGCAACGTATTTTCAAGGCCATCGAAACCGCCGTTGAGGTTTTTAACAACCGTACCAAAAAGGTGAAGACGAGCAAGCTAAACGAAATTATGCTCCCAATTATCCAGGCTACCCCGCCGCCGGCCACGAAGGGGAAGTACGTGAAGATAAAATTTTGTACGCAGCTGCCAACACCCTTTCCGGCCTTCGCATTTTTTGCGAATTTGCCGCAGTACGTGAAGGACCCCTATAAGCGATTCTTGGAAAATAAGCTTCGCGAACATTTCGATTTTACCGGGGTTCCCGTTACCGTTTATATCAGGAAAAAGTAGGCAGCCTTTCCCGCACTTTTAACAAATGTAATTATATTCGCTTTTTTGGTTTTCCGTTAAATGTGAGTGTATGCGCATCTATATTACAGGATTTTTAATTTTGTTCTGTTCGGTTGGCTTTTCCCAATCCGATTCCTTCCAAATTTCCGGAACGCTGGTCGCCAAATCTTCCGAAGAGCCTCTAGAATCGGCTACCGTTTTCATAGAACGACCGGCTGATAGTAGCTTGATAACATATACTATTTCGAGGCGGGACGGCTCCTTCGAGCTCACCGGCCAAGCAAGGGCCGATAAGGCAAAATTATTTGTTTCCTACATTGGTTACGACCCTTATTCGGTAGAAGTCTCGCTAGCGGCTGGCCCACAGGACTTGGGTACCATCGCGCTAACCGAGAACGAAAATGTGCTCGACGAGGTGGTGTTGCGCTCCCGCGCTCCCATTACCATTAAAAAGGACACGCTCGAGTTTAACGTAAAATCGTTCGATACCAAAAAGGACGCCACGGTAGAGGATTTGCTTAAAGTGCTGCCCGGTGTTGCCGTCGATGCCGAAGGAAAAATTACCGTAAACGGAAAGCCCGTGAATAAAATCTTGGTCAACGGCAAGCCTTTTTTCGGCGATGACCCTACCATTGCCACGCGTAACCTTACCAAGGAAATAATCGATAAGGTACAGGTAACCGATACCAAGAGCGATGCCGAAGCCTTCGCGGGCGAGGAGGGCGATACCGAGAATAAGACCATTAACCTAACGATAGACGAGGAGAAGAACAAGGGCGTTTTCGGTAGGCTTTCTGCAGGGGCCGGTACCGATGAGCGCTACGAGTACGCCGGGCTCTTCAATAGGTTCGATAACGATCAGCAAATTAGCGTCCTTGCTGGGGGCAATAATATTAATTCGCCCGGGTTCAGTTTCGGGGAAATAAGCAAGATGTTTGGCGGCGCCCGTAGTATGTCCATTAGTAGTACGGGTTCCTTTACCGTAGATGGCCGTAGTTTCGGTATAGGCGAAGGAATCGTCACCTCAAATAATGTGGGTGCCAACTATGCCGATTCGTATTCTGAAAAGCTAGATATTTCGGCCGATTATTTTTATGCCGGAAGCGACAGTGAGAATACCGAGGTCGTCTCGCGCGAAAACCTACTGCCCGATTTCCGGTTTTTTACCAATTCACGAAGCGAGACCAATGCACGGAGCGATGGGCATACGGCCAACGCGAAACTAGATGTAAAGGCAGATTCTACCCTGCTAATTAGCCTTCGACCTTCTTTTTCGTACACTGCGGCCGACCGCCTCTTCGAGCGGTCAGAAACAACGCTCGACGAAGATGGGGTCTTGACCAACCAATCAGATGTTACAACATTTACCGAAAATAGTTCTCGCAGCTTCAACACTAATGTGGATGCCACCAAGAAAATGGGCAGTCGCGGCGCCTCATTGCGTACATCTGTTAATGTACAATTCCAAACATCGGAAGGGACCGACTTCCTATCTTCGGAAACGGAAATTTTCGGAGCTGCCCCCGAGACCATCGTACGCGATCAGGTAACCGACAGCGAGGGCGAGCTAGGCCGTTTTAGCGCAAATTTGACATATCGCTACCCCATTATTGCCAGAAAACTATTTTTAAACTTACAGTACCGATATCTGGACATAGTGGAGGATAGTCGGGAAAGCACCTTCAGTTTTGACGGAACCACCCAATCGTATTCCATTTTTAACCCGTTGCTGAGCACCGATTTTACCTTTAAGGATAGAAAGAGCACGCCCTCGGTGGGTATCGGGTACTTCGGGGAGAAATTTTCGGCAAATTTAGATGGCGGCTATGCGCTGCGAACCTTGGAAAGTGAGGACCGATTACGGCCCGAAATATCCATTTCAGAAGATTTTGAGGCTTTCGAGCTAAACAGCTATATAAATTATCAGTTTAGCGGGTCGAACACGCTGTACGCCAATTACAGCATCCGGAACGAGGCGCCCAGGCTTTCGCAACTGCAGCCATTTCAGGATGTTTCAGACCCATTGAACATTGTAACGGGTAACCCGGACCTCGACCCCGTTATAGAGCACCGTGGTTACGCCGGTTTCAATAATTTTGATTGGCAAAAAGGTACGGGTATAAGTATTTATGCAAACGTATCGGTCGAGGAAGACCAGATTGTCGGGAAAACAGTGGTAGGCGACGACTTGGTGCGAAACACGACCTATGCCAATGTTGATGGCAATTACCGATTGGGACTCGGCGGAACGTACAGTAAGGAGCTAAAGATCGATACGCTGCGAAGCCTGAAAGTACGGTTGGGTACCTACGGCAATCTGTCGCGGGCCATCAACTTTTTCAACGAGGTTCAATACGCCGCTAAGACCCACTCGCTTTCCCCAAGCTTGAACCTGCTGTTTAAATGGAAGGAGCTTTTTGAGCTCAATCCCGAATACTCGGTTTCCTTTCGAGGCAGTCGCTACGAAATCGATCGATTTGAGGACAGGGATATTATGAGCCATACGCTGCGCTTGCAAACCGCGACCTTTTTTCCGAAGAAGCTAGAATGGCGTAACGATATTAACTTTAACTATAGTCCAGATGTGGCACCGGGGTTTCAGCAGAGCGCGTGGTTTTGGAATAGCACCTTGGCCTATTCGGTGCTGGACGACGCTGGCACAGTGACGCTCAAGGTATACGATTTGCTGAACCAAAACACGAATGCGAGCAGGACGGTGCGCGAAAATTTCATACAGGATTCACAGAGTACGGTGCTGCAGCAATATTTTATGCTGAGCTTTGCCTGGAAGTTCAATAGCCTTGGCCCTAAGGGAGAATCGGGTGGGGATAATTTTTTTATGTTCTAGCTAGAACATAGGTGACGTAATATTCGTATTTCAATAAAAACAGGGTGAAATCTGGCTACCAGCCGCCCGAGGCGCCACCACCTCCAAAGCCGCCGCCTCCAAACCCACCTCCAAATCCGCCGCCACCACTAAAGCCACCACCTGAACTACCACCTCCAAAACCGCCGGTACGGCCCATGCTGCTCAGGATAATAATGTCCAGCAAACTGCCGCCACCGCCTTTCCCGCCCCGGTTGTTCCGGTTGCGAAGAATTATCAATATAATGATGAAAATGATAAATGCCAGTGCGAAAAATCCTTCGCCATTATTCTCTTTTTTACTGAAATCGCGCTCTTCCTTAAATTCACCGTTGAGGGCGGCAAAGAGCGCATCGGCACCTTGGTCTAGGCCTTCATAAAAATTCCCGTTTTTGAACTGGGGCACCATGATGCGATTTATAATCCGCTCGGCCATCAAGTCGGTCACCCGGTATTCGATTCCGTAACCGGTGTTGATGTCTATTTTCCGATCGTCCTTCGCAAGGATAACGAGAATCCCGTTGTCCTCATCTGCCTGGCCAATGCCCCATTCCTGTCCCCAGCGGGCACCCAGGAACGAAATGTCCTCGCCGTTGGTAGAGCCAATAATTGCCACGACTATTTGGGTAGAAGTACTGTCGGCATAGCGTAGCAACTTTTCTTTAAGTGCCTGTTGCTGATTTGCGTTCAGCAAATCGATGTAATCGTAAAGAGAGGTTTGTGCCGATTGTTTAGTTGGTTTCGGGGGGATATCGAATTGGGCGAACGTTAGTTCAGAAAGGAAAAGACAGCCCAGTAAAAGTAGGAAACTGCCGTATTTCTGAATTGCGTGTGCCATTATAATGTGTGTTTCCGACAGTTTAACCAATGGAAATGCTATCGGGAAGTTCGTTCTTGTCGTCGTTGGTATAAGGGAAATGTTTCTGAAGTTGTTCCCCCGCCATCAGGATTCCTTCCACGAGGCCCTGTTTCATCGCATCGTTCTTGAAGTGTTCGATAATAATATCCTTGGTGCTTTCCCAAAAGTCGGGAGCAACCACCTCGTTGATTCCGCTATCGCCCAAAATTACAAGGGTGCGGTCCTCTACCGCTACGTAGATGAGCACACCGTTGCTCTGCTTGGTATTGTCCATATGCAGCATATCAAATACCTCCGCGGCCCTATCATACGCGTCGATCTCGGCGTGTGGCTCAAGGTGCACCCTGATTTCGCCGCTGGTGTTCTTTTCGGCCGTGCGTATGGCCGCTATAATTTCGGCCTCTTCGGCTTTGGTAAGAAATCGTTCTACTCTAGACATGCATACGGTTTTTAAAATTCAACTACGGGTGCCTGCTCACTACCGGCTTCGGCTTCATAGTAGGCCTTGCGGTCGAAATCGAGGATACCCGCGGCAAAGCTCGTGGGGAATTGACGTATTTCTGAATTGAACGCCCGGGCGGTATCGTTAAAGCGATTGCGCTCTACGTTTATCCGGTTCTCGGTGCGCTCAAGCTCGTTTATGAGCTCCTTGAAGTTCTCGTTGGCCTTTAGGTCTGGGTAACGTTCGAAAACGGCCAGGAGACGTGAAAGCGCCGAACTCAGGTTGCCCTGCGCCGCTTGGAACTGCTCCAATTGCTCAGGCGTAATATTGGTGGGGTCAATGTTTACCGAGGTAGCCCTGCTGCGAGCCTCAATTACCTGAGTCAAGGTTTCCTGTTCGAACTCGGCATAGCCCTTTGCCGTGTTTACGATATTCGGAATAAGGTCTGCCCTGCGCTGATAGGCACTCTCGACATTTGCCCATTGCGCCTCTACGGTTTCTTCCATGGGCGCGAGGCGGTTATTGACACTGGCAAACCAGGCGCCCACCACGAAAATTAGGGCGACGATTATGATTACGGGAATTAGCCATTTTTTCATTGTTTATTGGTTTATAGTTGATCTTTAATTTTAAGAAGTTCGGCCTTGACCGATTCCAATTTACGTATTATTTCAAAATTAGTTAGGGTTTCGCGCTTATTCTCCTTTAGGTGGGTTTTTGCCCCTTCAAGGGTAAAGCCGCGCTCTTTGACCAAATGGTAAATAAATTCCAGGTTCTTGATGTCGTCTGGGGTAAACTTTCGGTTGCCCTTGGCATTTTTCTTGGGCTGCAGTACGTCAAATTCCTTTTCCCAAAAGCGAATGAGCGACGTGTTCACGTCGAACGCCTTAGCTACCTCGCCAATACCGTAATATCGTTTTTCGGGAAGGTCTACGTGCATTAGTCGAGCGATTGGTTTTCCTGCTGCGCTTTTTTCTGCATCTCGGCAAATTCTTCGGGCGTTAGGTTTCCGTAGTAGAAATTAATCGGGTTAATGCGTTCACCGTCCTTGAATACTTCGTAGTGCAAGTGGGGAGCCTCGCTCCGCCCCGT
>NZQO01000017.1 GCA_002693605.1 Flavobacteriaceae bacterium
ATTGTATGGATTTTTGTCACGCTTGCGCGTGACGAAAAGGAATAGCAAGAGGGTAACACGCTGCGCGATGTTTCGGATTCCTTTTCGTTTTCAAATTGCTGATAACCAGCGATTTGAATATGTTTTAAATTCTTGACAATCAACGATTTGCGACAAACGGGCTGGAAACGCCCATTTTTAGGGAAGATTTTGCGACAAATCGGCGAAATATGGACTCATTTACTGGAATTAGATTTAAAAAGGAAACCGCAAAACGTTTCCAAACTTTCTCACGCACATACTTCAAATCGCACACCGAGGCGATGTCCACGATGCTCGATTTTTTCTTCTACAACGAAATATCGCCAAAGGAAAAATTAGGACCAACAGGGCGAACCATCGAAGCTAAATTACTCAAAAGAATCAATGCGGTTATTGCCATAATGCGAGATGTAGAAAAGACACAAACCAAACCTACGGTGGCTATGATTCAGTCCCTTTTTGAGACCGAAGAGCCAACCAAAAAACCGCTGATTGTAGAAAAGAAATATGCGGAAGAAAAGAAGGAAGTCCGTTTTCGAGAAAAGCAAAACACAAGTAATCAACTTTAATTTTTTGAGCTATGTATATCACAATCACACCTCAAAAATTAGGCAACAATTATTCACAAAGTTCAGCTGATTTTGTGGGCTATTTGGAAAAGGAAAATCAAGGTTTGGAACAGCGGGATATGGAACACTTTTTTAACCACTATGGCGATGAGATTTCCGCTGAAGAAGTGGTCAAAGAAATTGATGGAAACACCGCAAAATTAAAAAAGAAAGAACCCAAGTTTTATTCGATTACGGTTAGTCCTTCAAAATATGAATTGCGAAAACTTCAGAACAATAGTCAAGATTTAAAAACCTACACCCGTGAGCTGATGAAAGATTATGTTGCCGGTTTCAATCGGGAAATAAACGGGCGACCTATAACCATCGATGACATAAAATATTATGCGAAAATTGAACACCAAAGAACATTCAAGGGAACAGATTTTCAGATTAAAGAAAACCAACCTTTTGCTACAAAAATTCTTCAGCTGAAAACCGAAATCAGAAACATTCAAGAAGGGCGAGCTGAAGGGAATATTAAAAGGATGGAAAAGGAAATTGCCAAATTGGAACGCCAAGCACCACACCAGCAAAATGACAAACGGATTGTCCAGGGAATGAAAAAGGATGGAAACCAAAGCCATATCCATATCATCGTGAGCAGAAAGGATGCTTCCAATTCGGTCAGTCTTTCCCCAGGAAGTAAACACAAAGCTTCCGAAGTTGAAATGCACGGCAAAAAGGTAAAGCGTGGTTTTGATAGAGATGCCTTTTTCGCGAAAGCAGAAAAAACGTTCGACAAAACTTTTGGCTACAAACGCAACTTTGCCGAGACCTACAAAGCAAGAAAGGATTTTATAAAAAACCCCAACTTGTATTTCGCCGCCTTGATGAAATTACCAGCGAACGAAAAAGCATTAGCGTTTAAAATGATTACCAAATCAGGATTACCGATAGTGCCAAGTATTCCAGTTAGTCAAGTACAAATTGCACTTCGGGTTTTCAAGCGGTTAAGACGTGGTGCAGAAGTGGCAATCAAATCAAGTTCAATAGGAATTTAGGGTATGGAAATAGACAATCTCATAACGATACTTTCAATTATTGCTGTGGCCAGTATCATTTCCTATGCAATGTTTCGAGTGAGCAAGTACGCACTATTCTTGAATTTCACAATGCTTTCTTGCTTGGTTATCTATTTAACCCAAGTGAACGAATTAGTATCGATATTGCTGTATCTGGTCTGCCCGCTAATGCTAATTAATATAGGGTTGTATGTCTTTCTGCATAAAACTGAAACCGTACAGAATGGCGATAGCAAGTACCGAGTCAATTTTGTAACAACCAAAGGAAATTTCAAATTAGATAATATCAAAAGGGGCGCATCCATCATCGGTTCTGCCGGAAGTGGAAAGACCGAAAGTGTAGTATATGGATTTTTAAAACATTTCTGGAAAGAGCGCTTTTGTGGAATCATTCACGACTACAAGGATTTTGAATTAACCGAAATGGCGTATCCGCTTTTCAAGGATAGCGATATTCCGTTTAAGGTCATTTCCTTTGATAAAATTATTCACAGGGTAAATCCCATAGCACCACGCTATTTAGAGAATGAGGAAAGCGTAAATGAGGTTTCAAGGGTGCTGATTGAAAACCTTTTGGAACAAAGGGAAAGCGGGACTACTGGAACAACAAAATTCTTTAACGATGCCGCTGAAGGCTTGATAGGTGGATTGATTTGGAAACTGAAAACCGACTATCCCAACTACTGTACGCTTCCACATTTGATAGCCATTTATCAAATACTCGATACCGATAGCCTTATCCAATTTCTGGAAACCAACACCACATCGAGAGCAATGGCAGATGCATTTATTAGCGGTAAGGATTCAGATAGACAGACAGCTGGTGTTAAAAGTACTCTGGCAAATGCGCTAAAACGAATTAGTACACAGCGGATTTTTATGGCACTATCCGCAGATGAAGTGCCATTGAATATCAATAGCGAGGAAAATCCTGCAATCATTTCTGTAGTGAACAACCCTAAATATGAAACATCCTATTCGCCAGTAATTGCCACAATCATTCACACCATTACTAAACAAATGAGTGTAAGAAATTCCAAACCGTCATTCCTGTTGATGGAAGAAGCACCAACGATTCGCCTGTTGAATATGCACCGAATTCCGGCAACACTTAGAAGTTATGATATTGCCACCATTTACGTAATGCAGGATAAGATTCAGAACGATATGATGTACGGCGACAAGGCAAGCAAAGCGATTTTGAGCAACCTATCCTACCAGTTCTTTGGCAAAGTCAACGACCCAGACACCGCCAAATACTATGAGCGCTTTTTTGAAATCATCAAAGACCCAACCAAAAGCATCAGCCGAGGCCATAATCTCGATTTTGATACGCGAATCACAACGGGCGAAAAAGAAATCCCGAAAATTAGAGCAGACGTTTTCTTTCGATTAAAACAGGGCGAATTTATAACCTATGCTGATGGTAAGGATAAGAAAGTGCAGTTTAAATTGTCAAGAATTCAGCGGCAGCTTCCTGAAGAATCCAAGCAATTTTCTCAGGCGGATTTAGCGGCTAATTTTGAGCGGGTTTATGATGAGGCGAAGTCTATATTTAGTTAAATTAAAAGCCGTATTTATCCTTTCTAAGTCTAAATGCCTTTTCACCACCTTCCATTACTGAAGTAATTTCGTTTTTTATTTTTTTCCTATCAATTGCGCCTTCAGCTTTTATAACACCTCTGGTTTGCGAGCTTGCATCTTTATAATCACAGCATATTACTAATTCAGCGTCACCATTTACAACTAAGTTGGCGTTATGGCTTGTGAAAATCAACTGTCTTTTCTTTTTAGCATTCCAAATGTTTTTGATTATTGCATCAATCGCTCGGTTATCAATGTCATCCTCTGGCTGGTCTATCAATAAAGGTATTCCTGGTTGATTAAGTAGAACTGTAAGAAGTGCAGTAGCTTGTTGTCCAGCAGATGCATCTCGAAAAGGAATTTCGTCCCCAAGCTCATTATTTGTTGTATAAAAGAATTCTGGATTGAATTCCAATTCCGTTGCTGTTAATTGCAACCAATCATCAGTAGAAATTTTGGATTGAATTTTTAGCTTATGGTCTTCAGAAAATCCTGCTGAATCCAAAATTGGTGTTGCAGGTAAATCTTCTGGATTATCTTCATCCAGCTTGAATTCAGCCAATAGTCGTAGTTCTTCTGAAACAGCTATAAATTGGGTAATAGGGTCTGCTTTACTGCGAATATTTTCCAACAATGCATCTATTCGTTCTTCCCTAATTCTTGTTCCTTCAAGAATAGAACGAAATTTTTCTTTGAAATTTGCAAGATTGATGTTCTTAGTGACTATTGCTTTTATAAGGTTGTTTGACAAATCCGTAAAATTTGTTGCTTGGTCGTTCAAGACACCGACTTTTTCAATGTGTAAGTTTTTCCATTCTTCATTATGGATGTTATAATCAACTTCAGGATTTCCAAGCTTTTTAATAACAGATTTTCTTTCGGCAACTAAACTATTGATTTCAGCCAGACGGTCTTCCAGCTTTTTTATGTTTGATAATTGCTCTTGACTTGATTGAGATTTGCCCTTGGCTGCCTCATATTCAGAATTGAATGCGGCTTCCTTTTTTTCCCATTCTTCAATAATTTCATTGTATGCCTTCAATCCACTTTCACTAAAGACATCCTTTAATTTTTGAACAGCATCGTTGATGTTCTTGAATTTTGAATTGATTTCGGTATCAAGTTTAGCTATTAATTCCTTGTTTTCGACATCTTCAAGGAAAGGCTCAATAGGTTCTGGGTACAACTTCAATAGTTCAAGAAGTTCATCTGTTTTGGAATCAAAAAGGGTCAGTTCAGATTCAGTATTTTCTATAATTGTCTTTTCTAACTCAAATTTTGATTTTTTATCAATCGTTTTTTGGTCGTCTTCCGAAATACCTTTTAAGGATTCACGAATACCCTTAACCTGTCCTTTAATAGAACTACCTTCAATATTAAAATTGGCAATCTCGTTCTGTACCTTTTTCTTGCGCACCAGTTGGTTATAAGCATTTTTTAATTTAAGATTTGTTTCATCTAACTTATATGAGATACGCTCTAAGCTGCTTTTTATAGGTTGCTCTATGAATCGTTTAAGTTCTTCAGTCTTAACACCTACATCACTTAGTTGTTTCTGACTGTATGATTGGATGGGCAGTACCTTACGGATATCCTCTTCACTAACTTTTTGAAATTCCCCATCCCCAATCTTCAAAAGTATTTCCCTGCTTGAAGAATTTCTTTTAACGATATGCCGTACATCATTTTTGACCATTGTTATTCTTACCTCACCGCTAACAGCGGTTAAGGTTTTCTTTATCAGAGTATCTCGACGATTCTGAATGATATCCAGCTCTTGGTAGTTGCCAATTTTTACGGTTTGGTCGCATAGTCCCCATCTGATGTATTCCAATATGGTTGACTTGCCCGTTCCTCTTCCACCTATAAATGCATTATATTGACGATTGAATCTAATATTAAAACTTCCCAAAAATTTTGAGTTTGTAACATCGATTGCTTCAATAAATATTTGTGGCATTTCTGGTTCGGCTTGGGATATTCTGGATTCCTTGGCTAAACACGCCTGTCTAATTGCCTCTGCAGTAGGTTCTGCCCATTTTACCCAAGTAGAATATTTTCCAAACTCACGTCCATCTTCATACCTATTATCAGATGTGGATACAAGACCTATACTTTTATTACCATAATTTACATCACCACCATTAATTTTATTTTGATATCCAGATTCAGACGATATTTCTTTATCGACATAACCGCCAACACAGGGCATTTTAATATAATGCTCTTGGAAACCTTGGCGTATGATTGAATGCTGACCACCTTTACCAACATTTGGAAGAACGATATACCTACCTTTACAATAATTTACTTCATCCAAGATTTTGTGAAGCTGGGAAAGGTTGCTGATGACTTCTTGAGAAATTCTTTGAGTTTGAACTGTCTGTTTATCATATTTGTCTGTAGCCTGAATACCGAGAAAATTGAGAACAGAATTAAGACGTGCATCTTCGAAATCAGCATCAAAAATAATTATGACCTGACTGGCTGGATTGGAAAGACTAAGTTCAATACCCGGAAATACTGTTACAATTTTTTCTGGTTCGCCCATTAATTCGTGTATTTCGTTCTGCTCTTTGGCGACTTTTCTCAAATGCTGGACGAAGACCACATCGTGATGGTCAGTCATTGCGATAGCATTGATTCCAGCACTACTGATTTTATCTAAGTATTCCTTGCAAAATTGTTCGCGATTCTCGTCGATTTGTTGCTTTTCAGCTTCTGATAAATTTGCTATTTGTTCAGCGTTTACACCAAAACGAACACCTGTCCAATTAATATCTCTTGGACTGTGTACTTGAAAATCACATCTATAAAATTTTGCGCCTTTATCCATAAAATATAGTTTTTACAACCACCAAAGGTAATTAACATATTCAGGATTTTAACATTTCAAAGCAGTTTAGTTTTAACAAACATTTTCCTGCATTCGGTATAACTGTAATCTTATTGTAACCGTTTATATCTATTCCCACAATTTAATATCATTATCTTTACTGTCCGATTTTAATTAAATAATGACCGAAACAAACCGCATAGAATACAAACGAGAACTGTCCGATGGACTTGAAAAAGAGGTCATTGCTTTTTTGAACTATCGTGAAGGCGGCATTATCTATATCGGTATTGATAAGGAAGGGAACACTTACGGTCTGGCTGATGCGGATGGCGACCAATTGAAGATTAAGGATAGATTGAAGAACAATATCCGTCCTTCAGCTTTGGGTTTGTTTGATATTGTGAGTGAGGAACGAGATGGTAAAAACATCCTGAAAGTTATTGTGGCGAGCGGTCCTGAAAAACCCTATCATCTCAAAAAATATGGGATGAGTGAAAAGGGTTGTTTTATTCGCTTAGGTTCAGCAGCTGAACCGATGCCACAAAAAATGATTGACGAGCTCTTTGCCAAGCGCACCCGAAATTCCATCAGCAAAATTAAAGCGGGTCGTCAAGATTTAAGCTTTAGCCAGTTGAAAATCTACTACGAGGAATCGGGTCATACCCTTGGTAAAGCTTTTGCAAAGAACTTGGAACTATTGACCGAAAACGGCGCATTCAATTATGCCGGCTATCTCTTGGCAGATAAGAATAACACTTCAATTAAAGTAGCCAAGTATTCGGGCAAAACCCGAACAGACTTGATAGAAAGCAACGAATATGGTCTCGAATGCTTAGTAAAAGCGACAAAACAAGTCATTGATAAAATTGCCGTAGAGAACCGAACCAACACAAAAATAACGGCCAAAGAAAGACAACAAGCCAGCCTTTGGAATCCCATCGCATTGCGCGAGGCCATCATCAATGCCTTTGTACATAATGATTATACCAATGAGATTACCCCAAAGTTTGAAATCTTTGCTGATAGAATTGAAATCACATCGGCAGGCGGTCTTCCGGAAGGATTGAGCAAACAGGAATTTTTCGAGGGCTTTTCAGTTCCACGTAACAAAGAACTGATGCGGATTTTTAAGGATTTGGAACTCGTGGAACAATTGGGTTCTGGCATCCCTCGTATTTTGGAACACTATGGCAAAGAGAGTTTTGGCTTTTCAGATAACTTCCTTAGAATGACTTTTAACGCTAAAGAAACTGCTGTTGAAGAAGGTGGTCAAATAGGTGGTCAAATAGGTGGTCTAATGGGTGGTCAAAAAGGTGGTGTAATAGGTGGTGTAATAGGTGGTGTAATTGATGCGACTGAAGCTCTAACTAAAAGACAAAAAGAAGTTCTTAAACTTATTGCGGCTAATCCTTCCATAACCTATAATGAAATAGCTGAAGCTTTGGGTATTAATGAATCTGCTGTTGGTAAGCATATTACAGCTATCAAAAATAAAGGCTTTTTAACGCGTCAAGGCGATACACGAGGTTATTGGGAAATCAATCTCGATAAAAATTAAGAAAAATCTTTTAAAAAGGCCCTTTTTCCCTCGGACCTTTACTGGTCACTTTCCATTGACCGTTTTCCTTAGTCAGTTTAAAAATGCCTGTTTTTCCATCATAGGTCGTGCTGTATTTTACCCAGGCAATTTCGCCATCAACAGCTTCGTCTAAAATTTCTACCTTGATATCTTTATCAGAATCTGGCATCATATTCTGTAAGGTAATCAAACTGGCATAGCCTTCAGAAGTGGTATGCTTTTTTAAAGCTGATTCATCTTTTGAGAAAAAGCTTGACGCAACAACTTTGGCAGTTTCAGAAGGGGATTTTGTTGTGCTTTCTGAACAAGAAAGGAACAACAATACAAGCGAGCAAATGACTAATCTTTTCATAACAGTATTAATTTGGGTTATTGATATATCTATGCGATAGTTTCATTTCTATGTTCCGTTCGCCATCTTTTTCATTCAATTCCAAAATTGCCCTACGGTCATCGGATAATGAAAATTTGGGCAACACATAAACAAATCG
>NZQO01000018.1 GCA_002693605.1 Flavobacteriaceae bacterium
AAGGATGCGGGGGAACGATAGTTTCATTTCCCCGCCTATTTCAGAAATATTGAAAAAGCTCTCGTCGTCTGCCGCATCCTTTGAAGAACCCACGCTGCCACTACCTGAAATTTCAAGGGTTTCGGCCCCGCGAAACACGTTTCGGATTAAAAAGCTGGAGCTAAACCCAATACCAAATTGCTGAATGGTCGAGGTGTATGCGTCAAAATCGGCGCCCAGGGTATACTTCTTCTGCGGGGTTAAGAGCACTGTCGCAATCAGCCCGGTACCCGTGGTATCGGCCGGGTCTGGCGAATAGGTTATGGAGGGGTACTTGAAAATTCGAAGATCGCTTATCTGGTTGTAGGTGAGCGAGCGGTCCACATCCTTGAAAATCGTATTGGGCGTAATGGAAATGGCATCTGTAATCGCCTTGGGGTCGAATTTCATTTCATCATAGCTATAGAGCTTGTACCCCTTAAAAGTAGCAGAATCGGTAAAGACTTTGTTCCTATCGGCAAAGGTATAATCGGTTACGATGCGTACCTCGTTTACCCGGTGCACCTTAAACGGTTCGGTGTAGGTACTGTCATTAATTGTTACCTCCCGGTCGGGGATGATGTAGGTGACATTTACCTTATTCCCGGTGTTTACCGTATCTGCGTCGAAGGTGACGTAATCTTGCTCAAAATGGTACAGCCCTGCATTTCTTAACTGAATGGTGAGTCTATCCCGTTCATTGTTGAAATTGGCGGCGCTGTATTGCTCGCCCGTGTTAATGAACGAACTTTTCTTTGAAAGTTGAAATAACGAATCAACAACGGGCGAGCTTATCCTTTCGGCAATAGAGTCGACCTTGTACGGGGTTGCGAGCGAGACATTATAGGTAACTGCCGCGCGCTTGTCTTTCCTTTCGTTTGGCTGGATTTGATAATCAACTGAATTGTTGAACCACCCGTAGCTGAAGTAATATTTCCGAAGCCGATCGACCGATTTTTCGGTCTTCGCCTCGGTTATTACCACCGGCGCATCGCCGGTACGCTGTAGCCATTGGTTGAAATTCACGTAACTGCTGTCTAAAGCCACGACTTGCTTTCGCGACAAAAAATTGACCAAACGCCGTTCTCGTTTTGGCGTTTTGTGGAGCCAAGCCTGAAAGGTTGAATCGGGATTAGGGTCGGCTAGATTGTAAATATGCAAACCCAGTGGCACGCTAATTAACGGAATCTGCGGGTTGGGTTTTTGTGCCAGCTGACTGTAAACTCCGCCGTCGCTAATTTCCTCACCGTTTACTACAATCGAATTCTCGGTAAGTAGATATTTGCCTTCCGGAACCCGCTTTACGGCGTTACACGACACGAATAACAGTGTAAGTACTAAAAATAGTAATATTTTTGTGAGGGTAGGGGTCAAGCAACTTCGCGTTTATTCACTTTCAAAAATAGGATAATTTTGATAAGCAAGAGTCAAATAAAACTAATAACAAGTTTGGGGCAGAAAAAGTATCGCGACAAGACAGGTTTGTTTGTCGCCGAGGGGCCCAAGTTGGTGGGAGAGCTTATTCAGGCGGCATTTTCGCCGCATTCGATTTTTACGACGGAACCTTCTACCACGACCATTTCTGGGCAACAGGAAATTTCCGAAGCGGAACTTAAAAAGGTCAGTTTCCTGAAAACGCCCAATAAGGTGTTGGGTATCTTTCACAAGCCAGCCAAGGAGCGGCTGGAAAATACTGACCTAACCGTGGTGCTGGACGATATTCAGGATCCAGGAAATTTGGGTACGATTATACGATTGTGCGATTGGTTTGGCGTGGCACAATTGGTTTGCTCACCGAAAACTGCAGATTGTTACAACCCCAAGGTAATTCAGGCAACGATGGGCTCGATTGCGAGGGTGCGGGTTGAATATCACGATTTAGAAATGTACTTGTCAAATGTGTCAGTACCAGTATACGGAGCCTTTATGGATGGGAACGATGTGTACGGGCAATCGTTGCCACAAAAGGCCATAGTCGTTTTGGGCAATGAGGGACAGGGAATTTCCGCAGAAATTGAGAGCCGCGTAACCCGAAGGATCGCGATACCGCAATACGGAAAAGCGCAGGCCGCAGAAAGCCTTAACGTAGCTACCGCCGGTGCAATTTTGTTGAGCGAATTTAGGCGCGCTACTGGAAAGTGAAATTGATAAACAAGCCGCGGGAAGACATACTCTCAATGTTTCCGGTCCAGGGGCTGTTCGGGTCGTCGTCCCTAACTAGCTCATCGCTAAGGGCGAACACGCCGCGCACCGATGGGGTGAACTTAAACCAATACAGGTACAGGTCAATGCCAAACCCAAGCTCGTAGTACGAGGTGGTCTTGGTCATTCTAAATTGGCCCTGCGAGTTGTCCTCGGGGTTGTCTTCACTGCTAGAAAGGTTGAGCGAAGTGGATAGCCCCGCCACCACGAAGGGTTTGATGTTGTTAAGGCGCTTGGTCGAAAATTTCACCAAGAGCGGTACATGGATGTAGGTCGATTTTACCTCGCGAAGGGCGTCTACCTCTTCCTCAAAATTCGGAAAGCGCAAATTGCGCTGGGTGAAATACAGACCGGGTTCCAACCGCAGGTTGATGTACTTGCTAATGCGCATATCGCCCACAAGCCCAACATTGAACCCCGCCTGGCTTTCTACCAAGATATCGGTATTCTGGTCGCCCAATTCGTTGATATAGTCAAAATTGAAGTCGTAACTGTTAAAGCCCAGAAAGTAACCGTACGACAAGAATCGCTCGTCGAAATTCTCTAGGTTCGCCAAGCGCTCCTTGCTAAACAGCTGTGCGCTGGCAGTGTGTGCAAGGAGGGAAAGCGTTAGGACAAAAAATAGTTTTTTCATAAAGTTTTGGTAGCGGTATAAATGGTGGCTACACCAAAAGTTTGTGGTTTATGTTGCACTTCCTTAAACCCTATTTTCAGCAAAATATTGTTGAGTTTCTCACCAAATGGGAAGGACGACGCGCTTTCGCTCAAATAGCTATAGGCAACCTTGTCTTTGGAAAAGAGCTTGCCTATAAGGGGCAAGATCAATTTTGTGTAGGCGTAATACCCCTGCTTTACGGGGAAGGTGGTGGGCACCGAGGTTTCCAGGATTACGAAGAGTCCGCCGGGTTTTAGAACGCGCAGGATTTCGGAAAGCCCTTTTTCCAGGTCTTCAAAATTCCGAATTCCGAATGAAACGGTTATCGCATCGAAAGTACTATCGGAAAATGGCAGCGCTTCGCTATCGCCCTTAATGAATTCAATCCTGGAGGTTACGGGCAAATTGGCGGTTTTTTTGCGCGCTACCGACAGCATTCCTTCCGAGAGGTCTAGCCCGACAATTCGTGTTGCGGCCGTAGCCTCTGCAAATTGTATGGCAAGATCGCCTGTTCCGGTAGCGATATCGAGAATGCTCTCCGGGTTACGGGCGGCAACCAGCTGTATTACCTTTTTCCGCCAGGCCACATCGCTACCCAGCGAAATTACGCGGTTAAGACCGTCATAGTTTCCAGAAATGGTGTCGAACATCTGCTCAACCTGCTCCTTCTTGTTCTTTTCAGAATCCTTATACGGGGTGACTTTTTTTTCCATAATAGCAATGCCCGCAAAACTACGTATTTTTTGCCATTCGCAAAGGCGCTGCGCAAAATACATTAAACCCTTTAGCCACGTTGCATTATTTTAAAATTCAATACATTTGCAATACTTATTCTGTACATAATTTGCTATGAAAATTATAATTGCAGGTGCTGGAGAGGTCGGATTTCACTTAGCGAAACTACTTTCTTTCGAATCTCAGGACATTACCTTAATTGACACGAGCCGGGACTCCCTGGCAAATGCCGAATCGCATCTCGATATACGGGTAGTGCGCGGCGACGCCACGTCTATTAGCGTCTTGAGAGATTCGCGCGTTGACGACACCGATCTGGTAATTGCCGTTACCTCTAGCGAAACTACAAATATCACTGTGTGCGTACTGGCTAAGCAGCTGGGCGCAAAACGTACCATAGCGCGAATTTCGAACACCGAGTTTATCGAGAAAAAAGACGAGGTGGGCTTCACTAAGTTTGGGATAGATGAGCTAATCTCACCTGAGTCGCTGGCCGCCAACGAAATCGAGCTGCTTTTGAACCAAAGTGCCTTTAATGACACCTATGAGTTTGAAGACGGCGCCTTGACCATGATTGGGCTTTCGCTCGCGCGAACTACCGCCTTTGTGGGTAAGACCGTAAAGGAGGTGGCACGGCTGTTCCCGCAGTTGGAGTATGTTCCAATCGCCATACAGCGTTATGGCACGCAGTACACGCTTATTCCCAGGGGCGACACGCAGTTCAAGGAGGGCGATCAGGTATATTTCATCACGACCGATAGGGGCGTGGAGGAAATTTACAAGTTAACCGGCAAAGTGAGGCAAGAAGTGAAAAATGTAATGATCCTGGGCGGAAGCAAAATAGGCTACAAAACCGCTACCGATCTTTGCAAGAACAGTTTCAACGTAAAGCTTATTGAGAATAACCGCGAAAAGGCCTTCGAGATTGCCGATGATATCCCCAGTTGTTTGGTGATTAACGGCGACGGCCGAAATGTAGACCTGCTTAACGAAGAGTCCATCCAGGATATGGATGCGTTCATCTCGGTAACGGGGAATAGCGAAACCAATATCATGTCTTGTCTGGTGGCGAAATCGAAAGGTGTGCGCAAGGCCATTGCCCTGGTGGAGAATATGGATTATTTTCAACTTTCGCATTCCATAGGCATCGATACCCTCATCAATAAAAAACTGTTGGCGGCAAACAACATCTTTAGGTACGTTCGCAAGGGCGAGGTGGTGGCAATGACCAAGCTGAACAACATGAATGCGGAAATTCTCGAATTCGTGGTAACGCCCACTTCCGAAGTAAGCGGAAAAGTCATAAAGAATATCGATTTTCCACGTTCCGCCGTTATTGGCGGCGTTATTCGCGATGGCGAGGGAATTATCGCCCTGGGCGATTTCAAGATTGAGCCCGGCGATCGCATCGTAGTGTGCTGTTTGCCGCAATCCATCAAGAAAGTTGAAAAACTGTTCGTCTAATGTCCACCCTCTCGAAGCTTAATTTCAAGATTATCTTTCACTTAATGGGCCTGCTGTTTACCGTGAACGGCGCATTTATGTTATTGGCTGCGGGCGTTGGGTTTTATTATCATGACGGCACGGCGGTTGAACTGCTTATGGCCGGTGTTGTAACACTTCTCCTGGGCGGTACCGCCATGCTTGTAACGCGCAACCACCGCAAGGAAATTAAAAAGCGGGAAGGGTATATCATCGTTGCTTTTGGCTGGATCTTTATGTCCATTAGCGGGTCGTTGCCCTATCTGTTCACCGGTGCCATACCCAATATTACCAATGCCTTTTTTGAAACGATGAGCGGGTACACCACTACCGGCGCAACTATTTTGAGCGATATCGAGGTGTTGCCACGAGGCGTACTATTTTGGCGCAGCATTACCCACTGGATTGGGGGTATGGGTATTATCGTGCTCGCCATTGCCATATTGCCCTTGCTGGGTATTGGAGGCATGCAACTTTTTGCCGCCGAGGCGCCCGGGCCGGCGGGCGACAAGCTGCACCCAAGGATTACCGACACCGCCAAGCGACTCTGGCTAATTTATGTAGGATATACCATTGCCGAAACTATATTGTTGAAACTTGCGGGCATGTCTATGTTCGATGCGGTCAACCATTCCCTTAGTACGTTAAGTACAGGCGGGTTTTCAACAAAGAATGCGAGTATCGCCTATTGGAACGATCGGCCCCTCATACAGTACATAATCATGATATTTATGTTCCTGGCAGGTACGAACTTCGTGCTTAGCTATTTCGCCTTTAAGCGAAAGTTCACTAAAATTTTTAAGGATGAGGAGTTCCGGATGTACTATACCCTCATTATTGGTTTAACACTAATAGCGGGATTGATAATCTACTTTCAGGCCGATGTTAGCGATTCTTCCATTGCGCACCCCATGGTGTACGGGGCGTTTGAGAGCGCCATGAGGCATTCGTTGTTCCAGATTCTGGCAATTGTGACCACGACCGGGTTCGTAACGGCAGATTATACGCTGTGGACCCCATTTTTGACGATATTTTTCTTTGGGCTTATGTTTCTCGGAGGTTCGGCAGGATCGACCGCGGGTGGAATTAAGATTGTGCGTCACCTTATCATGGTCAAGAACGGAATCCTGGAGTTCAAGCGAACCTTGCACCCCAACGCCATTCTGCCGGTGCGCTATAACAGAAAGGCAATTCCGCAGCCCATCGTATTTAACATCCTCGCATTTTTTATCCTGTATATGCTCGCCTTTATTATTGGAACGCTGGTATTCTCCTGGATGGGATTGGATTTTAACACGGCTTTGGGTGGTGCGGCGTCGACCTTGGGAAACGTGGGTCCCGCGCTGGGCGATTTGGGGCCGGTGAACAACTACGGAAACTTGCCTTCCATGGCAAAATGGTGGGCCAGCTTCCTGATGCTGATAGGCCGTCTGGAACTCTTTACGGTATTGATTTTGCTAACGCCCTTTTTCTGGCGAAATAGATAAGCTAGGAAACTACTCTTATCATCGATGCGAGTTTCTTGGCCCGCTCGGTTACTTCGGAAATTGGACCCGACGGTGAATCGTACGCCAACACTACGCCCATACGGCGATAGGGCCGTGATGTTTCCTTTCCGAAGATACGGAAATCACATTTGGGCTGCTCGGCTACCTTTTCCAATCCCTCGTAACTCACTCTATCTGAATGTGCCGACGCCAGTATTACCGCAGATGCTCCCGTTCGTTGCTGTGTTATCTCCGGAATGGGCAATCCCAGCACAGCCCGCACGTGAAGTTCAAATTCGTTAAAATTTTGCGTGCCGGCAAGGGTGACCATTCCCGTATCGTGGGGTCTCGGGGAAAGTTCGGAGAAATATACGCCCGCTGCCCCTACAAAAAACTCAACGCCCCAAATTCCGGCGCCGCCTAGGGCCTCGGTTACCTTTGCTGCCATCTCTTGCGCAATCCTCAAATGGGGTGGTTCCATAGGTGCCGGTTGCCAGCTTTCCTGGTAATCGCCGCGCTCCTGCCTGTGCCCAATGGGCGGGCAAAATAAGGTGCTGCCGTTGCGCTGGGTAACGGTGAGTAGGGTTATTTCATAATCGAAGTTGACAAATGTCTCTACAATGACCTCTGCCACATCTCCGCGTGAGCCTTCCTGGCTGTATTTCCAAGCTGCGGAAACATCTTCTAACGTGTAGATGGTGCTCTGTCCCTTGCCACTCGAGCTCATAAGGGGCTTAACTACGCAAGGCATTCCAATTTCCTGAACGGCCCGGAGAAGGTTTTCTTCCGAGGTAGCATACCGATACGTGGCCGTCTTGAGCCCAAGCTCCGTTGCGGCAAGATCGCGTATTGCCTTGCGGTTCATGGTATAGTTGGCGGCCTTGGCCGAGGGAATTACGGTGTAGCCGGCTTGTTCGTACGCATAGAAACGCTCGGTGCGTATAGCTTCAATTTCCGGAACAATAAAATCGGGTTTGTGCTTTTCTACAATGGCATCCAATGCATCTCCGTCCAGCATATCGATAACCTCAAAGTCCTGCGAAACCTGCATAGCGGGTGCGTTGGCATAGCTATCTACGGCAACAATGGTCTGTCCAAGACGTTGCGCGGCAATTGTAAATTCCTTTCCCAATTCACCACTGCCGAGTAAAAGTATGGTTGCCATGTGATTTATTTTTCTTCGGAAAGCGCCACTTTAATGCGTTTCATCGCTTCCTTGATTTCAGCTTCAGAAGCGGCATACGATATGCGAATGCAGTTGGGATCGCCAAAGGCCTCGCCCGTTACCGTAGCCACATTGGCCTCTTCCAAGAGATAAAGTGAAAAATCGGAAGCGGTATTGATATGCTTTCCGCGCAGCGTTTTTCCGAAGAAAGCGGAAATATCGGGGAAGACATAAAAGGCACCTTCGGGCAGATTCGTTTTAATTCCGGGTATATCGGTCAACAAATCCAGGATCATCTTCCTGCGGCGCTTAAACGCCTCGACCATATAGTGTATTTTACTGGGTGGCTCCTCGAGGGCCGCAATCGTGGCGCGCTGCGCAATGCAGTTGGCACCGCTGGTAACCTGGCCCTGCATCTTGTTGCAGGCGCGTGCTATCCATTCGGGCCCGCCAATATAGCCAATGCGCCAGCCCGTCATTGCGTACGCCTTCGAAACACCGTTAACGGTCACGGTACGATCGTACATATCGTTAAACTGCGCCATCGAGGCGTGGTTTCCGGTGAAATTTATATGCTCGTAAATTTCGTCGCTAATAACGATAACATCTGGGTATTTCACCAAGACATCGGCCAGGCCGCGTAGTTCTTTCTCGCTGTATACCGAGCCGCTTGGGTTGCACGGCGAGCTATAGATGATTAATTTCGTTTTTGGCGTAATGGCTGCCTCCAGCGCTTCGGGGGTTACCTTGAAATCGCTCTCGATACTTGTCTTAATCTCCTTCGGAACGCCTCCGGCAACTTTGCAGATATCGCTATAGCTAACCCAATACGGCGCGGGCAGGAGTACCTCGTCACCCTCGTTCAGCAGTACCATGGCGAGGTTCGACAACGACTGCTTGGCTCCCGTAGAAACTACAATCTGCGCGGCGTTGTAGGTAAGGTTGTTATCGCGCTTAAACTTTTGGATAATTGCTTTTTTCAGATCGCCGTACCCATCCACCGGCGTATAGCTATGGTAATCGTCGCGTACCGCCTGGATGGCGGCTTCCTTCACAAACTCGGGCACCGTAAAGTCGGGTTCGCCCAGGCTAAGGCCGATGATATCGATGCCTTCTTCCTGAAGTTCCCGGGTTTTCGCGGCCATGGCAAGCGTGGCCGAGGTAGCCATTTCGTTAATGCGGTCTGAAAGTTTTGGATTCATAGGGTTTATGCGGTGATTGCGGGGTTCGAGCCCATTTGTTTTAAGTATCTGAAATGCGCAATGATCGCCTTGCGGGTGGTCTTGTACTCGTTGTAGGGCAAATTGCACTCCCTGGCCGTTTGCTTGACGATTTCAGCAATTTTTGAATAATGCACGTGGCTAATGTTCGGGAAAATGTGGTGCTCCACCTGATGGTTCAGGCCGCCGGTAAACCAATTTACAATTTTGTTATTAGTTGAAAAGTTAACGGTTGTGAACAACTGATGTATCGCCCAGGTATTGTTCATCGTGCCGGTCTCGCTTGGTAATGGCATAATAGTGTCCTCCACGACGTGCGCCAATTGGAATACGATACTTAATATGAGTCCAGCCGTATAGTGCATTATAAAAAAGCCCAACAGGGTTTTCCACCAAGCGATATCCAAGACGATAAGCGGTATAATTATCCAGATGGAAATGTAGATTGCCTTGGTAATTAGCAAAACGCTCCATTGCATAACGGGTTTTGGCATCTTGCCGTATGACAATTTCTTCGAGAGGTAGCGCTTCGTCTGCTTGAAATCGGCAGTAAGCATCCAATTGAAGGTCAGCAGCCCATAGAGGAAAATGCTATAGTAATGTTGAAACTTATGGAACCTTCGCCATTTCGCATGCTCCGAAAAGCGAATGATACGGCCCGCGTCAAGATCTTCATCGTGCCCGTGGATATTCGTGTACGTATGGTGCAGCACATTGTGCTGAACTTGCCAATTGTACACGTTGCCCGCGAGAATGTAAATGCTGCTTCCCAATAACTTGTTGATCCATTTTTTCGAGGAGTACGAGCCGTGGTTGGCATCGTGCATCACGTTCATGCCCACGCCGGCCATACCGACCCCCATGACAATGGTGAGCAAGATTTGGCTCCAGCCCGGAAGGTTAAGCGTAAGTAATAGGAAATACGGCGTTAGGTACAGTGAAAACATGATGATGGTCTTCAAGTGCAATTTCCAATTGGCATTGCGGGAGATGTTATTTTCCCTGAAATAACCGTTAACGCGCTGGTTTAGGATTCTGAAAAATTTGGCCGAATCGACCCGTGAAAACGTAATTTGTGCTTTATTCACTAGTGTAATTTTAAGGTGCGGGTTTCCCCGAAATAAAAACGCTAAAATACGCATCTTCTGCCAAAAACCGATGGGGGTTTTCCCAAAGTTATGAAAGAAATCCTACTTTTGCGTCTCAATTAGACCTATGGAATTAATCGAACGTTATTTTCCGGAACTTTCTGAAAATCAACGACAACAGTTTGCCCAGCTCGAGGCATTGTACAAAGATTGGAATTTGAAGATAAATGTGGTGTCCCGCAAGGATATCGATGAACTCTACCTACGGCACGTATTGCATTCCCTCGGAATTGCAAAGGCACAGCCATTCCTGCCCGGGGCAAGAATCCTCGACGTGGGTACCGGTGGGGGATTTCCGGGAATTCCCTTGGCGATTATGTTTCCGGATAGCAAGTTTCATCTTGTCGACAGCATCGGCAAGAAAATAAAGGTGGTTGAGGAGGTTGCCGAAGGCTTGGGCCTCCAAAATGTTAAAATCACCAACGCACGCGTGGAAACCGTTTCGGGACAGTACGATTTTATCGTGAGCCGCGCCGTGGCTCAAATGGAGACGTTTGTGCATTGGGTAAGGGGGCGCGTGGCGAAAAAGAGCAACCACGAGTTGAAAAACGGCATTTTATACCTAAAGGGTGGCGATTTAACTTCAGAGCTCGAACAATTCCCGAAGGCGAGTATCTATATGTTGAGCAATTATTTTGAAGAGGAATTTTTCGAGACCAAAAGCGTGGTGCACCTTCCGTTGAAGTTTAAGCCGTAGCCTTATTCAGTAAAAACCATTGTATTGCCAAGAGGGTTTTTGCGTCGTTAACCTTTTCGGAAAGAAATTTCTCTACCTCCTCTATCGTAATCTTTACAATCTTAATATCTTCATTTTCCGAGGCATTTCCGCCGCCGTCGGCTACCTGGTCTTCGCTCCTAACTGCCGCGTAGAACAAATGGCACCTTTCGGTACACCCCCCGGGCGATACATAAAAGGTCATTATTGGCTCGGGCGCCTCAATACGGTAACCCACTTCTTCCTTTGTTTCCCGAATGGCACAACGAACGGGCGATTCGTCCTTTTCCAACGATCCGGCGGGAATTTCGGTTAGCCACCCTACCCCGTGCTTGGTTGACGGGTAACGAAACTGCCGTGTGAAAATCAGGGAGTGCGTGTCCTTTTCGTACAATAAAATTGCGACCGAGTCGCCCCTTTCGAAAGCCAAACGCTGCGTGGTAATGGTGCCACCCTCGAACGTGTCGTAGGTGACATGGGCCTTTAGCATCTTGTAATGGTCGTTAAAAACGACCTGTTCGTTATTTACCGAATATTTCATCAGAAAAAGGTATAAAAAAAGCACCTGCGGTGGCAGGTGCTTTTCAAAATATTAACAGCTTTTCTATCCTAAAAACGGATATCTGTAATCTATTGGCGAAACAAACGTTTCTTTTACCATTCTTGGGGAAATCCATCGGTAAAGATTCAATTTGCTGCCCGCCTTGTCGTTGGTGCCGCTCGCACGGGCACCCCCGAAGGGCTGTTGCCCCACGACAGCGCCGGTGGGCTTATCGTTTATATAGAAGTTGCCGGCTGCGTTTTCAAGTATCTCTACCGCCGTGTCTAAGGCATATCTATCTTCGCTGAAAACCGCTCCCGTTAAGGCGTACTCGCTAGTCCCGTCAACCAGTTTCAAGGTTTCTTCCCACGCCTCGTCCTCATACACGAAAATGGTAACCACAGGGCCGAACAATTCGGTACACATTGTAGTGTACTTTGGGTCTTCGGTCACGATTACAGTTGGGTCTATAAAATAGCCCTTGCTCTTGTCGTAACTTCCACCCACGACGATTTCGGCATTGCTATCGCTCTTAGCTTGGTCAATGTATTTCGCAAGCTTATCGAATGAGCCTTCGTGTATTACGGCAGTTATGAAATTCTCCATATTTTCTGGAGAGCCCATCTTGAACGACCTTACATCGGCGATTACGTAATTTTTAACTTCTTCCCACATGCTCTTCGGAATATAGCAACGGCTCGCCGCGCTACATTTTTGCCCTTGGAACTCGAAGGCACCGCGCGAAATTGCGGTGGCCACTTGTTTTGGGTTGGAGGTTTTGTGGGCTATGATAAAATCCTTGCCACCCGTTTCGCCTACGATACGGGGATAGGTTTTATAATGGTGGATGTTGTTTCCTATTTTCTGCCAGATATCCTTGAACACATTAGTGGAGCCCGTAAAATGGACTCCGCTAAAGTCGGGACTCGCCAATACGGTATCGGTAATCATAACCGGATCGCCCATGACCATGTTGATAACTCCTGCGGGTACGCCAGCCTCGCGGAAAACGTCCATCACCACCTTGGCTGAATATACCTGGCTGTCGCTGGGCTTCCATAGCACTACGTTACCCATGAGCGCCGCGCTTGCGGGAAGGTTCCCTGCGATGGCGGTAAAGTTGAACGGGGTAATGGCGTATATGAAGCCCTCAAGAGGTCGGTATTCCAGACGGTTCCAGGCGGCCGAGGTCGACTCGGGCTGCTCGGCGTAGATCTCGGTCATAAACTGAACGTTGAAGCGCAGGAAGTCTATCAACTCGCAGGCGGCGTCAATTTCAGCTTGGTAAATATTCTTGGACTGTGCGAGCATGGTAGCTGCATTGATTTTTGCACGATAGGGCCCGGCTATCAACTCGGCGGCCCTCAAAAAAATGGCAGCGCGGTTTTCCCACGGCATTGCGGCCCATTTCTTGCGCGCCTCAAGCGCGGTTTCTATGGCCTCGTCTATGTGTTTTTTTTCGGCTTTGTGGTACACGCCCAAGGTGTGCTGGTGGTCGTGCGGCGGGGCCATCGGGGCCGTGTTGCCGGTTTCTACTTCATTGCCATTTATAAATAGGGGCACGTTAATGGTGCTGTTGTACAGTTCTTTATATGCCTTTAAAACGCTGGCTCTCTCTGAAGATCCAGGGGCGTAATCCATAACGGGTTCGTTTATGGCTACGGGCACATCAAAAAATCCTTTGTCCATAGATTCGAAAAATTTTTAGGGTGTTGTTTTTTAAGAAGTTTCAAAGGTACAAATTTCAAAAACGAATAGGAACTCCATTTAACGATACCTTACCAAAAGCCGCCATATTTTTTTCGTAAGTTACCAGGGTAACTAGTTATACTGAATGCTATGTGTACCTTAACGTTTATTCCGCATAAAATTGAAGGCTTTATCGTTACTTCCAATCGAGACGAGGCCCCCGGAAGGGATACATTGATCCCCAAGATTTATGGGGAAGCAGCTACACGGTTGTTGTATCCGAAGGATACCTTGGCCGGAGGAACTTGGATTGGCGCGAGCGATAAGAAACGCCTTGTGTGCTTGCTAAATGGGGGTTTTACAGCCCACGAAAGAAAGGCGTCCTACCGCATGAGCCGAGGCATAATCGTGACCGATTTGTTAACCGCCAGCGATGCGACAAGGGCGGTAGGGGGGTATGATTTGCACGGGATCGAGCCCTTTACCCTCATAATGGTAGACTGGCAGGACTCATGGCGCCTGTTTGAATTGGTATGGGACGAAGCACGGGTGCATTTTAACGAAATGAAATGGGAGCCGCACATCTGGTCCTCGTCGTTGCTCTATTCCGAAGAAGTGAAACAACATCGGGAGGCGTGGTTCGCCGATTTTTTGAAGAGGCACCCAAACCCTTTGGAGGCAGACCTTCTGGAATTCCATAAAAAGGCCGGTACGGGTGATAGGGAGAACGATATTGTCATGGATCGGGGATTTGTGAGGACTAAGAGTATTACACAGGTAGTAGCCAGGAGAGATTTTACCATGCGGTATGAGGACCTTCAGAAAAAGAGTGTAAGCAAAAAGAAGCTTTCGTTGCCGGAAATCAGTTCATAGCGAACGTAGCGTGCAACTTAAAATTCGGAATTTTAACCCGAAAGGGCTGTCCCGTTGCCAAGTTTACCATTTGGTAAAAACCCTGCATGCTACCAATGGGCGATTCCAAGAGGCATCCGCTACTGTAGGAGTGCTGTCCCCCAGGAAGGATGACCGGTTTTTGCCCGATAACGCCTTCACCCTGTACGATCTCGGTTCGGTTGAGGGAGTCGCGAATCTTCCAAAACCTTGTGGTGAGCTGCACCGCGTTCTTGCTCATATTTTCTATGGTAATGGTATAGGCAAAGGCATATTGCTTCTTTGGGTCGGTATAGAACGTCCCTTCAAACCTGGTTTGCACCGAAACCTTTATCCCTTCTGTAACCTGTTGTGCCATAATGCTAATACGTTGCTGCCGTGGCGGCAAAGAACAAAAACGCGGCCACCGTGGCGCTCAATCCAAAAATAATATTTAAAAATACAAATTTTAGAATTGTCTTTAATCGGCTCTGCCCATAGAAATTGCGAAGTGCCTTGTAAAAATAGAAAGGTCCCACGAACAGGAAGAGAATTCCGGAGAATACCCCGTCATTGATTAAGGTGTCTGGCAGCAGACATATAAGAAGTGCCAGGAACAGGAAGCTGAAAATGTGGAAGATAAAAACCACGTGCTCCACGTAGGTGTGCTTTTTGTTGGCATAGATCATCCAGAAGAACAAGGCGAACAAGGGGGTAAAGAAGAATAGGAAGAATGGGATTTTGGTCATCAGGTAATTCGCAAACTCAAACGGATTCTCCTCGATCTTGTCTATCGATTTATTTTTGTTGTACGCCCATCTATTAAACGCGGTGTTATGATGTTTCATACTGTCCAGGGCCGCAACCGGGTCGGTTATTTCGTGATTTTCGTGAAATTTATGGTACGCATAAAAGCGCTTGGCCACGCGGTCGCCCCACGAAAGGGTGTCAAGTTCGGCCTCGGTGGGTGCCACGTAATTTTTTCCTTTGTTGTCTTCCTTGCTGAAACGGGTAAGGGTGTCGCCATTGAATGCGACGGCATTATCGGTAAAGCGGAGCGTGTCCTTTTCGCCGTTGTTATTTACATAAAAGAAATCCTTATTTTTCAGGGAGCTTGCGGTAAGGATATCGCCATCCTCCGTTCCGTTTTTCAGAAATGATTCCGGTTGGGTTGTAAAGCTCGTAACGAGTCCGTTTACCAGAAAAAAGATTATCGATACGCTTAGGAAAAACCGAAAAGGGTTGGCGTACTTTAGGCGTTGCCCCTGCACGTAGTTTTTCGTGATTGTGCCGGGCCTAAAAAGCAGATCGCGTACGGTATGCTGTAACCTGGAGTCGTAGGTTACGATGCTGTTTACAAACTCGCCCAGAAAATCCTTGAACGAAAGTTGCTTGGTGCTATTAAGCTGCGAGCAGTACGGGCAGTAAATATCGCTTAAATCAAGTGGCTGGCCACAATTGAGGCATTCTGCCCCACGATATTTGGCGGCCTTTCGGTTGTTGGAAGGTATGGGTTTGTGGTCTGCCATTCCTTTTTACATATGTGCGGGTTAGTTGTTGGTAATGTTGGTGGAGCTGCCCCTTCCCAGCCCGATAATTCGGTCGAACCGTCCGCCAAGATCGCGGTAGTACACCACTACGGTATAGTCATTCTCGGTCTGCCAGAAATTTCCGCTTATCGCCCCTTCGTCTATCGTTCCGTCGCGATCTACCAAGACATACTTGTAGTTGTAGAAACCTTGCTTAAAGAGACGGGCATTTTGGTAGCTATCGGTCGTTTCGTCATATTTCATATAGGTGCTCTCATCTATCGTCCAGTTATTGAAATTTCCGTAGAGATGCACCTCCTTGTTGCCAATATCCTCGTAAAATTTGAGGTTGAAGTAAATGCGGGTGTACTCGGCCTCGATACTGGGCTGGTCGGCATCGATATTTCGAACCACGAAATTTCCGTTAATGTCGGGCGAGTAGGTGTAAGGGCGGTCGTACCGGGCCAGATCGGTAAACAGGTAATTTTCGTAAATATCGCTGAGGTTAACGCCCCGAACGGTGCTGTTGGCACCGCGAACGTCACTGTTGTCGAAATTAAGAAATTCATTGCCGCCCCAAAAGGAGGCCTCGTCGTCAAAACGGTAAATTAGCTCGTTGCCAATGGTATATTGTGGCTTCAGGTCGGTAACGGCGGTATTCAAGTTACCATTCTGAATTACAAGGGTATTTACGGTCTGGTTGGGGTTAATGAGTAGCAGGCTTGGCGAGTTTACGGTGAACTGCACCACCTGTTTTTCCTGAATGTACTTAAAATTTCTCGACCGCTTGATATCGACGCCCACGCCCACGATATCTTCCATGATCATGAATTTCCTCGAAAAAATGGGCGTTCCATTATCGTCATAAATGCTAATTAGATAGTTGCCGCTCTTGGTAAGGGCACGGGTCTCGCGATTGGGAATGGTAAGGCGGTAATGCGAGAAAATTTGCAGGGTGTTGAGGGAGTTCTCGTAGGTTTCTATTCGCACCTCGTCGAAACCGTTCAGATATTCGTTCTTGGCAAGGTCGCTGGGGGTCCAGTCGAAATTGTAGTGGGTAATCTCGTAGTAGAAATCTTCCTCCTTTCCGTTTAGCGCATCGAAACTGAGCTCAAGGCGATCGCCCAGCCGGATAATGGGAAGCTGGCTCTGGTCTGTCGCGCCCTTAAACTGAATGGTGCGTATATAATCTGGCGGGTGTTGCTCGTCCAGTTGCGCCCAAATGGGGCTCGCTATTAAAAAGGTAAGGAAGAGGGTAAAAAACTTCTGAAACATACGGTTTGTTTTAAAGGCTAAAGATAATCAAATTTTGTGCCCTATTGCCCGGGGCAAGATAGCGCGTCTTTTTCTGAATAAAATTTATGCATTTCTTGTGCGGAGCGGTTATAAATTTATAAATTTGCAAACCCGAATTTTAGGCCTAAAAAACCTTTCGGCAGAAAAAGATAAATGTAACACAACTATCCTATGTCCAAAGACATTAAGATTAAAAAAGGTCTTGACATTCGTTTAAAAGGGGAGGCGGACAAAACACTTTCCAACGCACCACGATCCCGCACCTTCGCCATTAGACCTTCAGAATTCCACCTTGTAACGCCAAAAATGGCGGTTAAGGAAGGAGCCAAGATTCAAGCAGGGGATACCGTTTTTTACTCCAAAGCCAATAATGACATTAAGTTCGTTTCGCCCGTTAGCGGAACCCTTACCGCTATTGAAAGAGGGGCAAAACGCGTTATTAACCGCATTATCATAGAGGCCGATGCGCAAGATTCTTTCAAGGATTTCGGTACGACGGATGTCGCTTCGGCAACAGCCGATTCAATAAAAAATCGCTTGCTCGAGGCAGGCTGTTGGCCATTTATCATACAGCGCCCCTACGATGTAATCGCAAACCCTGAGATAGCCCCCAAGGCTATTTTCGTTTCGGCCTATGCCAGTGCGCCGTTGGCGGCAGATTACGACTTCACCCTAAAGGGAAAGGAGAAAGAATTGCAAGCGGCACTTAGCGCGTTGGGTAAATTGACTACCGGCAAGGTACACGTTAGCGTTGGGAAGAGTGGAACCACCTCTTTCGATACGCTTACGGGTATTACCCTGCATAAGGTGTCGGGACCCCACCCGGCCGGGAACGTAGGTACGCAAATTGCGAGAATAGACCCAATCAATAAAGGGGAAACCGTTTGGACAGTGGGAGCCCATGACCTCGTAATTATCGGTGAGCTTTTACTAACAGGGAAATTCAATGCCGAGCGTATCATCGCGCTGGCTGGATCTTCGGTAAAAGCGCCAAAGTACTACCGTACCCGAATTGGTTCGGAAGTATCAACCTTCGTGTACGACTCTGGCTTGAACGAGGAGAATGTTCGCGTTATTAGCGGAAATGTCCTGTCTGGAGATCAAATTTCCCCGAAAGGATATTTGGGCTACTACCCCAATGTGGTAACCGTAATTCCTGAAGGCGACGATTATGAATTCTTCGGGTGGAATAAGCCTATCTTCAACAAGGTGTCTACCACGCGCGCACTCACATTTTCCTGGCTGAACAACAAAAAACGCTACGAACTAGATACTAATACAAACGGCGAGCACCGCGCTTTCGTGGTTACCGGGAATTACGAAGAGGTTTTTCCGCTGGATATTTTTCCGCTACAGCTCCTAAAGGCGTGCATGGTTCAGGATCTGGACCAAATGGAGGCGCTGGGAATGTACGAGGTGGCACCGGAAGATTTTGCCCTGACCGAATTTATCTGCATATCGAAGCAACCGCACCAGCAGATTATTCGAAATGGCCTGGACTTAATGTATAAAGAAATAGGATAACGCTATGGGATTGAAACAAAAATTACATACGCTAAAGGAAAAATATAAGGGCAAGAAAATGGCTCCGGCATTCAATGCCCTGCATACCTTTCTGTATTTACCCAATGAAACTACCCATGGGGGAACGCACGTAAAGGCAGCAGATGACCTTAAGCGTACCATGAACACCGTTATCATGGCCCTCGTGCCCTGTTTGATATTTGGGATTTTCAATGCGGGATATCAGCATTACGCAGCCCTCGACGAAACCTTGCGCGCCGCACCGTTGGAGCACTTCTTTACTTGGGACAACTTTTGGTTGGGCTGTATTACAGTTCTGCCCTTGGTAATTGTCTCGTACGGGGTGGGGCTTGCCATCGAATTTTTATTCGCGGTTATTAAAGGCCACGAGGTGGAAGAAGGTTACTTGGTAACCGGGATGCTCGTACCGCTAATCGTGCCGGTGGACATTCCCCTTTGGATGCTCGCCGTGGCAGTAGTGTTCGGAGTGGTTATTGGGAAAGAAGTTTTCGGAGGTACCGGTATGAACATCTTGAATCCCGCCCTGACCATCCGTGCGTTCCTGTTTTTCGCCTATCCAACTTGGATGAGCGGTGATAAGGTTTGGGTACACGGTGCCGTTGAGCGCGCGAAGATGATTCAGAATGGGGCCGAAGTAGACGCTATTTCTGGGGAAACTATATTGGGTAGCTATGCCCAAAACCAAGATGTGGCATATAGCCTGTGGGATATGTTCTGGGGCTTTATACCAGGATCGGTGGGCGAAACTTCCAAAGTGCTTATCATCTTGGGAGCTGCCATTCTTATCTTTACAAAAATTGGAAGCTGGCGTATAATCTTGAGTACGTTGATCGGTGCCCTGACTATGGGACTTATCTTTAACGGGGTTGTTTCGGCAGGTTGGATAGGAGAATCGTCTAAATTCTGGGGCCTAATGAACGTACCGTTCTGGCAACATCTCATTATAGGAAGTATCCTTTTCGGTGCCGTTTATATGGCAACCGACCCGGTAACTGCTTCGCAGACCAATAAAGGGAAATGGATCTACGGATTTTTGATAGGATTAATTTCGATATTGATTCGGGTTTTCAACCCCGCGTATCCAGAGGGAGTTTTCCTTGCCATATTGCTTATGAACGTGTTTGCGCCAACAATTGACCACTACGTGCTGCAAGGAAACATCAAGAAAAGAATGAAACGTTTAAAAGTTAAAACCGCTTAACTATGGGTATTAACACTGATAAAAACAGCTATACCATCATCTTTGCCGTAATTATGGTAGTGGTGGTGGGCTCTATCTTGGCCGGTTTTGCGAACGGCTTAAAGCCGATGATCAAGGCCAATGAGCGATACGAAAAGCAGCAGAACATTCTATTTGCTATGGGCGTGAACGAGAATGCCGGTCCAAACGACGTGGCGTTCATCCCAACCGATAGGGTAGAGGCAACCTTCAATGAGTATATTACCAAGCAATTGGTATTACAGGGAGGTGAGATTACCGAAGATGACCAGGCGTACCTAATCGATATCGACAAGGAAAAGGTGATGGCGCAGAAGGACGCTAGCTACAACCGTAAATTGCCTATTTTCGTAGGGCAAAAGGACGGTGAGGAATTGTATGTTATACCCGTTCGTGGTAAGGGTCTTTGGGACGCCATATGGGGGTACGTGGCGCTCGACAAGTCTATGACTATCATCGGTGTATATTTTGACCACAAGGGAGAAACCCCTGGTCTGGGAGCCGAAATAAAGCAGCGCTATTTTATGGACGACTTTACCGGCGAGGCATTCCTTACCGGCGAAGAGTTTGAGGGAATTGCAGTGGCCAAGGGAAATAACGACCCTAAAAACCTAGACAAATCCGATAACGAGGTAGATGCCCTTGCAGGTGCTACCATTACCGGCGATGGAGTCACCACGATGCTTCGACAGGACGTGAAGGAATACGTTCCTTTTTTCAAAAATTTAAGTACAGGTAATAACTAACATTATGGCATTACTTTCTAAAAAAGACGGCAAATTGTTAATGGATCCGCTAGCGGATAACAACCCTATTACCATTCAGGTATTGGGTATCTGCTCTGCGCTGGCCATCACTGCTCAGTTAAAACCTTCCATCGTTATGGCCATTTCGGTAATGTTCGTAATGGGCGTGGGGAATGTGGTGATTTCGCTTATGCGGAATATCATCCCTTCAAAAATTCGAATTATCGTACAGCTAGTCGTAGTTGCGACCCTGGTGATTATCGTAGACCAAGTGCTCAAGGCATTTGCATATGAGCTAAGCAAGGAACTTTCGGTATTTATTGGCCTGATTATTACCAACTGTATCATTATGGGCCGTTTTGAGGCCTTTGCATTGGCTAATGGAACTTGGCGCTCCTTTTTGGACGGCATTGGTAATGCTGCGGGTTACGGACTCATCTTGGTAATCGTGGGCTTTTTCCGCGAGCTGTTAGGGTCGGGCACCCTCTTCGGTTTCCCGGTACTTGGTGATCCTGTGGAGAAAACTGGCCTGTACGCAATTGGATACGAAAACAACGGGTTTATGGTATTGCCCCCAATGGCATTGATCGTGGTGGGTATAATCATCTGGGTGCAGCGTAGCCGAAATAAGGCCTTGATTGAAGAAAATTAAATGATAGTAGGAGGGAAGTTCGGATGGCGATAGCATCGCGTTTCAGAGCGCACCTTTAAAATTTCAGATAAAATTATGGAACATATAGAATTGTTTTTTAAATCGGTTTTTGTGGACAATATGGTGTTCGCCTACTTCTTGGGTATGTGCTCCTACCTGGCCGTTTCAAAAAAGGTAAGTACGGCCGTGGGCCTAGGTGCCGCGGTTATCTTCGTATTGACGGTTACCGTGCCGCTCAACTGGCTACTGGACCAATACATTTTACAGGAAGGTGCGCTTACGTGGTTGGGCCCGGAATATGCCGAGTACGACCTTAGCTTCTTGTCATTTATCCTATTTATTGCTACCATCGCCACAATGGTACAATTGGTAGAAATTGTTGTTGAAAAATTTTCGCCCTCCCTCTACAATTCATTGGGTATATTCTTGCCGCTAATTGCGGTTAACTGTGCCATTCTCGGGGGTTCGCTCTTTATGCAATCGCGCGATATCGCTAGCTTCGACCTAGCCCTTAACTACGGTTTCAGTTCGGGTATTGGTTGGTTCCTCGCAATTTTGGCCATCGCGGCAATACGCGAGAAAATTAGATATTCTAACGTGCCTCCCGCCCTTCGTGGTCTGGGTATCACCTTTATCATAACCGGTCTCATGGCTATTGGGTTTATGAGTTTTGGGGGGATGCTTACAGGAGGTGGAGAAGAGACTAGCTCGTTGGAAGGAGAAGGTATTGGGGCACAAATTGACCCTACGATCGAAACAACCGAAACCGCTGAAGTTTCAACCCTAATAACACAAGAATAATATGTTTTTAGCTGCAAGCACATTAGGAGTTATCATTGCAACCGTGGTTGCCTTTTTGGTATTGATCCTTTTATTGGTGTCCTTACTGCTTTTTACCAAGCAGAAACTGTCGCCGTCTGGTCCGGTTACCATTACCATCAACGAAGAGAAAAAAATTGAGGTTCCCTCTGGGGGCACCTTGTTGTCTACCCTTAGTGCCGAGAAGATTTTCTTGCCTTCGGCCTGTGGGGGTGGTGGTACCTGCATTCAGTGCGAATGTCACGTACTGGAGGGTGGCGGTGAAGCACTTCCTACCGAAACCCCGCACTTTACGCGAAAGGAGCTGAAGGAAGGCGCACGTTTATCTTGCCAGGTAAAGGTAAAGCAGGACATGAACATCCATATTCCCGAGGAGGTCTTCGGAATAAAGAAGTGGGAGGCAACCGTCGTTCGAAACTACAATGTGGCTTCTTTTATCAAGGAATTCGTGGTAGAGATTCCCGAGGACATGAACTACAAGGCCGGCGGGTACATTCAGATTGAGATTCCACCCTGCGAGGTGAAATACGAAGATATCGACATTACCGCGCACCCTGAGGAGCACGACCGTCCCGATAAGTTTCAGGAGGAATGGGATAAATTTGGCCTGTGGCCGTTGGTGATGAAAAACACCGAGACCATTGAGCGTGCCTATTCTATGGCCTCCTACCCAGCCGAAGGGCGTGAGGTTATGCTGAACGTACGTATTGCGACCCCGCCGTGGGACCGCGATAAAAACCAGTGGATGAACGTAAACCCCGGTATTGCCTCTTCCTATATCTTTAACTGTAAGAAGGGCGATAAGGTTACCATTTCTGGTCCGTTTGGCGAATTCTTCATCAACCATAGCGATGCCGAAATGCTCTATGTGGGTGGTGGTGCCGGAATGGCCCCTATGCGTTCACATCTGTACCACCTTTTCAAGACCTTGCACACCGGTCGGAAAGTGACTTACTGGTACGGCGGACGATCTAAGCGCGAGTTGTTCTACCTAGACCATTTCCGTGAGTTGGAGAAAGAATTTCCGAACTTCAAGTTCTACCTGGCCCTGTCTGAACCTATGGAAGAGGACAACTGGAAGGTGAAAAAAGATATAAATGATGAGGGCGATGGCTTCGTAGGTTTTATCCACCAAGTGGTAATCGATAACTATTTGAGTAAGCACGAGGAACCCGAGGAGATTGAACTGTATTTCTGCGGCCCTCCGTTAATGAACCAGGCCGTTCAGAAAATGGGCGAGGATTTCGGGATTCCCGATGAGAATATCCGTTTCGACGATTTCGGAGGATAGCCCCCATTCATGTTACGTATACAAATCCGCCCCGTACATTACGGGGCGGATTTTTTTTATCCCGTTTCGGCGCTGTATCTTTGCGATATGTCACAAAAACTTACCGAGCAGGAGTTGCACAACTTGGCGATGAACATCGTGGGCAAGGACCTGGAAGAAAAGGGATTCGAATTTTTGGGCGTTAATTCGAAGCTCAAGAAAGACCCGCAATTTGTCGCGTTGAAGGATAAGGAATTGCACTTCGTAATCGTGCGCGCCATCTCGTATCCAGATGACGCCAACGGCTACGACCCCGTTTTTATGCAAACCATAAAATCGCACGCCGATAAGTTTGAGGCGAAGACTTTTTACGCTGGCGTTGGCCTTGGCCACGGAAGTGACTACGGCAAGCCCGTATTGAAAAATGAGGATTACACGATGATCTATAACGGCCTTCAGCAAATTTTATGAGGATAGTTATTTCTATAGTAACGCTTGCCTTTTTATGGTCATGCGGCAATAACGAGGCGACCTATCGGGCGGTTCAGGGCGAGGCCTTCGGCACGAGTTACTCCATTCAATATTATGCTACTTCGGAATTCGATGCGCAACGCGGTATAGATTCGGTCGTGCAGGCCGTGAATAGTTCGGTAAGCACGTATATGCCTAACAGCGATATTTCGTTGATAAACCAAGGCGATGCCACTGTCGTGGTAGATTCCATCTTTATTGATGTTTTCCAGCTTTCCGACGAAATCTATCGCAAAACCGATGGGTATTTTGACCCGACGGTGGGCGTACTTCGAAATGCCTATGGGTTCGGGGAATCGGCTCCGCTTCGGAAATTGGATAGTACCGTTGTGGATTCATTGCTGCGCTACGTGGGCTTCCAGAAAGTGCGACTGACCGAAAACAATACCGTGGAAAAGAAATTTCCTGAAATTTACTTCGATTTTAACGCGATTGCCAAAGGCTACGGAATCGATAAGATTGGCGCTTATCTCGAGAAAAAAGGCGTTACAAATTACCTTATTGAGCTTGGCGGTGAGTTGCTGGCCAAGGGCACCCACGTTGCAAAACAGAAACCCTGGACCGTAGGTATTGAAGCGATCGATTCTCGCCTGGATGATAGAAGTTACGAAGCGGTAATACCGCTGCGAAACCAGGCAATGGCCTCGTCGGGGAACTACCGGAAATTCCGTGTGGATTCGCTCACGGGCAAGAAATACGTGCATACGCTAAATCCGTTAACCGGCTCGGCAGAGCAGAGCAATATTACCAGTGCCACGGTCCTGGCCCCCACGTGTGCTATGGCCGATGCTTACGCGACGGCATTTATGGCCCTGGGGCTCGAAAAATCGAAGGTTATATTGGAAACTTTGACCAACGTTGAAGCGTACTTAACCTATAACGATACCCAGGGAACAGCGACAGTTTTCGTCTCGCCGGGGTTCAAAAAATTGTTATAGCGGTTTTTTGCAAACCGGTACGAGCTCGCCCTTGGCCAAGCGATATTTCGCTATCATTTCTTCGGAAAATTGCCGGGTGTAGTCAACCGCTTCTACCTTGAACCCTATGGCGGCCAATTTCGCGAAGTAATCCATTCCATAAATTCGAACGTGGTCGTATTGCCCGAAGATGCGGGCCCGCTCGGCGCGGTCAGTAATGCTGTTGTCCTCAAAGGTTGTCTCCCTCTCATTTTCCAACGGAACTTGTAAAATGGCCGTGCCACCGGGTTTGAGTACCCTGAAAAGTTCCTCCATCGCCTGGGTATCGTTGGGGATATGCTCGAGCACGTGGTTGCAGATAACGAAGTCGTAGGTGTTAGAGTCAAACGGAAGGTCGCAAATATCTGCCTTCACATCGGCTATGGGAGAGTTCAGGTCGGTAGTGGTATAATCCAGATTTTCCAGTTTTCTGAAACGGTGGTAAAAGGCCTGTTCGGGCGCAAAATGCAACACGGTGTTATTTTCTGAAAAAAACGTGGTTTCCCTGCTTAGGTAGAGCCAGCAAAGTCGATGTCTTTCTAGCGAGAGGGTGCCGGGTGCGAGCACGTTGTCGCGAACATTTCCGTAACCGTAGGGTAGAAATTTTCGGTACGATTTTCCGTCAATCGGGTCGGTATACCTGTTTCCTCTCAGGAAAAAAGCCACGAACGGCCGTATCGCATAGCTCAACCGTATTAAGAGCGGTCGCGGAACCAGATTCAGAAAAAATTTAAAGAATTGTTGCATGCTCCCTAATGTTAGAGCACCAGTGCGGTTTGACGAAATTCGTCTTCTTCGTCGCTAATAATGCCCAATGCTTCATAAATATATCCGAAGGTTGATAGCAATTCCGGTTTTCCGTCTACAATGGCCACGTTGTGCTCAAAGTGCGCACTGGGCTTGTGGTCTTTGGTAAGTATGGTCCAGCCGTCTCGTAGTTGCTCGATGCGCCGGGTGCCAAGATTAATCATGGGCTCTATGGCAACGGTCATGCCCTCGACAAATTTCTTGCCGCGGCCGCGCCGCCCGTAATTAGGCATTTCGGGATCCTCGTGCATGGTCCTACCCAGGCCGTGGCCTACCAGTTCGCGTACCACGCCATAGCCGTGCTCCTCGCAATGTTGCTGGATAGCGAACCCCACATCGCCCACGCGATTCCCTTCCTTAAATTCGCGAATGCCGATATACAGCGACTCCTTGGTAACCTGCAATAATTTCTTAACCTCGGGCGCTACCTCGCCCACCTCGAAAGTATAGGCGTGGTCCCCATAAAATCCGTTCTTAACCGCTCCGCAATCGATTGATATAATATCGCCCTCGTCGTAGGGAGTATCATTAGGAATACCGTGCACAACTTGGGCATTCGGACTCATACACAGGGAATTTGGGAAATCGTACAACCCCAAGAAACCGGGAACGGCCCCGTGATCGCGAATGAACTCCTCGGCAAGGGCGTCTAACTTCAACGAGGTTGCGCCCGGCTTCACCTCCTTGGCAAGCATTCCCAAGGTTTTGGAAACCACTAGGGCGGCCTCTCGCATCAATTCAATTTCTTCTCGGGTTTTGGGTATGATCATGGTATTGGGTTTAAAAGGAAAACCATCCTTTTTTTCTTTTCTTGTTTGTCTTGGAGGGAAGGGAACCGTCGGCCACTAGCAATTGGTAAATTTCGCCCCAGCTCATTAAGCCACCAATATTTCGGTCGTCTATAAAGTAATCTGCGTTTATTTTTCGGCTGTACTTGGTGTCATATTCTTCTTCTGGAAAACTCCTGTTAACCGCATAAAAGGTGATTCCATGTTGCCGGCAGAAATCCACAGCTTCCTGCAGCCGCTTTCCGTCCCTGTATGTCCAGAGAATGAGACGGTGCCCATTTTCCTGTAATTTCTTTAGCGTATCGAAGGCGAAAATTATGGGCTTCCCGATACGAGGAAACTCATCCTCCACGATGGTGCCATCGAAATCTACGGCAATGGTATAAGTATCAGTCAGCATAAACGGTTTTTCAAAGGGCAAAAATACGAAGAATTCCCCGCCTGCAAAAGCATTATTCGGCATAGGGGTGGCTATATGCCTCACCACTCAGAATTGCGTGCATATCGTCTGCTAACGACTGTTGGGCGTACTCTACGAACCGACCAATTTCCTTGTCGTTCCTGTAAAATATAATAGTTGGCACGTACTCGATTTCGAGTCCTTCTTCGAAATCTTGTGGGGTTTCCTTATCATGATCCACGGCATACAAGGTGAAATTTTCCATGTTATAATTGCTGGTTGCCAGGATATTGTATAAAGTGGGTATTTCACGCTGGCTATCTTCGCACCAAGTGCCCATAAACGCCTTAATACGAACATCCTCGAGGAGCGGAGCCAATTTTTTGACGACCGCAGTATCCGAAAGGTGCGCTGCGGTATCCGGTTGGAACCACGATTCGAACAAATCGTGCTGAAGTCCCTCTTTGTCAATTTCTCCAATTAGCATCTGGCCGCCATCTATTTCATCCTCGACGAGTTTGTTGAGAGAATCTTTTTTTATCTGTGCGGTTTCCTCGGTATTCGCTACGGTTTCCTTGTTATTTGGAGATCCGCAGGCGACGAGCAGAATTAAAATTATGAAGTGTGTAGCTAATTTCATGGTCTTAAATTTAAACTAAAGTTGATTGTGTCATTGCCTTTGGCTTTTCTAAACCCATAATATGCAGGACCGTTGGGGCAATATCTCCCAAAATACCATTTTTTACCGATTTAATGTCCGTGTCTATCACGATAATCGGTACGGGGTTGGTCGTGTGGGCCGTATTTGGCGAGCCGTCCGGATTGCGCATAACCTCGCTGTTGCCATGATCGGCTAAAATTAGCGTAGTATAGCCCTGTTGCATGGCTACCTCTACAATATTTTTGGTGCAGTTATCAACCGTTTCACAAGCTTTTATGGCGGCTACAAAAACTCCGGTATGCCCGACCATGTCGGGATTGGCGAAATTAAGGCAGATGAAATCGGCCGTCTGGTTCGTTAGTTCCGGCAATATCTTGTCACGAATTTCATAGGCGCTCATTTCCGGTTGCAGGTCGTA